>JAZSQB010000029.1:0-9525 GCA_045537695.1 Clostridia bacterium | reverse complement strand
TGTCAAGTCAGGAATAAAACTATAGCTAAATTATGCCGCAGGCAATTTGGCAGCGGCATTTCGATTTAGCGCGCGATAACGAATTTAGCTTCCTTACCTCGCAAATGCAAACAAAGTGCATACTTCCCCATCGCGCAAAATGGCGGCTGCACCGTTTCCGATTTGCAAGCTTGCCGTTTCATTTAAAAACAGTGCTTTTTTATACGTCACACGTACCTGTTTGAGTGCACCGCCGTTTGGCACTTCGTCCATCAGGGCACGCACATAGCTTACATTGTTTGTATGGCCGTTGGTATCTGTATCGCTGCGGCGCACCGTCCATGGCGCGGTAATTTCAGGCGTTTCCGGCTCTGAAAGCTTCCATTTGCGCAAAATTTCCGCCGGCATTTTTGTATTACAGCCGTAGCGCGCGCTCATTTCCTCGGTCACCTTGCGGAATTTATTCTGCGTCAAATCGTAAAGCAGCCAGACCGATTCGCCCTCGGCAAGCACATTGCCATCCATATCCTTTAAAGCAAACATACGGTGTCCATATGCATTGGAAAAACCGGATGCATACGTCTCCACCGTCAATTTTTGCCGATAGCGCGCAAACGCGTGCACCGTAATGTCCCAGTGCAGCACAATCCACGCCGCCCCCATCTCTTTTAACACCTCTGCACTGTAGCCGACAGATGCAGAATGGTCGGTTGCGGCATTTTGAAACCATGTCATAATCTGCGCAATATCCGCATATCCCTCGGTACCGATATCGCTGTAGCGCACATAAATTTCGTCTGTATACTTTTCCATAACTCTACCTCTTACTTTTCCAAAAATACAATACGCGCAATACTGTGCGCCTTGCCGGTTGTTTCATCCACATCGATTACGGCACCGTTAATCTGCCCTTTGCCGTCTGCAACCTCAAAGCGTTGCGGCAAACCTGTTACAAAACGTTTTAATATAATTTCCACCTGCATGCCGAGGACGGAATGTTGCGGGCCGGTCATACCCGCATCCGTCATATACGCACAGCCGCGCGGCAAAATTTTCTCGTCCGCCGTCTGCACATGGGTGTGCGTACCGATGACGGCGCTTACGCTGCCATCCAGATGATAGCCCATCGCGATTTTCTCACTGGTTGCCTCTGCGTGAAAATCCACCAAAATCACATTGGCGCCCTGCGCCTTGAGTGCCTCTATCTCCCGCTCCGCCGCCGCAAACGGATTGTCGCACGGCAGACAGTTGACCTGCCCGAGCAAATTCACAACGCCGACCTTGACGCCGTTTTTCTCTTTGAGCACACTGCCCTTGCCCGGCACGCCCTGTTGCAGATTGGCAGGACGAATGACGCTGTCACAGCAGTCAAACACTTTAAAAATCTCCGCATTGTCCCAAACGTGGTTGCCCATCGTAATCACATCAATATCCAAATCAAAAAGCTCCTGACAAATGCTGTAGCTCATGCCGCGCCCGTGCGCCGCATTTTCCGCATTGACAACCGTAAAGTCAATATTGTGCTTATACTGCAGTTCTTCCAATCCCCGCGAGAGCATATCCCGACCGACAGAGCCGGTCACATCACCGATAAATAAAATTTTCATAAGAAAGTCCCTTCTAAATTTAAACTAACTATATTATACCCAAATTGCGAATATATGTCAAAGAAAATATAATCGTTTGCGGGACGATGTAGGCATCGTCCCCTACGATATCCTTTTCTCTCATGTTCGTAGGGCAAGGGCTTGCTCTTTCCGTTTATTTTGTGCCGTATTTGCGGGACGTTCGTGAACGTCCCCTACGGTATCATTTAAATTTGTGCCATGTTTACGCCGCGATAAATCCCTCCACAGTCCTCGACGTCCCGTTTATACCACAAAAAACAGAGAAGCCATAGCTTCTCTGTTTCAATTTCTTATTTTGCGTAATCAATAGCGCGGGTTTCACGAATCACGTTAATCTTAATCTGACCCGGATACTCAAGCTCCTCTTCCACACGCTTTACGATTTCACGTGCGAGCAGCGGTACTGCATCATCCTTCACGTCTTCCGGCTTCACCATGATACGAATCTCACGGCCAGCCTGAATTGCAAAGGACTTTTCAACACCGTTGAAGGAATTTGCAATCTCTTCGAGCTTTTCAAGACGCTTGATGTAGGTTTCAAGGTTTTCTCTTCTTGCGCCCGGTCTTGCCGCGGAAATCGCATCACAAGCCTGTACGATAGAAGCGATAACCGTCTGCGGCTCTACATCGCCATGGTGCGCCATAATCGCATGGATCACATCGTTATTTTCCTTGTACTTCTTTGCAAGGTCTGCACCAATGGTTACGTGGGAGCCTTCTACTTCGTGGTCAACCGACTTTCCGAGGTCGTGCAAGAGACCTGCTCTCTTTGCCAGTGCAATGTCCACGCCGAGCTCTGCCGCCATAACGCCGGCAAGGTGCGAAACCTCTTTGGCATGGTTGAGTACATTCTGACCGTAACTGGTTCTATACTTCAATCGACCGAGCAGCTTAATCACTTCAGGATGCAAGCCGTGAACGCCTGTTTCAAACGTTGCGCGTTCACCCTCCTGCTTAATTTCCGCTTCAATTTCTTTTCTCGACTTTTCAACCATTTCCTCGATGCGCGCCGGATGAATACGACCGTCCGCAATCAAACGCTCGAGCGATACGCGCGCGATTTCGCGGCGAATCGGGTCAAAACCGGAAACAACAACCGCTTCCGGTGTATCGTCGATAATCAAATCAATACCGGTCAGCGTCTCCAATGTTCGGATGTTTCTACCCTCACGACCGATAATTCTGCCCTTCATTTCATCATTCGGCAGCGGCACAACCGAAACGGTGGTTTCAGCCACGTGGTCGGCAGCCACTCTCTGAATCGCATGCGCAACGATGTTCTTGGCAATACGATCGGATTCTTCCTTGGTTTCCTGCTCAATTTCTTTAATCTTCATTGCAGCTTCATGGCGAATCTGACTTTCCAAGGTAGATAAGAGCTGTGCTTTCGCTTCTTCTGCCGTAAAGCCGGAAATCTTCTCCAAAAGCTCAATCTGTGCCTGCTTTTGTCTTTCCAGTTCTTCTGCCTTACCCTCTAAATCCTTTTCACGCTTAGCAATTTTTTCTTCCTTTGCCTCGATCCCCTCGATTTTTTTATCGAGCGTTTCCTCTTTTTGCTGCAGTCTGCGCTCCTGGCGCGCAAGCTCGTTTCTTCTTTCCTTAACCTCGCGGTCAAATTCCAGATGGAGCTTGTGGTTTTCTTCCTTCGCCTCGAGCAAGATTTCGCGTTTCTTGCTTTCGGCGGCTTTTTGTGCGTCGTCTAAAATTCTTTTTGCTTCCGCTTCTGCGCTGCCAATGGAGCGCTCTGCTTCATTTTTTCTCTTGTCATAACCCTTCTTCAGTGCAATACTATAACTGATCACAGCTGCCAAAACAGCGACAACTGCAGCTGCGGCTATAATAATCCATAATGAAGTGTCCATGCCTAAGCACCTCCTTTTCCGGCGGCGCCTTTACATATTCATCCTATTCTATTTTGCTTTCTAAACAGTTTTAAATCGGTAAAACCCGAGAAACTTGTGTATCATCAAGCTATATACAAGAATAACCGGTGGATATGCTGAGCCCGCCTGCTTCTTTTTTCGCTTTTTTCTCCTAATAAAAAACCAATGCAAAACGCACATATATATAAACTACATATACACTATATATTGTACCTTGAATTGACGCCTGTGTCAATAGCTTTTGTAAATTATTTGCGCAAAGAATTGCATAAAATTACATTTTTTTAAATTTAGGTATTGACAAGAACTTATCAAGATTATATAATAGTTGTAACATTTTAATATTGCCATTTGAAGCAATCGGGACGAAACAGTCGAACCGATGGTGGATGGCTCTCTGGAGAATCTCACAAAAGGTGAGTGCCGAAGGTGCAAAATCATAAATCTCTCAGGCAAAAGGACAGAGCTTATTTCAAACGCATATTTATATGATTTTGAATTTGATTGCAGATGTCCTTTCGGGGCATCTTTTTTGTTGCTTTCTCCAAATTCAAAATACACAGGGGGGTTTAAAATGTTAGAATGGATTACAAAAGTCAACGGTGACATTAACAGCTTCGTCTGGAACTACGGCGTATATCTGTTGGTGGCAACCGGTGTGCTCACAACACTTGTAACCGCGGTATTTCAGGTATCGCACGTCAGACTTTGGTGGAAAAACACCATCGGTAGTCTGTTTAAAAAGGACGTTATCGGTCACACAGCGGACAAGACCATTTCTCCGTTCCAGGCACTGTGTACTGCACTGGCAGCAACCATCGGTGTCGGTAACATCGCCGGCGTTGCATCTGCAATCGCCATCGGCGGTCCGGGGGCAGTATTTTGGATGTGGGTTGCAGCGTTCTTCGGTATGATGACCAACTACTCCGAAAACGTGCTCGGTATTTTCTACAGAAGAAAGAACGCAGAAGAGGAATGGTCCGGTGGCGCTATGTATTACCTTGAAGACGGTCTCGGCGCTAAGAAGGGCTGCAAGCATATCGGTAAAATTCTTGCCGTTGTTTTCTCCATCTTCACACTGCTCGCATCCTTCGGTATTGGCGCAATGGGGCAGATTAACAAAATTGTGTTAAATCTGGAATCCGCTTTCCCGATTCAGTCGCTCATCGACATCTCTGTGTTTGACGGTGTTTCTCTGTACGCAGTGATTTTAGGTGTTATCTTAGTTGTTATCGCAGCGCTGATTTTACTCGGCGGTCTGCAGAGAATTGCATCCTTTGCAGAAAAGGTTGTACCGTTCATGGTTGTACTGTTCCTTCTCGGCTCTATTACCATTGTAGGCGTAAACTACAATATGATTCTTCCGGCACTGAAATCCATTTTTGTAACCGCATTTAAGCCGGTCGCTGTTGCCGGCGGTGTTGCTGGTGTTGCAATCTCCAAGGTTATGGTACAGGGCTTTAAGCGCGGCGTATTCTCCAATGAAGCCGGTCTCGGTTCTTCCGTTATGGTACACTCCAACTCCAGTATAAAAGAGCCGGTAAAACAGGGTATGTGGGGTGTCTTTGAAGTGTTTGCGGATACTATGGTTGTATGTACCTTAACCGCACTTGTTGTGCTCACCACAAGAGGTTCTGTTGACGCTTTGTACTTCACCTTTGAAGACAGCGCAACCACCGTTGCAGACGCATTTAACAGCGTATTCGGTTTCTGGAATATCGGCGGTAAGTTCATAGCAATCGCCATCTTCCTGTTTGCATTTACAACCGTGCTCGGTTGGGACCACTACGGTACGAAGGCTTGGGAGTATCTGTTCGGCACAAAGAGCGTGAAAGTATACAAGGTAATCCACCTCGTAACCATCTTCCTCGGTGCTGTAATGACCTCTTCCCTGGCTTGGGATATCTCCGACACCTTTAATGGTCTGATGATGCTTCCGAACTTAATCGGTGTTATCGTTTTAAGCCCGCTGGTAATGAAGATTACCAAAAACTACTTGCAGCGCAGAAAAGGCGCAGACGTAGAGCCGATGCTTTCCGTATTTCCGGAAATCCAGGAAGAACACGCAAAGGCAATCAAGGAAAACAGCGAGCTGTAATTTTAAAAAGCATATGCAAAGAAGGTATCCACGGATACCTTCTTTTTTGTTTGCGACGCGTCGAGGATGTAGCGAAGCGGCTGACGCGGTAGTGAATGAAAATCCGTGGATTGTCAGAGCCGCGGACATGACCGAGCCGCAGCGAGACCGTCCCCTGCAAGCACAATTTTTACTACCGGCTACATCGTAGGGGCTGGCGTCCCCGACAGCCCGTTTATTTTATATCCCCAAAAAAAGCACAAAAAAGCAAAAAAAGAGAAACCCGCAGGTTTCTCTTTTTGCTGATTCTTATTAAACTTAAAATCAAAGATTAAAGTCGTCCTCTACAAAGCCACCATCTTCAAGGTCGCTCGGACCTATATCCATAACATCAACGGTTGCAAAGTGCTTAATTTCAATTTCAAGTGCTTCGTATTCCTTTTTCATAGAGAAACTCTCTCCTTTCAATATACAGTCTTTTTATCTGCCAAGTTAAATATTGCGTGATAAAACCAGTTAAAAATAATTCTATCACATAATCTCCGTCTTGTCAACACTTTTTATGAATGTCGTATTCATTTTTTCAAAAGCCCCTGCGTGGGGTGCCCTGCCCGAGGGCAGAGCACCTTTTGCAAGGAAATGTTATACGGATTTAACTTTTACTCACCTGCCGAATAATTGTGGATGAGCTTTGCCGGGCTGTATATTGTCCAGATTTTACCGCTGTTATCTCTGTACATAAGGTATGTTCTTGCATACCACTGGTTACCCTTTTCTGCACGCGCTGGGGTCATCTGGATACGCACCGTGTACTGACCGTTTCTGTTCTGGTACTTCGATGCGGATGCACCCTTCGGATGCGTGGTAACACCCTTGTTCGCTAATGTAATGTTTTCGGCATCCGTTTCATCGGTTGCAACACCCCAGATAATACCGGATTCAACAACCTGATATGCTTCCGAAACACGTCTTTCTGCGAACAGACCGTAAATCGGGCCGTTTGAATCGTCTGTAACCTGGGTAACTGTCATGGTTACAACCGGTGTCTTCGCAATCTCGTCCCCTGTATCCTCAACATAAACTGCTATAACTTCTCTGTCAGCTGCAGCCATGTAGAATCTGTATTCGCTATCGTAGCTGAGCTTCTGACCCTGTTCATCGGTCCAGTGGCTAAACATCATGTCATCTGCCGGCGCACCTGCAACAACAGTAACGGCTTCGTTGTACTTAACAGTTGCCGATGTTGCACCTTCCGTACCCTTAACAGTACCGCCTGTAACTGTCAGTGTGTAAACCTTCTCTGCGTCACGCACGTAGACTGCTCTGATGATTACATCACCGGTAATATCTTCTGTATTGATTGTATTACCTGCTACATAGTCAGTGGAGCCGTCCGTATAGCCAGTACAGGTGTAGCCGAATACTTCCGGTGCTGCCGGAACTGTAATCTCTTCTACAGCATCCACGCCAAAGGTGTCGATTACAGTGTCCTGATAGCCGAGGAAGGTTACGGTATACGCAGCACTAGACTTAAATACCGGCTTAAGCGTGATACTATACGGAACTGCGAGTGTAAAGCTTGCATTTCGATTATAGATTGCTCGGTTTGTACCGTCTACACGCTCCCAGTAAGCAAATGTATAGCCTTCATCCGGTGTAGCTGTAAGTGTTACAAGTTCACCAATCGGGAATTCCTTAGCGCCGTCTGTTGGTATGGTATCAATAACGATTGTTTCGCCAACACGACCTTCTACTGTACCGGAACCGTCAGCAGCTTCGACCTTGAGGTAACCATACTTGGCTGCATCCACCGGAAGAATATTAATTCTGGCTGTGCTTGTCAGCGTATCTCCATTTTCATAGGTCTGCGTAATCACGATGTCAACATATGCATTTTCCACATAAGCGTCTCTTATCGCCGTTAAGGTTGTGCCCTCAAGTGTAGCATATGGACTGCTGCCGCCCTGAATGGCAAAGCTGAGTTCGCCGCCCTTTGGCTGATCATAAGCCGCACGGATAGCAGACAGCTCGATTGCGCCGTCAGCCGGAAGTGTAGTACTGCCGGTGTACATCGGCGCGTATGCTGCTTCTGTTACGCATTCAGTTGCGACTGCAAAAACCACAGTCGGGAAGCTGCGCACGTAGTTGGACAGCGTGACAGTGGCAACGCCATTCTTTTCGCTAACGCTGCTTATTTCGTAACCGCCGATAATTGCCGGATAGCTTACACCATTAATTGTGATAGTATCCTCACTTGTGTATTCATCAGCCCACTTTTTGATATAGCCGCCAGAATTGTCATTGATTATTGTGCCTGCCGGAAGGACTTGGGCGATTGCAGCCGCAATCTCATCCTCGTAATCATCATACTTAACATAGCTGTAGCCCTCAGCAGCTACGGATGCGTTGTAAGCAACAATTTCGTGCTCGAGCAGCTGTGCGCCCGGGATTAAAACGGTTTCGCCTGCAGCTACTTGCTTCATATAAAGCTTTCTGTTCGGATTGTTCGCGCTGTAGTTCAGGTCAAACGGTGCTACAGTCCAACCCGCAAGCGCTTCAATCTCCGTCCAAACCTCGTCATACTGCGGCGCTGCCGCGTAAACGGTACCTGCCTTCGCCACCTTAAAGCTCATCCAAGCGTTGTTTGTCTGGGTTGCCGGGTAGCTACCACTCATATAAAGATTTCTGGACGGCAGCAACTTAGGCTGACCTCTGCTCGCTTCTGCATCAGCGATAACAACAATGTTACCCTTCTGTGCCACACTCGCCGGCGCCATCGCTGTGCCATCTTCTTTGAAGAACGTTTGGCCTTTCGTGAAAGGTGTATAGTTAGATGTAGTATTGGTTAAATACGCGTTATCTATATCGCCAAAAGACGCAAAGAATCGTTTCGGATACGCGTAAGTGCCCGTTGGTACCTTCTTCAGCTCCGTTACATACTGCCCTGCCGGCGCATTGCCCCAAGTGAAGTTCACTTTTGTACCCTGCGGAAGCGTAACGGTGCAAATGCCGTTGTTTGCAAGCAGGTCTACTGTCTCCGTAGCTGCTGCCTGATTTTCAACTTGGTAGCTTACGGTCGCGGTAGCCGTGCCCCACGGAACCGTAATGTTATGTGTTCTTACTGCAGTATCGAGCGCTGTTTCATCAACAAGCGCTACTCTGTAAACCGTAGCTGCTGTACTGTACGACAACGCTTCCAGTACCGGCGGTGCCGCCTTCGTGAAGTTTACTGTGTATTCAACAGGTTCGCCTGTATTCGGCGTCAATGTAATTGTGACGCTACCTTCGGTTTCTGTACTAAGGTCAAGCGTTTCAGGAGATACGGTTACTTCCCCATCGCCTGTCGCCGTTGCAGTAACGGTTACGCTCTGTGCATCCCACGCAAGCGTCGGTGCATCATAGGTCGTACCCTCTCCAAAATCAACTGCAACTGCGTCGCCGCCGTCTACAGAATAGGTCACTTCGCCAAGCTCGAGCGGAACTTCAGGCGCAGCCGGCTTGTCAAATACAACATAAAATGCTGTGTTTTCTTCGCGTATATAGAATGTCGAGTAATATGCATAGGTACCAGTTATTGCATACGGCACAGAGTCTGTAATCGTACCGTCTGTGTGTGTCCAAAGAATAACATCGCCTTCTGCACCGGTGGTGGTGGTTGTTCTTTTGCTTATATTCTCAGCTGTGATAAAGGCAAACATTGTACCATCATTCAGCGTTGCATTCTTTGCATCCAATTCAGCCTGTGTAATCGGCTGTGTCGGAATCTGCACAAGTGCATCCGCATCAAAGTGGTTTGCATAAAGCGGACAACCATCCATTGTGCCGACAACTTCCCAGCCAAGTGCCTCAATTGTCGGCCATTCACCATGGAACGCTACGCTCTTTGCGTATACGGTAGCAGGTGCAGAAACCTTAAATGTTGTACCGTCGTTGGATGTCTCATACATCCACGCAAAGG
>JAZSQB010000022.1:0-3876 GCA_045537695.1 Clostridia bacterium | reverse complement strand
AAACCAAAATTCGAACAATTTGCCCCACAATTTCATCATCAAGTTAAGGACGGGTTCGATAATATTTTGCCATACCGATTTGAGCATAATTCCTACACCGGTAATAATAGCTTCAATTTCTGGACCGTGTTCTTCAAATACCTGCGCCAAATCAGAAAATGCTGAACTAAACCAATTAATTATTTTTACTGCGGTTTGCTCTATCCAAGAAATAATTGGCTGTATAAGAGTAATGAAGCTGCTGATTCCCTGAAGCACTGGACGTAATACACTGCCAAGCAACGAAAAAGCAGATGTAAGCAAATTGCCAATAGCAACACCCAGACTGCCTGTCAAATTCAGCAGAATCTGAAGAAGCTGGAGCAACACCTGAAGCGCTGCTGTACCGGCACCAGATGTCCAAAGATCGAACAATCCCTTACCTACGGCTGTTACAATTGCTTTAAGCCCAATCAACGCATTTTTGGCGGCCTCTATTGTGGCTGCGCCTTCGGCTGCCCACGCTTCCTTAAAAGGAGCAAATATTTTGCTAAGGACATCCTTTAGCCGCTCGACAAAAGCGAACATACCTGGGGCAATTTGCGCTTCTTCAAACATGGGTGTTCCTGCGCCAGCTCCGCCACCGGAACCACCGGAACCTCCGGAACCATCAGAGCCACTCGCACCCTTTTCTGTGCTGACCTTCTTTATTTCGTCCAGTGGCGATAAATAGTCCTTTGCTGCTTTTGCAGCTTCTTTCGTGCTTTTGGCAGCTTTTTTTGCCCCAGATGCAGTACCTTCTAAGGCGGCAGAATAATCTGCTTGAACAGCAACAGCCTTGGTGTATGTACCCTTTCCGCCAAGCACAGAGAAGAACATTGCAACGTAATTTGCTGCCGTCGCTAACAGGTTAATTAGCTTGGTAAGAATAGGTGCTACTACATTAAGAACCGGCGCAAAAGCTGTTGCTAAAGCGTTTTTAAGAGTAGAAAGTGCGGCGTTGAGATTTGCAATATTCGCGTTGGTTTGGACTGAATATGCCGAAAGATTTGATAACCCCTCGGTTATAGCTTCTCTCAACTTCCTAAAGAGCACAAAAAGTGACGAAATACCTAAACCGTATCGAAGTAACGATTTAATACCGCCGACCAAGCCGCCCGTTCCACCGCTGGCACTACGTGCGCTTTTTGCCATATCACGCAGATTACCAGATGTTTTTCGGGCGCTTGTACCCATTTTAGATATATTTGTGCTTGCAGAGCCAGAACCGGTTGCAATCTGTCGTATTCTCGATATGACTGTTTGTGCTGTTTGAGAAAAATTTCCGAAAGCACTTTTGATCTTTGCACCTATAGATTGGATGCTGCTTGCCGCTTTGTTCGAGGATGCAGATGCTTTCGCGAAAGACTTTTGCATATTCTGCCCCAAAGCCGCAACTTTTTTAGCCGCATTTTTACATGCTGCGGTAATTTTTCCAGTTCCAACACTAACGCCGTCTGCATTTATCTTGGTATCAATGATAATTGTTCCGTCTGCGTAAGCCATTTGTTATTTATCACCATCAAGAAGTTTTAATAGCTCGTTCTTTTCCTCTCGTTGCTCTGCGCTTTCCTTGCGGCGCAGCTCAACAACGGAACGGTTTTGCTGTAAAAACTCTCTTTCATGTTTTTCTAATTTGCCTTTTAGCTTTTTTTGCCGAATATGAAGCACTGTAGAGAAAAGACTTTCACCTATTTCCATGTATGCCCCTAAGAATGTCCACCAGTGAAGATGAGGCATTGTGCGAACGTCTGACTGAAACAGACGGTTAACCGCAGGAAGAATGAGCGGCGCGTCCTGTTCCCAGTCCATAAGTGTCGGAGAACAGGCGTTATCGCTCTTTATTCCCATGTCAATAAATTCTGCTGCTCTTTCTATTGCTTCGTTATATTCTTCAAGAGGAATTTCTTTCCAGTCTATATACATGATCCGGAGCATGATAAGCGCTTTTTCATCCTCCTCATACTCCGGATCACTACAATATTTGAGCACGTCTAGAACAGCACGAAAATCTGTTCTTATGGCGTACTCAACACCGTCGACTGCCAAAAATTCCGGCAGTTCGTAGGCGTTTATCATTTATTGTACTTTGCTGTAGCTTTGTTTACTTTTTCCAGCTTCTTCTTAACACGCTGTGAAGTGGCAGCCTCCACTATGTTGACAATAACCTCTAATACTTTCTCAAAGTAATAATCGCCGTCGTCTGTAAGGGACAGAGGGCCGCAGCCTTCAAAAAGCCCCTTAGAAACGGGATAACACAGCAGGAAATCAAATTGCTCGCAGATCTTCTTGTCGATCTCAACAATTTGCTGTGCAGCCTCTTCTTCCGATACCGAGTTCTGAAATTCGGTGCTCTCAAAGAACTCCACCACTTTTTCGTACCGGCTGATAATGCGGGTGTCGCTGGGATGAAACTTGAAAACGCCAAGTCTCTGACCGTCTTTGTCAAGCAGCTCGTAGTTCTTCGCGCCGGTGTCGATCGTGATTCTCTGAATGTTTTCAGCCATAATAATTACCTCCTATTATTTTGCTTTTATTAAAGAGCAGTGCCGCTTGCAGTAAAACTCTTGTCGCCGGGGCTATAAGTACCTTTTACGCGCTCGCCGGTATAGTAAACGGTAAAGGGGATCTGATAGCCGCTGGTGTCGCCACCGTAGCTGTTGGGGACGACATAGCATTCCTGCCGATAGGCAACAAAACCGGAATTCTCGTCACCGTCCCAAAGGTGAACCTCAAGCGCGGTGGTCTTGCATCGATCACCGGTGTGGCGGTTGTCAACGATGTCCTGCAGCTTCTCAAACAGAGGATCACCGGCAACAGCATAGTAAGGGTCAGCATCTGCGCTTACTTCGTAACCGTTGTGTCTGAAAGTCGATTCGCCAAGAATGTTCTTACTGGTTTCTGTGTCGGGGTTAAGCTCGACATTGTATTCCTCAAGGTCTTTACCAAGACGAATATAATTTTCCTCGCCATCCCCGAAGGAAGCGTCAATCATGTGCGCCATGTATTTACGCTCGATTTTTCCTGTGATGTCGGCCATTTATTCACCTCATAAACTCGCACATATATCGTGCGGAAATAGATATCTGCCAATCTTCGGTTTTATCCTCGTTGGGTTCGTCAAAAAAAGCCGGGGTCTGCCGTTCGATTGACAATATTTTTCGGTTTCCGGTTAAGGCAGGATAATCGCTCAACCGGTATTCTGTTTCATCAATGGTGACGGTCTGTCGCTCAAGCCATCTGCCCAGTCGGTCAAGCCACTCCTTTACGGACAGCTTGCGGTTGGCGGTCAGATTGGCGGCTCGATACACGATAACAAATGGATATAAACAAACACGCTCTGTGCGCCCAGTAATATCCGTCCGCTCTGATTCGATGACCGCACCAGAAACGGGATAAAAAGAAACGCCGCCATCGTCAGGCAGCGTTGAAAACTGTATTCTTTCGTCACCGGTCAGCTCTGAATACTGGTTCACCAGTTCAAGTAGCGCATCCGTGACAACCTCATGCCCGTCTACATCGTAGCGGACATTGTTTTGATTTTCGGGCATTACCGTTTACCTCCTCCGGCTTCTTCTTTTACGATGTCAACCCATTCTTTACCGTGGCGCTCCTTGGCGGTTTTGAACCACTCCGGCGTAGCATTGGGATTTGAATATCTTAAACTACGTCCGGTTGTGACTTTTTTTGCGCCTTTTCTTGCCCACGGCGAGTTAGTGGCATGGTCAACCATGACCTTGCCATAATAGAGAAACCGTCCAGTAGGCGGCGCAGCAGCGATAACCTTGCCGCTTCCGGCAATAGCCGCAGACATACCGCGAGTGACATTGATAAATGTACCCGTCTGGTGCGGCATAT
>JAZSQB010000015.1:0-26453 GCA_045537695.1 Clostridia bacterium | reverse complement strand
GCTTTTAATTGGTTCGATAACCCGCAGGGAACAACAATTATGGATTGGTGATTGGGCAGAAGAACCAACATTAAAATGGGAAGATGGTAATACTATCTTAATAAATGATGTTAGTTATGATGTGGAATAATTTTTTGCTCTAACTTGATACGAGCCTGTTACTGAAAAGGTTTGCATCTAAACCTTATGTGTCGCAATATAAACATGTCGAATGATGGCAAACCAGGAGGAGTTGTGAATAAGCAAAGAAAATACAATCCCTCCGTCAGTCTTCGACTGACAGTCTCCATTTGCACAAGGGAGTCTTTGAAAGCAAGCGTAAATATGACAAAACGAATTATTACAAATATCTTTGTAATTATCATGAGGATTTGGAGGGAATCTTTTGTTTAAAGAGCACAAATAAACAACAACATGAAAATCACCTTGCTTGCAAGCTGATTTTTATTGTTTTTTAAAAAGGTTTGTGGTAAAATCAAGTGTAAGAGAAGTAAAATCAAAGTGATATTTGAAAGAAAAGCGAAGTGGTTGACTTTGAGAAAAACAAAAAAGCTTTTACTGATTATGAATCCTTGTGCAGGTACTAAAAAGGCGAATAAATATCTGACCGACATTTTGGTGCTGTTCGGTAAGTACGGATACAATACCACAGTGTATATGACCGAGGCGACGGGCGATGCCAAGCAGTATGCAAAGGAAAATGCCAAGCACTTTGATTTAATTGTTGCCATCGGCGGGGACGGTACGTTCAATGAGGTTGTTGCCGGTGTGCTCAAGTCTGGGACGGATGTGGAAATTGGCTATATCCCGGCGGGCAGCACGAACGATTTTGCAAACAGCTTGAAATTGTCTAAAAACATTTTAAAGGCTGCGGGCGATATTATGGATGGCACTGCTGTGCAGCTGGACATCGGCTCGTTTAACGGTAGGACTTTTTCCTATGTTGCCTCCTTCGGTGCGTTTACCGAGGCTGCCTATAAAACGCCGCAAAATGTTAAAAACACACTTGGACACCTGGCATATGCTTTGGAGGGTATAAAGGATATTGCACACTTAAAAAGCAAGCATCTTCGTTTGGTGGCGGACGGCACTGTGATAGAGGATGATTTCGTTTTCGGCGCCATTTGTAATTCCACCTCGGTGGGTGGTGTAATTAATCTGGATACCCGCATTGTGGATTTAAGTGACGGTTTGTTTGAAATTTTGCTTATTCGATTGCCGAAAGACCTTTTTGAGCTTAATGAAGTTGTGCTTGCTTTAGGCTCCAAAAAATATAATACCGATTTGATTACGTTTTTAAGCGCAAAAAACATCGTCATTGAAACAAAGGAAGATATCAACTGGACGTTAGATGGCGAGTACGCTTACGGCGAGGAAAAAATTGTGGTGAAAAATCTGCATAAAGCCATCAAGCTGATTACGAACAAAAAGAATAGATAAATGAAGAGGAGTACATATGAAACTCGTAAAAACAATTTCTGTCCTAACACTTTTGGCGGTTATATTGCGCTTTGTTACTTTACTGGAAACGATATCCTTTGATTTCGGTTTTTTATCATACCTTGGGCGATATTTACCCAGTTGGATTTTCGGGTTGGTTGGTATTGGTGTCGAATTTGCTTTGTATAAAGCAACGGATTATTATGACGGATGGAAAACTTATGCATTGGTGAGCCTTTTGTTTTGTGCATTTGTTGTCCTATTGGAATTGGCTATGTTCTATGTGTTAAGTCGTATTTAATTTATTATAAAAGGAGATAAAATTATGAGAAAAATTAAGGCAGAAGCAATCACACATGAAAACTTTGCACCGTTTGGTCAGTTTTATACGATGGACAAGCCGGAAGGCTATGCCCTTTGCGGTGAGCTGCACAGCTTTTATCCGGACCGTCTGACGGCGGACTCGGGTCACAGAGTAGGCTATTCGCCGATTACGGTGAAAAAGCCGGAAAAGATGATTATCACACAGCAGGAATATCATACCACGACATGGGAAATGATTCTGCCGTTAAATGATGATATGGTTCTGCACGTGGCGCCTGCATCTGCAGGTACACCGGTGACGGAGCATGCAAAGGCATTTATCGTGCCGAAAAACACGATTGTGAAAATGAATGCGGCAATCTGGCACCTTGCCCCACTGCCGGCAAATGAAAAAGAGCTGCATGCGATTATCATTTTGCCGGAATGTACCTATGCAAACGATTGCACGGTCGTGGATTTGAAGGCAGAGGAGCAGTTTGAGATTATCTGATGGACGGGGTGCGTATGCAGGCAAGTTTCCAAAAATCTGCAAAATGAAATTTATAAGCTGACACAGATGGTAGAACCATAAGAATTTTTTTGTTTTTGCACGGCAATACGGTCATTATTATGATTGCTGAAAACAAAAAAGAAAAGAGCAGATATAATGAAAAAGCAGGAAGGTTTGTTTTGGGTGTCGCAATTTGTATGCTTGTAGCAAATTTGTCTCTTCTGTTGGAAAAACTGATTCCGGCGGGATTTTAGGTTCTTCTATCATAGCATTGTTTATGGGTACGATTATGTCCGTTGATAAAATGATGTTTTTGTTATGGTTTTTGCCTGCACAATGTGCTTTGGCGGCGATTGTTCTCGGCAAGAGCGTTACGGTCTTTAAGAATGTCGGACTTGCGCCGATGTTTTACGGCATCACCATTGATACACTGGTGACGCTTACGGCGCTTGTGTAATTTGGTGTATGGGATTGATGTGATGTGTGTCGTGCAGGGATGTCGAATCTGACGGCACTTCCGCTGCGTTTGATTTGCCCACTGCGGTTAAAGTGACACTTCAATGATTGAGCGCTTTTTTTGGCGTTCTCCGTAAGTTTGATTGCATGTGCGGCTATGGTAGAAAAAAGTAAGGGTGATGAAAATGTCTAAAAAGAATGACAGAAATACAAAGGGCAGAATCATCAATGCGGCTTGGGATTTGTTTTACGAGCAGGGGTACGAAGATACAACCGTAGAGCAAATTATTGAAGCGTCCGGTACCTCCAAGGGTTCGTTTTATCATTATTTCGAAGGCAAGGATGCACTTTTGGGATCGCTTTCCTATATCTTCGATGAGGAATATGCCAAGCTACAGGATAAGCTTTCAGATGCAATGTCAAGTTTGGATAAGCTTCTTTATTTAAATCGGGAGCTGTTTTCTGTGATTGAGGACAGGATTGATATTGAACTGCTGACAAGATTGTATTCTACGCAGTTGACTACCAAAGGCGAAAAGCACTTGCTGGACAGTAAACGTTTGTATTACAAGCTTTTACGCAAAATCGTGTCCGAAGGACAGCAGGCAGGGGAATTGACGGCGGAGATGAGCGCAAAGGAAATTGTAAAGTTCTATGCGATGAGCGAACGTGCGCTGATTTACGATTGGTGCTTATGCAATGGCGAGTATTCTCTGTATTCCTATGCAAAGTATGCAATGCCTATGTTTTTGTCTGGAATTCGTACTAAATAGAGTCTGTTTTGTTTTGATTGCTATTATAATAAAAATGATGATTTGATAGAGAACTGAGTATAGACTGCGGTCTATACTCAGTTCTCTATTGCATTTCTAAAAAAAGTGTGTTATACTGGGTAGGTGATTTAAAAAGGAGGGCTGTTTTATGGACAGTAGAACAATGCAGATTTTGATTTCCATGGTCATTTATATGGCAATTGTTATCATTATCGGTGTGGTATTTGCGAAAAAGGCAAATGCAAGTTCTGAAAATTATTATTTGGGCGGACGCTCTTTGGGTCCGTGGGTAACTGCAATGAGTGCGGAAGCATCTGATATGAGCGGTTGGCTCTTGATGGGTCTGCCGGGTGTAGCATACTGGTGCGGTCTTGCGGATGCAGCGTGGACGGCAATCGGTCTTGCCATTGGTACATACTTAAACTGGTTGATTGTTTCCAAGCGCCTGCGCCGTTACAGTATCCGCGCAAACAACGCAATCACTTTGCCGGAATTTTTCTCGAACAGATTCAGAGAAAACAAGAAGGTCATTATGACACTGGCAGCTTTGTTTATCCTGATTTTCTTCTCGGTATATGCAGCAAGCTGCTTTGTAACCTGTGGTAAGCTTTTCTCGAGCTTGTTTGGTCTGCCGTACGTTTCTATGATGATTGTTGGTGCAGTTTTCGTACTGCTTTACACAATCCTGGGTGGCTTCCTGGCAGAAAGTGCTTCTGACTTTATGCAGGGCGTTGTTATGATTGTTGCGCTGACCGTTATTGTTATCATCAGCACAGTATCTGCAGGCGGTATTGGTCAGGTTGTAGAAAATGCAAAGAGTATTCCGGGCTTTTTCGAATTCTTCGGTCTGGCATCGCCGACCGTGGGCGAAGACGGTATGCAGCTCGTTGCTAATGGCGCACCGGTATTCGGGGACAAAGCACCGTACGGTATTTTGAGCGTATGCTCGATGCTGGCTTGGGGGCTTGGTTACTTCGGTATGCCGCAGGTGCTTTTGCGCTTTATGGCAATCCGCAAGGAAGAGGAGCTCAAAATGTCGAGAAGAATTGCAATGATTTGGGTTGTAATTTCCCTTGCAGTTGCTGTATTTATTGGTATTGTGGGCAGACAGTTGTTCCCGACAACACACTTGACCGCATCTTCTGCGGAAAACATTTTCATCACACTTGCAACAAGCTCGCTTCCGCCGATTCTGGCAGGCTTTGTTATGGCAGGTATTCTGGCGGCAACGATTAGCTCGTCTGACTCTTATCTTTTGATTGCGGCTTCTGCCTTCGCGAAGAACATTTTCCAGGGTGTTTGCAAGAAGGATGCAACGGACAAGCAGGTTATGCTTGTAACCAGAATCACATTGCTCGTAATCGCTTTGATTGCTATCTTTATCGCATTGGATGAAAACAGCATCATCTTTAAGGTGGTATCCTTTGCGTGGGCAGGCTTTGGCGCAACCTTTGGTCCGTTGATGATTTTGTCTCTGTTCTGGAAGAGAACCAACCGTGCAGGCGCAATCGCAGGTATGATGGGCGGCGCGGGTATGGTATTCCTCTGGAAGCTGGTTATCAGCAAGCTCGGCGGCGTTTTCGCTATCTATGAGCTTCTGCCGGCATTTATCTTCTCTGCAATCTTAATCGTAGTTGTCTCCTTGCTTACCAAGGCACCGGCTAAAGAAATTGAAGAAGATTTTGATGCTGTTGTTGCAGGACAGTAGTCTGTATAAACAAATTCTAAAAAAAAACGCCTTGGGCGTTTTTTTTTATAGAATTTGTGCAATCAGATTCAAAAAATCTTCCGTCAGTGCTTGTGTAAAAACTGCAGACAGGGCATCTTGAATTTTGGTTTTGTTCAAAGGACAAGCCTTTAATGCATTTTGTACTACCGTAGCTAAGGTTTCATCCATCGCATCCGTATACAGTTGCACATCTTGAATAATGCCTTTGTCAGTTTCTAATAAAAGCGTAGCGTGCCCCCACGAAAAGTGTCCTTCGGCAGAGACGTTAAAGGCGAGGGACTTTCCGTACAGATAATCCCAACTGCCGTATTCTTCCGCAAGCGGTTTTATGGTAGATTCGTTTATTTCTGTTATTTGTTCGGGCGTAAAGCCGTACACCTTAGCAAATGCTGTCAGCATATGTGCTTCCATAGCTTTGCAAGTCAGGTAGGGGGAGAGTGTGCTTAAGTTTACGACGCGTGCACGGACGGATTTTACGCCTTTGGCTTCCAGTTTGGCTTTCGACGGCGTTAAAAAGCGGCTCATATTTTCAAAATCGGTATCAATGAGTAAGGTGCCGTGATGATACGCATTGCCTTGTGCGTTATAAAAGGCATTGCCCGAAAACTTTTTGCCGTCTGCGAGCAAATCGTTTCTGCCGGAAAGCTCTGTTTCAATGCCGGCAAGACGGCACGCAGTTTGAATTACCTGCATTTGCCGTGCAAGGTCATAGTTTTCTTTTGCGCAAATAAAGGTGAAATTTAAATTGCCCAGGTCGTGGAACACAGCACCGCCGCCGGACAAGCGGCGCGCGAGCTTGCCGCCGTATTCGGTCAGCGCCTGTGTGCGGCATTCCACCCAGGCATTTTGGTTTTTACCGATTACGACTGTGTTTTGGTTTTGCCACAGATATAGAATAACGCTGTCTTCTGTGACGGTATCCAACAAGTACTTCTCTGTTGCGAGGTTATGATAAGGGTCGTGAGATGGACTGATGTAATATTGTAGTTTTTGAATCATAATTTCACCTTTTACACGTTATTTTCTCCTATTTTAAATGAAAATTAAAAAAGAGTCAATAGGATTTGTTGACAAAGTTGATATAAAATGTTAAAATTGTTATAAAGTATCGAAATATACAGAGGTTTTTAACATGAATCTGATCAGACAAGACCGTATAAAAGAATATGTTGAGAAAAACAGTATGGCAACCATCAAGGAACTACAGGCACTCTTCCCAGAAGTTTCCCTGATGACCATTCACCGCGACTTAAATGCACTGGAGCGCCAGGGGGTGATTTCCAAGCATCGAGGTATGGTGAAGTATGCGCGCTATCAGGATGATGTGGATTTTCATGTGCGCATGGGGGAGAATACTCGAGGCAAGATGTCTATGGTAAAAAAAGCGATTGCGCTTTTGCAGCCGCACAGCTCTGTGTTTTTGGATGCCGGTACGTCGAACTTGTTTTTGGCAAAAAATCTGCCGGACATTAGCTTAAACGTTGTAACGACCAGCCCGAGCATTGCGCTTGAGCTTTGCAAGCTTCACAATCCAACGGTGACGCTTTGCTGTGGTACAATGAACCGCAGAAATCTGTCGGTTTCCGGTTTGAATACATTGGAAATGCTCAAAAAAATAAATATAGACATCGCCTTTATGGGTGTATCCGGCTATTCCGTGGGCGAGGGATTTACCTGTGGTACGGAAGCGGATATGCTTATTAAGCGCTTGATTTTAGATAAGGCGCGTGTCAGTGTTATGCTCTGCGGCGCGGAAAAGTTCGGCAGACTGATGCCGTACACCTTCGGCACAATCGAAGATGCCGATTATATCATCACCGACGGTTCCATGTCGGAGGAATTTGTGCGCGCAATCGAGGATGCCGGTGCGGTATTGTTGTAACTGTTGTTCAAAAAGCACAGAAGTTTAGGAAGCTTCCGTGCTTTTTCTATTAGAAATTTCGTGGGAAAAGAATTGACAAAATGTTAATATGTGATATAATATAGGTGGTAAATGTTAAATTGTGTTAAATTAAACAAAATTTTAGAGTGAGGTGTTTCAATTGGCAAATGCAGTCATTATGCCTAAAGCCGGTATTACGGTTGAAAGCTGTATCATCGGCACATGGGAAAAGAAGGTTGGCGACGCAGTCAAGGTCGGCGATGTATTGTTTACCTATGAAACAGACAAAGCAAGCTTTGAGTGCGAATCGACCGAGGAAGGCACATTGTTGGAAATCTTTTATCAGGAAGGTGACGAGGTACCGTGTCTGGTCAATGTTTGCGCAGTAGGTAATCCGGGTGAGGATTGCAGCGCGCTGCGTCCGGCAGGAGAGGTACAGGCAGCAGAACCGGTAGCGGAAGCAGCTCCGGCTGCAGCAGAGAGTGCGCCGGTAGCAGCTGCGGTAGAAACGACAGCGGTTGCTGGGGAAAAGAGTGCGGTTTCACCGAGAGCGAAAAAGCTTGCAGAGCGTGCAGGCGTGGATGCTGGCTTGGCAACACCGACCGGTCCGAACGGCAGAATTATTGAACGCGATGTAAGAGAACTCATGAACAATCCGGTAGCGGCAGCTGCACCGGCAGCAGGAGTTGCAGCAGAAGCACCGGATATGGAATACACAGATGTGAAGTTTAGCGGCATTCGCCGCGCCATCAGCAAGTCGATGCACACTTCGCTTTCGACGATGGCACAGCTTACGCACAACACATCCTTCGATGCAAGTGCAATTTTAGCTTACAGAAAGCTCTTAAAGGCATCCGAAGGCGAGACGGCAGGTATCACACTTGGCGATATCGTGCTCTACGCTGTATCGAGAACGCTTTTAAACCATCCGGATTTGAATGCACATATGCTTGATGATAATAACATTCGTCTGTTTAAGCATGTACATCTCGGCGTTGCGGTAGATACACCGCGCGGTTTGATGGTACCGACAATTTTCAACGCAGATCAGAAGAGTCTGCTTGAAATTTCCAAAGAAGTAAAGGAACTTGCGGCACAGTGCCGTGAGGGTAACATTAACCCTGATAAGCTTTCGGGCGGTACATTTACGGTATCGAACCTCGGTAACCTCGGTGTAGAATCCTTTACACCGGTTATCAATCCGCCGCAGACCGGTATTTTGGGCGTGTGCGGTACGGTTGAGCGCATGCGTAAGGGTAAAGATGGCGCAATCGAGCTTTATCCGGCAATGGGACTTAGCCTGACATATGACCACCGCGCAGTAGACGGTACACCGGCGGCGCGTTTCCAGAAGGAACTCGGTCAGAATCTTGAAAACTTTACAACGCTGTTGGCGAAATAGGAGGACGGGTTATGGAACTGTATGATTTGATTGTCATTGGCGGCGGTCCGGGCGGTTATCTGTGCGCAGAGCGCGCGGCGCAGGGCGGTATGAAGGTTTTGTTGTTTGAAAAGAAGTCGCTCGGCGGTACTTGCCTTAACGAAGGCTGTATCCCGACAAAGACACTTTTGAATTCTTCTAAAATGTATCGCCACGCAAAGGAAAGCGAAGCATTCGGCGTAACAGCGACGGATGTGCGCTATGACCATGCAAAGGTGATTGAACGTAAAAATCAGGTGGTAAAGACACTGGTTGCCGGTGTCGGTGCTACGATGAAGGGTAATAAGGTAGAAGTTATTTCTGCATCTGCAACGATTCAGGGTCGTGGTGCTAACGGCTTTGCGGTTGCGGCAGACGGTAACGTATACGAAGGTAAGCGTCTTGTGATCGCTTCCGGTTCGGAGACTGTTGTTCCGCCGGTGCCGGGTCTGAAAGAAGGCATTGAGCGCGGCTTTGTCGTAACCAACCGCGAAGTGCTGGACGCAACAAAGCTTCCGGAAAAGCTGGTAGTCATTGGCGGCGGCGTTATCGGTCTTGAAATGGCATACTACTTTGCAAGTGTAGGCGTTTCTGTAACTGTAATTGAAATGATGCCGAAAATCGCAGGTGCAACCGATGCGGAAATCTGCAAGGTGCTCCAGAGCGGCTTTGAAAAGCGCGGTATGGAATTCAAGCTTTCTTGCAAGGTGCTGGAAGTGAAGGAAAACAGCGTAATTTACGAAGAAAACGGCGAAAAGAAAGAAATCGCATGCGATATGGTACTTCTGTCTGCGGGCAGAAAGCCGTCCACAGCGAACATCGGCGTTGAAAGCCTGCAGCTCGAGATGGACAGAGCGGCAATCAAGACGGACCGTCATCTGTGCACAAATGTTTCCGGCGTTTATGCGATTGGTGACTGTAACGGCAAGCTGATGCTTGCACACACTGCATACAGAGAAGCAGAGGTTGCCGTAAATCACATGCTCGGCAAGAACGATGAAATGCGCTACGATGTGATTCCGTCTGTTATTTATACAGATCCGGAAGTTGCAAGCGTTGGTCTTTCCAAGGAAGATGCTGAAAAGCAGGGCATGAAGGTAAAGGAAGTGAAGCTTCCGATGTCTTATGCAGGTCGCTATCTTGCAGAAACCGAAGGTGGAAAGGGCTTTATTAAGCTGGTTGTAGATTTGGACAAAAATCGTTTGGTAGGTTGCCACATGGTTGGCTCTTATGCATCTGAAATTATTATGACAGCAACGATGATGGTGGATACAGAGCTTACACCGGATAGACTTAAAAAACTCGTGTTCCCGCATCCGACGGTTGCGGAGATCATCCGTGAAGCAATTTTTCATATTTAATTGAGAGGAGAAAATACAAATGCCTAAGAATTTATTTGTAGATCCTGCTGAGGTACGTGCAGCGGGCAAAATCACATTCAATGACATTCCTGTAAATGTATATAACAAAAGCGTAGCTGACGAGCGCGGCAAGTTCAGCGATGATGACCTCGTGCGCATTTACCGCGATATTGCTATCCTGCGTGAGTTTGAGTCGATGCTCAATCAGATTAAGACGCAGGGTCTCTACAACGGTATTGAAACAACCTATCCGGGTCCGGCGCATCTGTCCATCGGTCAGGAAGCTGCTGCGGTAGGTCAGGCTTATCTGCTCGACCAAAACGACTTTTCCTTCGGTTCCCACAGAAGCCATTCCGAAATTCTTGCGAAAGCACTGTCTTGTATTAACAAGCTCAGCGAGCAGGAACTCATGGATGTTATGGAAGGCTTTTTGGGCGGCAGCGCACTGCGCGCAACAGAAAAGCTCGGTCCGGTAAGCGATGTAAAGGAGCTTGCAATCCGTTTTATCCTCTACGGTACACTCTCTGAGATTTTTGCGCGTGAGACAGGCTTCCACAAGGGTATGGGCGGCTCGATGCACGCGTTCTTCCTGCCGTTCGGTATTTACCCGAACAACGCAATCGTAGGCGGCTCGGCTTCGATTTCCACCGGTGCTGCACTGTTTAAGAAAATCAACGAAAAGAAGGGCATCGTTGTATGCAACGTCGGCGACGGTTCCATGGCGCGCGGTCCGGTTTGGGAAGCAATGAACTTTGCATCTATGGATCAGTTTAAGACGCTTTGGGAAAGCCACAACGGCGGTGTGCCGATTCTCTTTAACGTATTTAATAACTCCTACGGTATGGGCGACCAGACCCGCGGTGAAACCATGGGTTATGATATGCTTGCCCGTATCGGTTCCGGCGTAAGCCCGACCCAGTTCTATGCAGAACGCGTAGATGGTTTCAATCCGCTCGCTGTTATCGATGCAATGGAGCGCAAGCTCAAGATTTTGCGCGCAGGCGAAGGTCCGGTTATGCTCGATACAATTACATACCGTTTCTCCGGTCACTCGACTTCCGACCAGAATGCGTACCGCACCAAGGAGGAACTCGATGCATGGCGCGAAGTGGATCCGCTGCTCACTTACCGCAAGAATTTGGTGGATGCAGGCGTTGCAGCTGATTCTAAGTTTGAAGAAATTCTGGCAGATGTGTCCGAGCGTATGACCATGATTTGCAAAGCAGCTTCGGATACTTCCATCAGCCCATATGTTGACTTTAAGAAGGATCCGGCAGTTGTAGAACGTATGATGTTCTCCAACGAGAAGGTTGATAAGTTTGACGACCGCGAGCCGGAAGTAAATATGCCGCTTGCAGAAGTACCGGCATATAAGAAGATTAAGGAAAAGAGTCGCTCTCCGATTGTAAACGGCAAGCCGGTTTCCAAGATGAAGCTGTATAACCTCCGTGATGCACTTTCCGAGGTTATCTATGACCGTTTCTATGAAGACCCGACCCTGATTGCATACGGTGAAGACTGCCGTGACTGGGGTGGTGCGTTTGCGGTATACCGCGGTATGATGGATGCATTCCCGCACTGCAGACTCTTTAACTCTCCGATTGCGGAAGCAGCTATCGTAGGCACAGCCGTTGGTTATGCACTTTCCGGCGGTCGCGCTATCGTAGAGCTGATGTATGCTGACTTTATCGGCTGCGCAGGCGATGAAATCTTCAACCAGATGTCCAAGTGGCAGGCAATGTCTGCTGGTATTCTGAAGATGCCGGTTGTACTGCGTGTATCTGTAGGTTCCAAGTACGGTGCACAGCACAGTCAGGACTGGACAGCACTTTGTGCACATATCCCGGGCCTCAAGGTATGCTTCCCGGCAACACCTTGGGAAGCAAAGGGTCTTATGGAAACTGCATTGAAGGGTACGGACCCGGTTGTATTCTTTGAAAGCCAGAGAATTTACGACGTGGGCGAACAGTTCCACGAAGGTGGCGTACCGGAAGAGCGTTACGAAATCGAATTCGGTGATGTAAATAAGGTACGTGACGGTAAGGATGTAACGATTATCACTGTTGGTGCGGCGCTTTACCGTGCGGTAGATGCTGCAAAGACACTCAGTGAAAAGTACGGTATGGAAGCAGATGTCATTAACCTGCACTCTCTCGTACCGCTCGATTATACAAAGCTGATTGAATCCGTGAAGAAGACGGGCAGAGTTGTACTGGTATCCGATGCTTGCGCACGTGGTTCGTTCATGAACGATGTTGCAAAGAATCTGACAGAGCTTTGCTTTGATGATTTGGATGCGCCGCCGGCAGTTGTTGGCGCACGCAACTGGATCACACCGCCGTTTGAATTCGACGAATTCTTCTTCCCGCAGGCAGGCTGGATTTTGGATGCTATCCATGAAAAGCTTGTTCCGCTGCCGGGCTATGTAGCAGAAAACGGCTGCACGGAAACAGAAGCTATCCGCCGTGCAAAGCAGGGCGTTTGATGCAAAAGTAAATTTTTATACGCGAAATATAAAAAGCGGTACAGCCTCGTTCGGGCTGTACCGCTTTTGTGTGTTTTTTTTCATTAAAGTGAATCGTATTCCTTATACGCCGTAACGTCAATCAGCTTGCCGTTTTCGTCAAAGCCTAAGTCCGCAAGCAAGATGCAGGTCGATAGCAGAAAACGCCGCTCACCTAAGCAAATGCGTATGCTCTTTTCTCCGATGCAGGTCTCTTTGTATGTGCCGGAAGCATCGCGCGTGCCTACGGTATATCCGTTGTCTTGGTCAATATCGCTTATCTCCCAGGAAGTCCAATAGCTGATTTTGCTTTCCGCTTTTTCTATGCTTGTGCATTTAGGCACGACGCATAATATATATGCACGGACAGCTTGCGAGGGTATCCATAGGGGATTTAAGAAAAGGATATAAATCAACAAACAAATACCTGCGATCCGGAAAAACTTTTTCATACATTTTCCTCACTTTCCGAAATACTTGCTCGGCACCGGTTTTTTCTCCGCTTTGCAAGCTGCGCAAATGAGTTTGAATTAGTCGTTCTCTAATCCAGTTTGCCACAAAATTTCTTCGTGCCCATCTGCATGAGCAATCCAAGCTTGGTGCAGGCGCTCTGTGATAAATCTGACTTTTAAAGCACTGCCGTCTTTCAGCGCGTACGTGTAAGTGTAATCCGCTAAGCCGCCAACGTTGTGCTCGAACGATACATAATCCAAGCCTAATTGCGCTATCATATCAAAATGATGCATATTTTGGCGCCAGAAGGAAGGCTTCGCTGCCTCTGAAACAGGCACAAAAGAATGCTCCGGTGAAATTGACCACTCGGTGAAGCTGCTGTTTTCCATTGAGGCGATGATGCATACTTTACCCTCGCAAAGCCACAAAAACTTAAATTGCCGCTGTGCTTCGTCAATGATGTAAATGAAAACATCCTCTTCAGCGCCGCTGTATATATCCGGGTAGCCTGCCTTTTCCGTCACTTGCTTTTCCGTATCACCGAGCTGAACGGCGTGCACGTCTGCCGTCGGTGCTTTCGGTGTGCAGGCAGGCAATAAAAGCAGGCAAAGCATCAAGCTGAAACAAATGATACGCTTCAAATTGAATTCCCTCCTTGTCGCAATTCTAATCTTCAACAAAAACGAGATAGCTTTCCGCGTCGCGCATTCGATACAGCCCGTTTAATTTGCCTGTTAAGACAAAGCTTTCTCCGTCCGGCTTTTGAAGCCTGAACCTTGCCGACGCTACACCTTCGTTTCTGAGTGACACGTTGCACCAAGCTATCGTATGGCTGCCGGTGTCGCCGTATGCCGCGTTGCAATAACGGTGCATTGCTGCTCGGATTTCATCGAAATCGGGATAAGTACGAAGCGTAGATTCGCCGGTCAGCTGAAAATTGCCATAGGTTTCTATTTTGGTGATTTCCTTCTTGCTCAGCTGCACGCTGATTGCGCAAAAGGCATAACGGTCATAGCTGTAAAAACCATTGGCGTTGCCGAGATTGTCGCAATACACCAACGTCAATTCCCCGTCGGTGCATTTTTCGAAGCCTTCGCTTGAAGCGGCAATCCATACGATCTCGCTTAAATAAGCCTTCGGGTATCGCTGCAGCGCAATCTGCCTCGTTTGCTTTTCGATTTCCGCCAAGGTCATATTGCCGGCGTTGAGCGGTATGGATACCTCGGTTGTTTCACTGCGCATTGTCCATTCCATTCGCTCCAGATGCAAAAGAACGATGGAAAGCAACAGCGCCAACAGCAAAACAATGCTGATCATGGCAATAATATACTTTTTCACTATCTCACAGCCTCATAATAGTCATGGAACGCAGGTACATAGTTTCCGACTTTCTCACCGTGCCCCTTGCTTCCTGGATTGTATTTTTGAAAAACATCATCTGCATTCGCGTAATCGTAATTTGTTGATATATCAATCTTCGGTGTTAATTTTTGACCGCAATGCCATAATACCAAAGCTACATATAAAATATTTGTCGTATCATCTTTTTGTAAACGTTCCTTCATTTCGTCTTGTGTGCGATTCGGTGCTGGCATCCCATGGGCTTCATAAAAAGCATTTTCTGCCTCTATAGCGGTCTGCGTTCTCACTTGCCCTATGCCGAATGAAGCATCACCACGAAGTGAGTATATAACACTTTCTGCAAAAGGATTATCTAAGGGATCGTGAAAAAGAGATTCACGGTACAGTGCGCTTGCAATCATATCTACGGGTACACCGGTTGCTTCACTTGCTTTATATATTGCATTATTGTTTTCTAAAACATTGTTCAATGCAGCATTTGCAGGAAAAAACGTTAATTCATCGGGGCTTGTGTGATTTCGTGCTAAGCATCGCAATAGATTTGCTTCTGCATGAAGTTCGTTTCGGGCGCTTTCGTCTGTTGTATTCAACCAAGCAGACCCAAGTTTTTTTAGACGATTATAGACGCTTGTTTGTCCGGATAAATAAAACTCGTTATAGTCCGAATTTGGGTTTTGCGGTTCTGTCTCGCTGTTTATCTTGTCTTCGCTATATGCATATATATTTTGATCGTCTGAATTTCTGATGCTTGTTGTAACGGAAGGGATTGTTTTGCTTATAGCGTCCTGTACAGGATCGTTTTCTGTGTTTAGATTTTTTGCTTTGTTTAATTCATATGTATTTGCTGGCTCGTGGCTGCTGTCTGTTAGATGCTTGGTTTCCTGCAAATCACTTATCGACGAAAGCGGTTTTAACTTACCCTCGAATGGGGAGCCGCGGAAAGCGTTTTGCAAATCCGTTTGGGCGCGTATGGCGGTGGACAGCTGATTCTGATAATCGCGATCGCCTTCTTTTTCGCCCATCAAGCCCTGTAAAAATGCGCGGTCGGTTGCATTGGGAAGCGCAGGCTTTAAAATGCTGTCGGTTTTGCTTTTCAGCAAATCCAGCATATGCTTATGCTCGTCCGCCGCGCCGTACAATTGCTTGTTGAGGAGGCGGTCTGCAGCAGAGGGGAAGCCGTTATTTTTGAGAAACGGGCTTGCCTTGCTTTGGTTTTCCGGCGCATAAAGGTAGTCGAGCGCCGTGCTTGCGGTTGTCGCGTCCTCAAAAGCGGTTTTGATTTTCGGCAATACCTCATCTTCATTATAACGCCGTTTCGGTTTTTTGTCTACAGAAAATTCTGTATCCCAAGGGTTTGCGCTTTTGATTTTTTCAGCATAATATTGCTCCTTTCGTTTTGCAAGCTTTTGCTTGCTTGGTGCATAGTATACCCCAAAAAGAGCGTGTACTACTATCAACTTTCGTGCGGTCGACTTGCTGCCCGATGAACAGTCTTCCGGCGTGCTGCAGGGGGATTCTCAGAGGGGGATGCAATCCCCCTTGAGCCGTTTTAAGGGGGTGCGGGGGAGAATCGGAACTCCCCCGCGTTTTGCTGCTTTTGCATTCAAAAGTAGGCCCGCCCGGCAGGGCAAAAAACATGAAAAATATACGAATCATTTTAAACGTCCGACAAGCTATCCACCTCATCCGAGCTTTGCTGTACAAAGCCCACCTTCTCCTCGAGGAGAAGGCATTGAGCTGCTTTCACATCCGCAAACAAAAAAGGATGCGCCCGATTGGGCACACCCTTCTTCTAGTGCCGTACTTACTTTTCGTTTTTATAAATTTCCTTGAAATACTTATAGGTGTCCACCTTCAATTCGCCGCACGCATCTTCGTCACAAGCGATGATGCCGTCTTTGTGCAGCTGCAGTGCACTGATGGTCCAAGCATGGTCAACGCCGCCTTCTACGCAGTGGCGCAGTGCACGTGCCTTGTTGTGACCGCTGATTAATAAAAGCACCTGCTTAGAATCGCAAACTGTGCCAACGCCAACGGACAGTGCAGTCTTCGGCACCTTGTTCGGGTCGTTGTCAAAGAAACGGGAGTTTGCAATTAAGGTATCCTGCGTAAGCCCTCTTACACCTGTGCGGGAGGTTAAGGATGTGAACGGTTCGTTAAATGCGATATGACCATCTACACCGCTGCCGCCAAGGAATAAGTCGATGCCGCCGTAAGAAGCGATTTTGTCTTCGTAACGCTGACACTCAGCTTCCAGATCTTCTGCCATACCATTTAAGATATTGATGTTTTCTGCCGGAATATCAATATGGTTAAAGAAATTGTCATGCATAAAATACCAGTAGCTCTGGTCATGCTCGCGCGGCAGACCTACATATTCATCCATGTTGAAGGTTACGACATTTTTAAATGTCACTTTGCCGGCTTTGTTCATTTCAATCAGCTTTTTGTATACGCCGAGCGGGGAAGAACCGGTCGGCAGACCGAGAATGAACGGGCGGTCTTCTTTGTGATTGTTGATGGCATTTGCGATGTGCTGTGCAGCCCATGCGCTCATTTCGTCATAGTTGTTTTTGATAATCAGTTTCAATGGAATTCACGCTCCAAACTAAAAAATTTATTCGTACAAACTTTCCCTACTATCCTTTGCACTGAACGATTTAATTATAATATATTTTTTCGTTTTTGTATAGGGTTTTTGAAAAAATATTTTAAAAATTTTTGAAAATATACGAAAAAGTTTCGTATATTTTCTTGACTCGTATTTTGTTTGCTGATACAATAGTTTTTAATAAGATAGCTGAAGGAGGCTGAAATTACGCTGTTTTAGGCGGGTTTGGATTACGACTTTCGGCTAGGGGGGTGTGCGTATGACGATGCGAGAGCTTGCTAAACTTGCAGGTGTGTCCGTTTCGACGGTCTCGAAAGCGTTTTCCGGCAGTAGGGAAATCAGTATCAAGCAGAGAGATAAAATATTTTGCATTGCAAAAGAGAATGGATGTTTTAGGAAATATTATAAGTCTTCTTCTGCAAAGCCTGTTATTGCTGTGATTGGTCCTGAGTTTAAAAGTCCTTATTATGCGCAGCAGCTCAGTTTTTTAGAAGCGGAAATTCAAAAACGCGGTGGCATTATGGTGACGGGAAGTCACAATTTTGATGCCGATGTGTCTGCGGAACTGTTTTTCTATTTTACACAGCATGTTAAGGTTGACGGCGTGTTAATGTATACCTCTTATGTACCAAAAGAACGCAATGATGTGCCAATTGTGGTTATTGGCAAAAGTGATACATATGATTCTATAGCATTGTCGTGGAGGAATGCAATTGAAGACGCTGTGACGCATTTTCTGGAAAACGGACATAGTAACATTGCATTCATCGGTGATATATATACGCACTCTAAGAAGAAAGTCTTTGTAGAAACCATGCAGAAAATGGAACTGCATTTGCCTGAGGACTATTTGGTGGAAAGTCCAATTCGATTTGAAGAAGCCGGCTATTCTGTAATGAATGCGCTTTTGAAATTGGATGTGCCGCCGACTGCGGTTCTGGCAGCGTATGACAGCATTGCAATCGGTGTGATGAAGAGTGTGTATGAGCACGGACTGAATATACCAAAGGATATTTCTCTGATTGGTATGGATGATATTGCATCTAATCTGTATTTTGAAACGCCGCTGACGTCTGCTACATCCTATAATGCGGATTTTTGTGAAATAGCGGTGGATATGTTGTTTGACAGAATGCAAAACAGAGAGGCGGAGAGAAAGCAAATTAAGGTATCGGCTACACTTATTAAACGTAGCTCGGTAGGTAAAATTTAAACTGGGGGCTAATCCCTTGCAGCAGTTCATGCTTCGCAGACACCAAATGCGGGATAATCTTTTGCGTTTCGTTTACGCTATGTTTTACATTCGTTTGATCTTTCGGTCTCCCCATATAAATCTTTGCCCCTTATATTTCGTGTAACATAAAAATGATGGCAGGCACTTTTTTTGTGTCTGTCATCATTATATTACTTTGCTATGGGCTTGCTTTTTATGGTTTGTAGTGCTATAATATAAAGTGTTAAAATTGGGGGGAACAACATTGATTAAGAAGTATTTTCAGGATTTAAAAAAAGAATTTACTGGTTATAATGCTTCGAAGTTTACGAAGGATTTAATGGCGGGCATTACGGTAGCGGCTGTTGCACTTCCGCTGGCACTTGCGTTTGGCGTAAGCTCCGGTGCAGATGCGGCGGCAGGACTGGTAACGGCGATTGTGGCGGGTATCTGCATCGGCGGTCTTGGCGGCGCATCGTATCAGATTTCCGGTCCGACCGGCGCGATGGCGGCAATACTGATGTCCTTGTCCGTCACCTACGGCATCAGCGGCGTATTGACAGCAGGTCTTTTGTCCGGCGTATTACTTTTGCTGATTGCGGCGTTGCGTGCGGGCAAACTGGTTTCTTACATACCTGCACCGGTGATTACCGGCTTTACTTCCGGTATTGCCATTATCATTGCGTTAGGGCAGATTGATAATTTCTTCGGTACGACTTCGGTGGGTACAAGCGCAATTGCAAAGCTGATTTCTTATGGCAGACTCGGTTTTACACCGGATTTACCGACGGTGCTTTTCGGTGTAGCCGTTGTGGTCATTATGCTGATTTATCCGGAAAAGTGGCAGAGTAAATTTCCGTCTTCTCTGGCGGCGTTGATTGTTACTTTGCTTGCAAATCTGGTTATTTATTCGGACCCGGCTGTGGTAGAAGTCGGTGTGATTCCGCGCTCGCTGATAACAGACAGCGCACTTTTGAAAACAGGGATTGACCTTGCAAACGTAACGGCATACATTGCACCGGCCATTTCCATTGCAGCACTCGGCATGGTAGAAAGCCTTCTGTGCGGTGCATCGGCAGGTAAAATGAAGGGCGAAAAGTTAGACTCGCAGCGTGAACTGGTTGCGCAGGGTATTGGTAATGTTGTGATTCCGCTACTCGGTGGTGTGCCGGCGACGGCGGCAATTGCAAGAACAAGTGTAGCGGTGAAGAGCGGTGGCGAAACACGCATTGTCAGCATTGCGCATTCGATTACGTTGATTTTGTCTATGTTTTTGCTGGGCGGCGTAATGTCGAGAATTCCGCTTTCTGCGCTTGCAGGTGTCTTGATGGTTACAGCTTGGCGTATGAATGAATGGGAATCCATTCGTGCGATTTTTAAGGGACAATGCAGAGCAGAAACAGCGCAGTTTTTGATTACGATGCTCGCAACGGTCATCTTTGATTTGACTACAGCCATTATCATTGGCGTTGTATTCTCTATGTTAATGTTTATCATCAAAAGCTGTGATTTGAATGTAAGTATCAGTGATGTAGACCGAACAAAGACAGAGCAGCATGGTATTATAGGCAGCTATAAATATACCAAGATTGTCTATCTGTCCGGTCCAATGTTTTTTGGTACGCAGGACAGACTGCGTGGAGCGCTTGGTGAAATCGGGGAAGATACGTTAGATATCATCTTTTCCATGCGCGGCGTGCCGAGTATAGATGGCAGTGCGATGACAGAGTTGGAAGAGATTTATTCGGATTTTAAAGCAAAAGGCATCCGTGTGTTGTTCTGCGGTGTGAATGTGCGTGTTATGCAGGAATTTGAGCGCAGCGGTTTTGCGGACAGGATTGGCGCGGAAAACATACTTTGGGATGCAGTTGCGGCAATGCGCGTGATTGAAAAAGATGTATTTATTCCGGCGCAGACAGAAAATGTGTAAGTTTAGATTGGGTTTCTGACAAATGATTTTGAAGGGCACAGAGTTGTGCATAATGCACAACTCTGTGCCCTCTGATTTGTTAAAAACAAACAAATGTAGATAAAATTAATAGAAAATATTGACAAAACGAGTTAGTTATAGTAAACTAACGTAGGATTAAGAGAAACAGGTGATTTGTATGACATTATATGAAGCTGTAGAAGGTAAGGAATATGTGATCAGCCGAATCGAAACCGACGATGAGGAGTTAGATGCGTTTTTGTTCTCACTCGGGTGTTATTCGGGTGAAATGATTACAGTTGTATCTCGTAAAAAAAGCGGATGCGTTGTTTCGATAAAGGATGGTAGATATAGCATTGACAAACAGCTTGCGGAAGCTATTATTGTTTGATTTTGAAAAACAGCTTCCAAAGCAAATTTTTTTAACATTTGGTTAGCGAGAACTAACTTCGTATATAATTTTGTATCTATGGGAGGAAAAACGTTATGAGAATTGCATTGGCGGGCAATCCGAATTCCGGTAAAACGACAATGTATAACGCGCTGACCGGAAGCAATGAAAAGGTCGGCAACTGGGCAGGCGTTACGGTAGAGGAAAAGCAGGATGCCATCAGGAAAACATTTTATAACGATGTGGAGGATTTGGTTGTAGTTGACCTTCCGGGTACATATTCCATGTCTCCGTTTACGAGCGAAGAGGGCATTACCAGTGCTTATATTCAAAAGGAAAATCCGGATGTTATTATCAATATTGTGGATGCGAGCAACTTAAGCCGCAGTTTGTTTTTTACCACACAGCTTTTAGAGCTTGGCATTCCGGTGGTGGTTGCGCTCAACAAAATAGATATCAATGAAAAAAAGCAGACAAAAATAGATGTAGAAAAGCTTTCGGAGAAACTGGCTTGCCCGGTGATTGAAACTGTATCGACTTCTGCGGAAGGACTGAAGGTCTTGGTGGAAACGGCGGTTTTGTCCCGTGGTAAAGTGCAGAGAGCTGTGTACAGCCAAAGCGGTATGGCGCTTACAAGTAAATCTGCAACTATTGCAGCAGACCGTAGGCGCTTTGCATTTGTCAATCAGATTGTAAAAGAAGTGGAAAGTCGCAAAGTATATACGAAGGACAGACAGTTTGCGGATAAAATAGATGCCGTGTTGACGAACCGATGGATTGGCATTCCGTTTTTTGCATTGGTAATGTATCTTGTGTTTCAGATTTCGCAGGTTTGGGTCGGTGCACCGATTGCGGACGGACTGGTCGGTTTTCTTGAAATTTTGCAGGCGTGGGTCGGCGGTTTCTTTATGAATGCCAATCCGTTTTTGCGTGCACTTTTGGTAGATGGTATTCTCGGTGGTGTGATTGCCGTTCTTGGCTTTTTGCCGCTTGTTATGGTTTTGTATTTCTTGATTGCGCTTTTGGAAGATTGCGGTTATATGTCCCGTGTGGCGGCACTGCTTGACCCGATTTTCAAGAAAGTCGGTCTTTCTGGTAAAAGCGTTATTCCGTTTGTTATTACGGTTGGCTGCGCTGTGCCGGGCATTATGTCGAGCAGAACAATTCGCAGTGAGCGTGAGCGCCGTGCAACGGCTATGCTTGCGCCGTTTATGCCGTGCGGTGCAAAAATTCCGGTGATTGCGCTGTTTGCAGGTTTGTTTTTTGAAGATGCGGGATGGGTGAGTACATTGATGTACCTTTCGGGCATCGTGCTGATTTTTATCGGTGCACTTCTAATCAATGCTATTACCGGTAACCGAAAAAAGAAATCCTACTTCATTATTGAACTGCCGGATTATAAAGTGCCGAGTTTTAAAGGTGCATTTTTGGCGATGTGCAGCCGCGGATGGGAATATCTTGTTAAGGCGGCAACGGTCATTTTGCTGTGCAATACGATTGTACAGATTATGCAGAGCTTTACATGGAGCTTTACGGTGGCGCAAAGTGCAGATACTTCTATTCTGGCAAGCATTGCTGAGCCGCTTGCATATCTGTTTGTTCCGATTGTCGGTGTGCTGAGCTGGCAGCTTGCAGCAGCAGCGGTTACGGGCATCATTGCAAAGGAAAACGTAGTCGGTACATTGGCGGTTTGCTTTGTGGGACTGGAAAATATGACAGGGGGCGACGGTGCGACGGATGGAATTTTCGTACTGACAAAAGCAGCGGCATTGGCGTATTTGATGTTTAACTTGTATTCACCGCCGTGCGTAGCGGCACTCGCGGCTATGCGCTCGGAAATGGGGAGTGTAAAGTGGTTCTGGGGCGGCGTTGGTCTGCAGCTTGCTGTTGGTTATACGGTAGCGTATCTGGTTTATACGCTTGGCACGCTGTTTACAGCGCCGGATTCGTTGCATATAGGCGTAGCCATCGTGGGTGGCATAGCGGTTTTGGCGATGGCATTGATTATTGTTGGCTTGATTTCCAAAACCAATCGAAAATTGAAAGTTGCACAGGTACTGCGCGCAAAGCAAAAAGAAAAGGCGGGCGTTTAAGATGACAAATTTGATTTTGATTGTTGTTTTGCTGCTGATATTGGGCGGTGCTGCATTGTATGTGTATACAGGGAAAAAACGTGGCACAAATTGCATCGGTTGTCCACACGCGAAAAGCTGTAACAAGCGAGATTGTGATCGTTGATAATTGGAGTTTAAAAGAGTAAGTTTCGTGCGTGCTCTTTTACTTGTGTTGACATAAGTAAACGTTTGTGTTACCATTTCGAGCGGAGGCGAAGTTATGCGTGAACCATTGGAAATTGAACGTAAGTTTTTAATTGCATATCCGGATGAGCCAATACTGCTTGCGCAGCAGGGTGCGGACAAAACGGAAATTGCGCAGACCTATCTGATCGCGGGTGAAGATGGAACGGAGCGCAGAGTGCGCAAGCGCGGTAGGGCGGGTAAGTGTGTTTATACTTACACGGAAAAGGTGTTTTTAAGCACGGTGCGCCGCATTGAGCGCGAGCGCGAAATCAGCGTGGCGGAATATGAAAGGCTGCTTTTGCAGGCGGACGCAAGTATGCGTACATTGCAAAAATACCGCTACTGCATACCGTTCGGCGACATTGTGTGTGAGATAGACGTGTATCCGTTTATTTCGGATTGGGCAGTATTAGAAATTGAATTGACGGACGAAAAGCAGGAAATCATTCTGCCGGATTTTGTGCAGGTGATTCGTGAGATTACGGGCGAGCGGGAATACAGCAACAAATATTTAGCGAGGAGAGAAAAATGAATAAGCTGGAAAGATATATCGACGTATGTGATTTTGAGGGTGAGGGCTACTCGCACGTGGTGGATTTCGGCGCATGGACAGCGGCGGTTATCAATTATGCACCGCGCTTTGATGAAGCGGAGTTTCGTAAAATGGAACGTCACAATGAAACGGACGAAGTTTTTATCCTGGTGGAGGGTAGTGCTAAGCTTTACTATGGCGGTGACCCTGCAAAGCCGGAAAGCGTGGAAATGATTCAGCATAAATTCTACAATGTGCGCAAGGGTATGTGGCACGGCATCACCGTCAGCAAGGATGCGCGCGTGATTATCGTGGAAAATGCAGATACGGGCACGGCAAACTCTGACTATTATTACTTTAAATAAGAAAATCCGGATAAAGAGGCTTTATCCGGATTTTTTTTATTCTTCTTTTTCTGTGAGCTCTTTCAGCAAATATGCATAGATTTCCGCGTGCTTCTTTTTGAAGTTTTTGCACATCAGTTCGGCGATGCTTTCGTCTTTGGCGTACACGGACATGGAGAGCAAATCTTCTTCCGCCTCGCGCAGGGAAAGCTGCGCGCAGTAATCTGTGTAATTGACGGGTACGGCTTTGGCACCGAGGCGTTTTTGCGTTTCCGTAAACTGATACAGCTCTTTTAATTCCTTAATGATGTATTCGCGCACCTGTAGCGGCAAATCGTCGCCAAAGCACTGTGCGGAAATTTTGCCACCGTCGGTTAAATCCATCACCTCGCGACCGGTTGAATCCATATAACGGAAAATTTCGTTTGCTTTTTCCAAGTACGCAATCGCATCACAAATGTCAAACATATCCACATCGGCACTGGCGAGCAATGCGTGTGTGATTTGCGGACGGGCGAGCGGTTCTTTGGCAACCTGCAGCGCATATAAAACCATAATCCGGATTTCGACCGGATCTGTAATGCTGTAATATCTCAAGAAAATCCACCTCATTGTAGTCATTCATCTTATTTTATCACAGAATTTGCAACTTGCATAGACAAATTTTAAAAAATATGCTAAAATTATAATTAGGATTACGCGTGGAGGGATACACATGCACTACAATGCGGAAATTACAAATAAATTTATCGCGCTTGGCGCGGTGGATGTCGGTTTTACACAAACCAAGCCGCTCAGCGAGACCTATGCGGAAAAGCTGCCGTATACCATCAGCTTTACGGTCAAGCTGTCGGATTTTGTGGTGGATGAAATTGCTGATGCACCGACCTTTGCCTATTTTCAGCATTACCGCACGGCGAACGCGTTTATAGACAGATTGATATTTGAAATCGGCACCTACATACAACAGCAGGGATACAGGTATCTGCCAGTTGCGGCATCGCAGTCTATTCCGGACGGCAAGGGCGGACTTTGCGGACTTGTCAGCCATAAAGCGGCGGCAAGGCAAGCGGGGCTCGGCAGCATCGGCAAAAATGATATTTTTATTTCTAAAAAATACGGACCGCGTATTCGTTTGGGAACAATTTTAACCAATATGCCGTTTAATACTGTAGTGGAAACGGAAAATCCGGATGTTTGCGGCAGCTGCAACATCTGCGTTACCAAATGTCCTGCGATGGCGATTCGCGGCAAGGTATGGCAGCCGGGTATGGCGCGCGAGGAGATTATTGATGCCGCGGCGTGCAGTGCGTATATGAAGAATGCATTTCAGCATATTGGCAGAGGTGCGGTGTGTGGTATTTGTATGCGTTACTGTCCGAAGGGGTTGAAAAAACGGTAAATTCGGCGCATTACGTCGTTTCGGACGACAACCCGTACACAGAGTACTGTGCTTTCGTCCGCGCCTCGTACTGCATCCGAATTTCCACGTTTTTTTAGATAAGGTAAAATCGGCGTATTACGTCGTTGTGGACGACAACCCGTACACTGGCGCATATTTGGATAAAGGAGTACGTTATGAAAACAGAAGTCAAAGTAGATATGTATAAATATGAAAAGGCACTGCGCGCACAAGGCTATCGGGCGATTGCAGGCGTGGATGAAGCCGGACGCGGACCGCTGGCGGGCAGTGTGTTTGCCGCGGCGGTGATTTTGCCGGAAGGGGTAGTGATTGAGGGACTCAATGACTCCAAAAAGCTTTCCGAGAAAAAGCGTGAAGCGCTTTTTGATGTAATAAAAGAAAAAGCGGTTGCGTACTGTGTTTGCTCGGTGGACCACGAAGAGATTGACCGCATCAATATTTTGGAAGCGACCTTTCAAGCGATGAACGGCGCGGTGCAGGGGCTCGGTGTGCCGGCGGATTATGTTTTGATTGACGGCAACCGCATCCGCGGTATGGACTACGTTGCGCACGAAACTGTTGTCAAGGGCGATGCACTTTCGGCATCCATTGCGGCGGCATCTATTTTGGCGAAGGTCAGCCGTGACCGCGAAATGACGGCACTTGCAGCGCAGTATCCGGAATATGAGTTTGAAAAGCATAAGGCTTATCCGACGGAGCGGCACAGAGAACTGATTGCGCAGTATGGACCGAGCCCGATTCACAGAAAGACATTCCGTGGCGTAAAGGAGTTTGTGAAATAAGGTATGGCAGAAAAAACAATGCGTGCGCTCGGCAAATATTTCGAGGGCGAAGCAAAGAAGTTTTTAGAAAAAAAGAAGATGCGCTGCATCGACAGAAACTACACATGCCGCGGCGGGGAAATTGATTTGGTCATGCGCGACGGCGCTTACTGGGTATTTGTGGAAGTGAAGGCAAGACGCAGCACGGCGTTTGGCACGCCGGCAGCGTATGTCACGGTGGAAAAGCAGCGCCGGCTGTGCATCGCGGCGCAGAAGTATATGCTGGAAAACCGCATAGATGCGCCGTGTCGGTTTGATGTGGTGGAGATTTTATATAAGGTGGATGAGAAAGAAACAGTGGCAGATATGAAAATCAATCATATTGTCAATGCGTTTGTGCAAGAGGAGGGGTTTTGATGAAAATAAAATGGATAGCAATATGCATGGCGGCGTTGCTGGTTTTTGGCAGTATCAGCGGTTTTGCTGCGGTGTTTGATGACGTTGGCACGTCGCACGATTGGGCAAAAGCGGCTATTGAAAGTTATGCGGACAGAGGTATTCTTGTAGGGGACGGCAAGGGCAATTTTATGCCGGACAACAACGTAACACGCGCAGAATTTGCAAAAATGCTCTGCCTTGTGTTTGGGTTGGATAAAGCAGAAGAAATTGCTTATACAGACGTGGAAAAAGATAGATGGCAGTATGATTATATTGCCAAAACAGATGCGTATACATACACGGCGGATACAAAAACA
>JAZSQB010000050.1:0-13671 GCA_045537695.1 Clostridia bacterium | reverse complement strand
ACAGAACGACATGGCTACGATCCGACTTGTTCCCGGTGCTAAATCCTCGTCCAAAATCAGACTTCCCATAGAAATCCGTTTTAAATACACCACTTTTTTATTAACAGCCTCAAACATGCGTTTTACCTGATGGAATTTCCCTTCGTAAATGGTAAGCTCGATATCGCTTTCGCTGCCGCTGTTTAGTATATGCAACTTACCCGGCATACATACGTAGCCGTCGTCTAAAGTGATGCCGTCTTGAAAGGCACGTACATCTGCTTCTGTCACACAACCGTCAATGTGCGCTGCATACGTTTTCGGCACGTGATGCTTCGGCGAAATCATATGGTGCGCAAGCTGTCCGTCATTGGTTAAAATGAGGAGTCCTGTTGTGTCGATGTCGAGTCTGCCGACGGGGAAGACGTCAAAGTGTCTGTACGCAGCATCTACCAAATTAATTACGGTCGGTAAGTGCTTATCAAATGTCGCACTGACAACGCCTGCCGGCTTATTGAGCATCAGATAAATATATTTTTGATATGCCAGCGGTGTGCCGCTTACGGTAACGCAATCGCTGTTTTCGTCGATGTGCTGCGCAGCATCCTTAATGGGCTTGCCGTTTACGCATACGTTGCCGCCTTTTAAAAGCTGCTTTACTTCTTTTCTTGTGCCGATGCCGCAATCACATAAAAACTTATCAATACGCATATACTAACTCCCAATTCTTTTTATACTATTATTTTAGCACAATTTTATTTTCGTGTCCATCCTTAATAACAAATTTATAATATTTTATATTGCATTTTTAAATAACATATGATATAATAACGAAAATCAGATTTGAGGGTGACGAAAATGACCGATGTAAAAAAATTCAACAACCAAAGTATGGGAGAGGAGATTGCGAATGCTATAACACACGGCATTGGAACGCTTCTTGCGATTGCCGGAGCGGCAGTACTGATTGTGCGCGCATGCTTTGTCAGTGATGCGATCGGGATTGTCAGCACTTCAATCTACAGTTTTGCGATGATTGTGCTGTTTTTGATGTCTACACTTTATCATTCGCTGACAAACCGTAAGGCCAAAAAAGTGTTTCAGGTGTTTGACCATTGTTCGATTTTTCTTTTGATTGTCGGCACCTATATTCCGGTTTCGCTTGCGATGATTCGCGGTGCACTCGGGTGGGTGTTGTTTGGTATTGAGGTTGGAGTGGCGGCGTTTGGTATTACGGTAAATGCCATCAGTGTAGCCAAGTGGCACAAGCTTTCCCTTTGGCTGTATATTGTCATGGGATGGTGTGTGATGATTGCCATTTTCCCGGTTGCAAAGATCATCGGTAGAGACATTTTGGCGTGGACTTTGATGTTCGGCGGCGGCATTGCTTATACCGGCGGTATGCTATTTTACCGTGCGCAGCATCCGCCTTTTATGCATACCATCTGGCATTTGTTTGTGATTTTAGGCGCAGCATTATTTTATATGTTTATTTATATCTATGTTTTACCGATAAGGTAAAAAATGAAGTGTAGTTGGAGGAAGAAATCGTGAGAAAAATAAAAATTGTAGCAGATTCATCGGCAGATTTACTCTGCTTTAATGCGGCGGCGTTTGCATCTGTACCGATGAAGATTCTTTCGGACGAAAGAGAATTTGTAGATGATGCTTCGTTGGATGTGGAAGCGATGGCGGCATATTTTAGCAAATACAAGGGAAAGAGCCGGAGCTCTTGTCCGAATGTAACCGATTGGCTTGAGGCATTCGGCGATGCGGATGAAGTGTTCTGTGTAACGATTACGAGCAACCTTTCCGGCAGTTATAATGCGGCCTGTATGGCAAAGCAGATGTATGAAGATGCGTATCCGGATAAGCGCGTGTTTGTATTAGATACACTTACCGCAGGACCGGAAATGAAACTGATTGTTGAAAAACTTGCATCTTGGATAGCAGAGGGGATGGCGTTTGAAGAAATATGCACGCAAATACAGCGCTATCTTGACAAAACCGGACTTTTATTTATGCTAAAGTCGATGAAAAATCTCGCCAACAACGGTAGAGTATCGCCGATGACTGCAACAATTGCAGGTTTGGTCGGCATACATGTGGTTGGCAGAGCAAGCGTGCAGGGCGATTTGGAGCCGCTGGCAAAATGCCGCGGGGAAAACCGTGCACTGCATACAATTGTTGCGCAATTGCAAAGCGCAGGATGGCAGAAAGGAAAGGTGCGCATTGCGCATTGTGACAATATAGCGGCGGCGGAGGCGCTGCGCAAGGAAATTTGGGAGACGACGCCGTCTGCGGCGGTTGAAATCTACCGCTGTCGCGGGCTTTGTAGCTTTTATGCAGAGCAGGGCGGCTTGCTTGTCGGGTATGAAAAAATGTAAGAAGAGGCAGGTATACGAAAAATCGTATATCTGCCTCTTTTCATGATAGTAGTAGACGCAGTGTATGCGGTATACTACTATCATCACATAATACCCCCCCAATGTCGAATTCGAGGGCTTTTAGTGTGACCAAAAATTTTTGAGCGCTTGCTTATTGTACTATAACGAAAAGGGACTGTCTATTGGCAAAATGTACAAGAAAAAAGTTATTTTTTGGACAATATGCAACAAAGTTTTTCAAAATGGTTTCTTGTGGAAAAATCTTTGTGGTCGATGGGAAAAACGCACCCAAGATATAGTATTTTGGGTGAAAGAAAAAATTTTGGCAGAATGCACAAAAATTGCAAATGTGTTTTGTATAATTTATTTTCGGGTTGTACTTGAATTTGTCCTTCTGTTGAAGTATAATAAAACTAATAGCGCAATATTTGGAGAAAGGGGAAAAGGATAATACTATATATGGTATAGTTTTGTTCTGGATATACTATGATAACGATTATTAAAAAAGACGGCACAGCGGAAGAATATAATTTAGAAAAAGTTATTACAGCGGTTAAGAAATCTGCGTTTCGCGCGTTGATTACGTTTTCGGAAGAGGACCTGCGCAAGATCTGCGTGTTTGTCGACGGGCGCGTGAAGAATTTTGCAAAAGAGGAAATTCATATTGCTGAAATGCACAACATCGTGGAAGGTGCACTCGATTTGGTCAATCCAGTAGTTGCAAAGAGTTACCGCGATTATAGAAACTACAAACAGGATTTTGTACATATGCTCGATGATGTGTACCAGAAGAGTCAGGCGATTATGTACATTGGCGATAAGGAAAACTCCAATTCGGATTCTGCGCTTGTGTCCACAAAGCGCTCGCTGATTTTTAATCAGCTCAACAAATCGCTTTATCAGAAGTTTTTTATGACGGTAGAGGAGTTGCAGGCGTGCCGTGAAGGCTATATCTATGTACACGATATGTCTGCGCGCCGTGATACAATGAACTGTTGTCTCTTTGATGTGCAAAATGTTTTGGCTGGCGGATTTGAAATGGGTAACCTCTGGTATAATGAGCCGAAGACGCTCGACGTTGCATTTGACGTCATCGGTGATATTGTGCTTTCTGCCGCAAGCCAGCAATATGGCGGCTTTACCGTGCCGGAAGTGGACAAGATTTTAGCGCCGTATGCAGAGAAATCCTATAAGAAATATTATGAAAAGTACATCGCGCTCGGCATTGCGGAAGAAAGAGCAAACGAGGAAGCGGAAAAGGATATTATCAACGACTTTATGCAGGGCTTCCAGGGGTGGGAGTATAAGTTCAACACGGTTGCATCCAGCCGCGGCGATTATCCTTTTATTACGATGACGGCAGGTCTCGGCAAAGAGCGCTTTTCCAAGATGGCAACGAAGCTGATGCTGGATGTGCGCCGCAAGGGACAGGGCAAAAAGTGGTGTAAAAAGCCGGTGCTTTTTCCGAAAATTGTATTTTTATATGATGAAAACCTGCACGGACCGGGCGGCGAATTAGAGGACGTATTTGAAGCGGGTATTGAGTGCTCCAGAAAGAGTATGTATCCGGATTGGCTGTCGCTGACGGGCGAGGGCTACGTTGCAAGTATGTATAAAAAATACGGCAGAGTGATTTCGCCGATGGGATGCAGAGCCTTTTTGTCTCCGTGGTATGAGCGCGGTGGTATGCAGCCGGCAGACGAAGAGGATAAGCCGATTTTTGTCGGCAGATTCAATATTGGAGCAGTCAGCCTGCACTTGCCGATGATTTATGCAAAGGCGCAGAAGGAAAGCAAAGACTTTTACGAAGTGCTTGATTATTATCTGAATTTAATCCGTCAGTTGCATATTCGCACTTATGATTATTTGGGTGAGATGCGTGCGTCCACCAATCCGCTGGCATACTGCGAAGGCGGCTTCTACGGTGGCAAGCTCGGCATCCACGATAAAATCAAACCGCTTTTGAAATCGGCAACAGCATCGTTTGGAATTACGGCGCTCAATGAGCTCCAGCAGCTCCACAACAAGCATTCGCTTGTCGAGGATGGTAATTTTGCGATTGAGGTCATGGAATATATCAACAAGCGCGTAAACGAATTCAAGGAAGAGGATGGCAATTTGTATGCACTCTACGGCACGCCGGCAGAGAGCCTTTGCGGCTTGCAGATTGAGCAGTTCAGAAAGAAGTACGGCATCATTGAAAATGTGTCCGACCATCCGTATGTGTCCAACAGTTTCCACTGTCACGTTTCGGAGGACATTACGCCGATTCAGAAGCAGGATCTGGAAAAGCGTTTCTGGGATTTGTTAAACGGCGGTAAAATTCAGTATGTAAAATACCCGATTGACTATAATGTGGAAGCGGTGAAAACATTGGTGCGTCGTGCGATGGATATGGGTTTTTATGAAGGCGTGAATCTCTCGCTCGCGTACTGCGACGAGTGCGGGCATCAGGAGCTGGAGATGGATGTTTGCCCGAAGTGCGGCAGCAGTAATTTAACGAAGATTGACCGTATGAACGGTTATCTTTCGTATTCGCGCGTGAAGGGCGAAAGTCGCCTAAATGATGCAAAAATGGCGGAAATTAAGGATAGGAGAAGTATGTAATGCGTTACCATAATATAACGAAGGATGATATGCTCAACGGGGACGGACTGCGCGTTTGTTTATGGGTTGCCGGTTGTACGCATGCCTGCAAGGATTGCCACAATCCGATTACGTGGGACATCTGCGGTGGCATCGAGTTTGACGAAGAAGCAAAGCAGGAGCTTTTTGAAACACTGGCAAAACCGTATATCTCCGGCATCACGCTGACGGGTGGCGACCCGTTGCATCCGCAAAACAGAGCGGATATCGGTGCGTTGGTGTATGAAATCCGCGAAAAGTTCCCGCACAAGACCATTTGGCTGTATACGGGCTTTTTGTGGGAAGAAATTTGCGATTTGGAATTTGTACTGCTTTTGGATGTGGTTGCGGATGGTGAATTTGTCGCGGATTTGAAGGACGTCAAACTCCACTGGGTCGGCAGTTCGAATCAGAGAGTTATTGATGTAAAAGCGACCCTGAAAGAAAACAATGTAGTCTTACATAAATCGTAAAATTGAGGGATAAGAAAGATGAAGAGAATAGCGAAGTTTGAAAAAGTATCAAAAGAACAGTTTAAAAAAGATTGGGATATGCACGGGGATGCAGAGGCAGTATACGAAGGAATCAGGCTGCCACAGAGAGCAACTTCCGGCTCTGCAGGTTATGATTTTTATGCACCGCTCGATTTTGCGCTTGCGCCGGGCGAAAGCATTAAAATTCCGACCGGTGTGCGCGTGCGCATTGACGAGGGTTGGGTATTAAAGATTTATCCGCGCAGCGGTCTTGGGTTTAAGTACCGTCTGCAGCTTAATAACACCGTCGGTATTATCGACAGTGACTACTATTATTCGGATAATGAAGGACATATGTTTATCAAAGTGACCAACGACTCCAAGGAAGGAAAAACCGTGAGCCTTAAAAAGGGCGAGGGCTTTGCACAGGGCATTTTCCTTGAATACGGTATCACGGTAGACGATGACGCGCAGGGCATCCGTAACGGCGGTTTTGGTTCGACAACGAAGGAATAAATGGGTAATTTGTGACCATCCTCAATTACATGTTGAGGATGGTGAAATTTTTTAATTGATTTTCCAACACATCATTGACAAACCCACATTATATCATTTCATAAGGCGTCCTTTTTTATTGACACGACATTATCAAAGTGCTATAATAGTATGGATATCGGCAAAATTGCCGTTTGAAAGGAAGTAATACACTATGTTGATGAGTAAATTGGTAGGCGACAGATTCAAGGAAAAACCGGCAGACGCTACAATGGTCAGCCACATTTACCTTTTGCGTGGCGGCTATATGCGCCAGGTTGCAAACGGTATCTATTCTCTTTTGCCGCCTGCAAAGAAGATAACAAGCAAGATTGAAAACATCATGCGTGAAGAAATGAACCGCATCGACGGTCAGGAAGTTATGATGCCGGTGGTTATGCCGGCAGAGCTTTGGAAGGAATCCGGCAGATGGGACAGCGTAGGCAGCGAACTTCTGCGTTTCCGCGACCGTCAGGGACAGGATATGCTGCTCGGTATGACACACGAGGAAGCTGTTGTACATCTTGCGCGCCGTGAAGCACTTTCGTATACAAAGTATCCGTTTATGCTTTACCAGATTCAGACGAAGTTTCGCGATGAGCCGAGAAGCCGCGGCGGACTGATTCGTGTGCGTGAATTTACAATGAAGGACGCATACTCTTTCCATACTTCCCAGGCAGACCTGGAAAAGTACTATATGCGTTGCCATGAGGCGTATGACCGTATCTATAAGAGAGCCGGTCTTAAAAACTTCATTTCCGTATTCTCGGATTCGGGTATGATGGGCGGTGCAGTGGCGCACGAGTTTATGTTAATTAATGATTTTGGTGAAGATACACTTGTGATTTGCGACAGCTGTGATTACAGCTCCAATATGGAAGTTGCAAAGTGCGTGCACGAGCATAACAGAAACAAAGCGGATGCAGAAATGAAGAAGGTGCACACACCGGATACAAAGGACATTGAATCTCTGTGCGCATTCTTAAACATCAAAGAAGAAGATACGATTAAAGCAACCGTATTTTCCACGGATTATGACGATATCCCGGTGGTTGTGTTTGTACGCGGTGATATGGAAGTCAACGAAGCGAAGCTTAAAAAGATTTTAAAATCCAATGTGTATCCGTACACCATGTACGATAAGACGGATATTACATTCGGCTTTATCGGTCCGGTGAACTTAAACAGCGAATGCAAGATTATCATTGATGAATCTCTGCGTGGCGAAAAGGATTTGACCTGCGGCGCAAATGAGGTTGACCATCATATTACGGGCGTAAGTATGGATCGCGATGTGCCGAACGCAGAGTATTATGACGTTGCCAAGGTGCTCGACGGTGCGATTTGTCCGAAGTGCGGTAAGCGTACAAGCTTAAAGCGCGGTATTGAAATCGGTAATATCTTCCAGCTTGGTACAAAGTATTCCAAGTCTATGGGGATGGAATACATTGATGCGGATGGCGAGAGAAAGACCCCGATTATGGGCTGCTACGGTATCGGTGTGGGCAGAATGCTTGCTTCCGTTATTGAAGATAACCACGACGATTACGGCCCGATCTGGCCGATTACGGTTGCACCGTGGCAGGTACACGTTTGCTGCCTGAATAACCAGGTAGAAGAAATCAGAAGTGTTGCAGAGGAAGTTTACGAAAAGCTTTCCAAGAAATATGACTGTATCTTAGAGGATAGAAACGTGCAGGCAGGTGCACAGTTTGCAGATGCCGACCTTCTTGGCGTGCCGGTACGTGTTGTTATCGGTAAGCGCGGCCTTGAAAAGGGAGAAATCGAACTTGCAACACGCGATAAGAGTGTGAAAATCAGCGTACCGAAGGATACCATCTACGAAGAGGTAGACAAGCTTGTCGCAAGCCTTTATGCACGGTTGGAAGCGTAATTAAATAAAGGATGAACAAAGCGAGCTAATTGACACAACCGGACAAAACGAACAATAGAAAAACCAACCTCCTATAGTGGAATTAAAAAACTACTATAGGAGGATTTTTATGCCTAGAAATGGCAGATAGAAAAAGTGTATGCGCAAGCGCTGTAGGCAGAAGACAAAAATTCTACAAATATATAGCGCAGTAAATGGAAAGCCAGCACAATTTTACAACATAACCCCATTTATATCAAGCAAGATTAACCCTTATGACAATGCAATGGAAATTTCTTTTTCATACTAAAATCCAAGAACGTCCATTTCGAAATTTAAATAATTTTATATTAAAAAAACTGACCCCGCTTGAAAAACGAAGTCAGTATATTGCTTAAATTTTAATATTCGTTACTATAGGAGTTTTTTTGTGCTGTCTGTACAAATTGGGGTGCAATACGGCTGCTTGTATTATTATACGTTTAAGTATGCCTTAATATTGTCTAAGCAGATGTTTTGTACCATTTTTGTAAGCGCCGCATCGTCATTCGGGTACTGACCGCTTTCGACCCATTCGCCAATTACGTTACAGATGATTCGTCTGAAGTATTCGTGTCTCGGATAGGAAAGGAAGCTTCTTGAGTCTGTGAGCATACCGATGAAGGTGCCGATAGAGCTTAAGGAAGCCAAATCCTTGAAGTGACGGTTCATACCTTCATAGTGGTCATAGAACCACCAAGCAGAGCCGAACTGTACCTTGCCGCGCACACCGCTTTCAGCGAAGTTGCCGAGCATGGTGGAAAGCACATAGTTATCGGACGGCTTTAAGGTATAGAGCACGGATTTCGGCAGCTTGCCATTTGCGTGCATTGCGCTTAGGAGCGCTGCAAGCTTTCTTGCGACGCAAGCATCGTCAATGGAGTCATAGCCAGTATCCGGACCGAGCTTTTCAAACATCGGCTTGTTATTGTTACGCAGTGCGCCAACGTGAATTTGTACAACCCAACCGAGGTCATAGTATTTTTCACAGAGTTTCATAAACACATAGGTTGTGAACTTTTCTGCTTCCAGTGCGGTGATTTCCTCACCGTTTAATCTCTTCTTTAAGATTTTGTCCACTTCCGCAGCTGTTGCTTCCGCATATGGTACTTCGAGAAATGCGTGGTCGGAGATCACACAGCCGACACTTGCAAAGAAATCCATTCTTTCGTACAGACAAGCCATCAGTTTGCCGATGGTATCAATGTTGTCTGCTGGCAGGGACTTAATGTAATTTACAAAGCCTGCATCTAAAATGTTGAATGCCTTATCCGGGCGGAAGGTCGGGAGCACCTTTGTGCCAAAGCCTTCTGCCTTTAACTTGATGTGATATTCGAGCGAATCTATCGGGTCGTCTGTGGTGCAGATGAGGGAAACGTTCGACATTTCAATCAGCTTTCTTGCGGTGAACTTGCCGCTTTTGAGCTGTTCCGCAACATTGTCGTAGATTTCATCAGCGGTTGCAGGGGAGAGTGGCGTATAGATGTTAAAGAAACGCTGGAGCTCCATGTGCGACCAGTGATAGAGTGGGTTACCGATGATTTCCGGCATAATGCTTGCATACGCGCGGAACTTTTCTCTGTCCGGCGCGCTGCCGGTAATCAATTCTTCGTCAATGCCGCAAATACGCATCTGACGCCACTTGTAGTGGTCACCGCCGAGCCATACCTGTGTGATATTCTCGTAGCTTCGGTCGTTGTAGATTTCTGCCGGAATTAAATGACAGTGATAGTCATAAATCGGCAAATTCTTTGCTACATCGTGAAATAAATGCTTTGCAGTATCATTGTACAGCAAAAAATCTTCATCCATAAATTTTCTCATAATTATATCCTTTCTGTATCTTATAGTCCGGAGCAAGCGAAGAAACTGCCGTCTACCGGAGGGGTTACCCGGGTGAAAATGCCAAAATAAATTATGCCATTCAAAAAGCCACCCTTGTCCTAGTAAGTGTTTTCTATACTTTAAGTATACAAAAAAACAGAAGTTAAGTCTAAGCATATTTTAACATATTCAGTTTAATTCTGCAATATTTGACATATAGAATCTAACGAATTAGCTGCAAAAAAATAACTTTCGCCTTGTTTTTGATAATAAAGCGAAAGTTACTGTTAAGCATGTGTGTTTTTAACAATCTATTAGTTTAGAGAAACCGCTGGGCGATCTTCGCCAAGAATAACTGAAATTGTTATTTTTTCTTTGTTGCGAATGATGGTTAAGGTCAGTTCATCGCCTGACTTGTGTTCGTCGCGAATTTCGTTGAGTTCATCTACGGTTGTGACTTTCTTGCTGTTGCATTCTGTAATAACATCGCCTATACGCAGGCCTGCGTTTTCTGCTGCTGAAAATGCCTCTACGGAAACAACATATACACCAATCGGCAAGTCGTAGTATTCGCTCATTTCCTGTGTGATGTTTCTGCCGTTAATGCCGATAAGCGGTCTGCCACGCACATAGCCAACTGCAATCAAGTCTTCAATTACCGGTTTTGCAATGTCGGATGGAATTGCAAAACCAAGACCTTCAACGCCGCTGGATGCAATTTTAGCATTGTTGATGCCGATGATTTCGCCGTATGCATTTGCAAGCGGTCCTCCGGAATTACCGCTGTTGATTGCGGCGTCAATCTGCAGCAGTGTATACTCCATACCATCCAAGGTCACTTTGCGGTTTGTTGCGCTGATGATGCCGGCGGTTACGGTGCCGGAAAGTGTCTGCCCAAGCGGGTTGCCGATGGCGACGGCAAGCTCACCAACCTGTACATCACTGGAATTGCCAAGGACTGCCGGTGTAAGACCGGTTTCTTCTATCTTAAGGACAGCAAGGTCTGTTCTGGGGTCAGTGCCGATCACCTTGGCATTATATTCGTTGTCATTATCTAAAGTAACAACTACCTTGCTTGCGCCTTCCACAACGTGGTTGTTTGTTACAATAAAACCATCTGTGCTGATGATAAAACCGGTACCACTGCTGGCAAAAGGCTGCTGCATTATACCGAAAATGCTATTTGTGCTTGCCACGCCTTCTGCGGAGATACCCACCACTGTCGGACCAATACGGTTGGCAACCTCTGTTACGGTGAGCGGCTGTTCTTTGCCGTCCGGTTTGATGCCAAGTGTGGACATTAAATCTGTTTTTGTTCTTAAATCGTTGCCGTCGCGGTAGATGATTGTAGACTGATTGTCGGGGGCTATATAGTAGTACAGACCGGCGAATAAACCGGTAAACAGCAGCGCAGTCAGCAGGGAAGCGGCGATGGCAGATGCTACAGCAATCGACAAAGGCTTCGTCGGCTTTTTCTCGCGTTTCTTTTTTTCGGGGATATCGCTTTCATCATAGAAATTCGGTCGTGAAAAAACATCCTCTTCATAGGTGTTTTCTTTTTTGGGTAATTCATCTAAAATTTCATAGGGAACAGAAATGTTTTGGGTGCTATCGCTTGTTTTATTCATTTCTGCGGCTGATGCGGGGATTTCCTCCGCGATCGTGGTATCTGTTTTTTCTTCTTCAGCAGAATTGCTTTTTGGATTGATTTCGCCAAAGGGCATATGATTATTTTCCATTTTTTATACCTCTATCTTTATAAATTTTGATGTAACTTTATTCTACACGATGATTTTTACCAAAGTGTGAATAGAATGTAAATTCTTGTTTTATCTGCCGAGCGAGAGTGAGAAAACAAATGTAGTTCTGCGCGCAGGGTGATTTGGATTGCCGTCAAAGTCCGCATCGGAAAGATCTTCGCTCTTTACGGCAATGGTTTCGCCTTGCAGGTTTAAAAGATTTTGTGCAAGATGTAAGCCTAAACCGGTACCTTTTTTGTCGTTTCTGGATTTGTCTGTCTTATAGAAACGGTCAAACACACGGTTAATATCCTGTGGGTCGATGCCGATGCCCTCGTTTGAAACGGCAACATATGCCTTGTTGTCACGTGTTATGATACTCAGATGCAGTCTGCCGCCCGGATCGGAAAATTTAATGGCATTATCGATCAGGTTTGTGATAACGCGCGTGATAGCATCCTTGTCGGCAATGACGGAGATGGTATCCTGTTGAATATCCACGGAAACATCGAGATGCTTTTCTTCAATCGGCGCCTCGTATTGAATCAGGATCAGACGTAGCATTTCAGCAATATTAAATTCGGATTTGCTAATGTTATACTGACCCAAGCTTAGTTTGGAAATGTCAAGCATATCCGTAACCATGCGTGATAAACGTCTGGATTCGTCCAAAACAATTTGTAGATACTTATCCTGCTGCTCCGGAGGAATCGTACCGTTTAAGATGTTTTCCGTAAAACCGGCAATCGTTGTCATCGGTGTGCGCAACTCGTGTGACACATTTGCAATGAAGGCGGTTTGCGTATCATCAAGTTTCTGGAGGGAGGCTGCCATATAGTTAAAGGTGCGCCCAAGCTCTGCAATTTCGTCGTTACCCTTGATTTTTGCGCGTGTTTCATAATGTCCTGCAGCAAGTGCACGCGCAGCGTTGCGAATGTCCTTTATAGATTTTGTCATTTTTTGTGACAGAATATACATCAGGATGATAGCAAGAATGAAGACAAACGCGCATGAAATAAAGAACATACGGAACAGTTCCATTTTGTTGCTCTGCAAACTCGGTACTGAACTGTTTACGAATACAACGCCAATAACATATGTTTGGTATTTAATCGGATGCGCAATTGTTAAAACTTTATTCGGAAAAATGCCGTCCATCGTGCCGACTAATTTTTCTGTGTTTCCGTTTAATGCCTCATCCATATATGCCATAGGCACACGGCCGGCAAGGGAGGCAGCGTATGTACTGCTTGCAAAAATTCGGCTATCTGTGTTTACGACAATGATTTCTGTATCCGTAATACTGGCGATGGATTCCACAGTTGCATTGTAGGTGGCTTTGGTTGTGCTGTGCTGTTGGTATTTCTCGTTCCAAACAATGGTATAGTCTGCCATGTTTTGCGCTGTTGCCGTTAAAAAATCCGCTTTTTCATTGGTGGCATATGTACTGACAACGCTAAACATTATGCCGCCGAGGAGCAAAAACATAACCAGCAACAGTATTAGAGTAGATAGCATCATTTTGGTAAAGATGGTTTTACGCACGGTTTATTTCACCTCGAATTTATAGCCGACACCCCATACGGTTTTGAGCGACCAGTTTTTCTCGTGTCCTTCGAGTTTTTCGCGCAAACGCTTCACATGTACGTCTACGGTTCTGGAGTCGCCAAAGTAATCGAAGCCCCAGACTTCTTCGAGGAGTTGTTCTCTTGTGAACACGCGATTGGGACTGGAGCATAGGAAATATAAAAGCTCCAGCTCTTTCGGCGGAATATCAATTTGCTTGCCTTCAATTATCAACTCGTAGTTGGAGATGTTCACAGACAGGTTATTATACACGATTTCCTTGTCAATAGGTGAACTACCGGATTCGTAACGGCGCAGCACTGCCTTAATGCGTGCAATCAGCTCTTTGCTTTCAACCGGTTTTACCATATAGTCATCTGCGCCGAGCTCAAGCCCGAGCACCTTGTCGAAAACGTCTCCCTTCGCGGAGATCATGATCACGGGCTTCTGCGACATCTCGCGGATCTCGCGGCAGACCTGACAGCCGTCCTTCTTCGGAAGCATGATGTCAAGCAGCACCAGGTCGGGCTCATAGAGCTTGAAATAGTTGATGCCCTCGACGCCGTCTCCGGCCGTCTTGACCTCATATCCCTCATTCTCCAAAAAAGTTTTCAGCAGATCGCAAATATTGG
>JAZSQB010000060.1:0-19147 GCA_045537695.1 Clostridia bacterium | reverse complement strand
TGTCTTCCTAAGACCGCTTGGCCTCCGACTTTGCTCTCGTGCGTATAACCGTTTTTAAACACCATGGTTGTTTCAACGCTGCCCGTATGCGTTACAGTCACACTTGTTGCATCTACCACCACTTTGGTATGGCAACCTTGTTCTTCACTGTCGTATTCCAATATGTAGGCACCATCTTGCTTATAGTAAATGCCGTCTGCTGTTATGTCTGTATGTAACGCATCTCCGTCTGTTATAATCTTAGAGATGATTCTTACTTTTACATCAGAATTTGTCAATGTCAATCTGATTCACCATGCCCTCTATTTTACTTTGTAAAAACAAGCCGCCCAAGGTCTCAAAATTGTCTACTTCGTCACTGACGAAATACCGACAAGTACCACCACTCTTTTTTTCGGATTGTAGCTGCTTTTCATCCAAAATCGTTTTTATGCGATTTGCAATCACTTCACCGACATCAATCAGCGTTACGCCGTCACCAAGCACATCTGCTACTGTGCGTCTTAGAAGCGGATAGTGCGTGCATCCCATAATTAAGGCATCAGCACCGAAATCTATAATTTCCTCCAAGTATTCCTGCGCCACCAAATGTGCAACCTCGCTGTCTAAATGTCCGTTTTCCACCAGCGGCACAAACAGCGGACAAGCCTTAGAATATACCGCCGTCTCCGGTTTTAGCTTGCATATCATATTTCTGTATGCATCACTTTTCACGGTTGCCGCCGTCGCAATGATACCAATTTTTCCGTTAACCGTTCGTTCCAGTGCGCTTTTGGCAGCCTCTTCCAGAACACCGATAATCGGAAGCTCTTCGCGCAACGGAATATGTGGCAGCGCAACTGCACTCGCCGTACCGCAAGCAGCAACCACCATTTTCACGTTGTGACTTTCCAAAAACCGAATATCCTGCATAACATATTTCAGCAGTGTCTGTTTTGAGCGCCCACCGTAAGGCACGCGCTGTGTGTCGCCAAAATACACAATGTCCTCGCCCGGCAAGATTTCTTGGAGTTTTTTCACTACAGTCAAGCCACCGAGTCCGGAGTCAAATACACCGATAGGTCTGTTGTCCATAATAAGCCTCACTTTAAAAACAATCTATAGTATATTCTACTCCAAAACCACTATTTTTGCAAGTAAAACTTGTATTTTTACATTGATTTAACAAAAAGCAACCGGACGTGTCCGGTTGCCTTCAAATTTTTGTTCATTTTATACCAAATTTGCACGTTTAATCGTAAAATAGACAATTGGCGTTAGAATGGATGTAATGATAATTTCCGGCACCATATATAAACCGTTATAGAAAACGGAGTATACAACCGCCAAACCAGCGCCACTAAAGGTCTCCATAATCGTCTGACCGATGGCATAAAAGCCTTCCTGGGTAAAGAACCACTCCGCCCAAGCGCCAAAAAAGATTGCGCCGGAGATGATGTGCACCAAATAACGGAGCGTCAGTGCAAATACAGCGCCGAGGCACACTGCCAGATATGTATTCTTAATTCTTGTTTTAAAGATACCACCAAAGCCAAGCACCGTGTATGCAACAACATAATCCAAAAAGCATACACACAGCGCCTGCCACAGAATCATCTGACTATCACCCGGCAGAAAAAAGGACCCGACGGTTTTTGCGCCGAGCAACATTTGCAAAATCGCATAAACAAACGCCGCAAACAAACCATATTTTGTACCATAAACATACGCGATAATTACGATGGGCATCATAGATGCAATTGTAATACCGCCACCAAACGGCAGCTGAAACGGCTGCAGGATGGATAATACGGTTGCAAGTGCAATCAGCATTGCAGAAGCAACCATTCTTTTTGTTTTCATTTTTCTTCACTCCTTTGTCTTTCAAAGGCAGTAAGGTATTGATTTTTCCTGTTGAAAGCCACTTTGTCTCCTTCTGCAGCAGAAAACAAAAAAGCTGTGCGCAGGGCACAGCAAACTTAAGCTTTCTTATCCCTACGTTGGCATTACCCAAATCAGGTTATACGGGTAAAAACGGCAATACGTTTACTCTCAGCTCGCTTGTGCAAGCTCCCCTTTGTCTATTAAATTATAGCAAAGTTAACGCTTGTTGTCAAGCATTTTATTGCCGTGGATATAAATTTCGGATTTTCTCCAACGTTTCCGCAAAATAATCCGGCATTGGCGCTTCAAAAGTCATACGTTCACCGCTGGTCGGATGGACAAACTCGATGCGTCTTGCATGCAATAGCTGTCCGTTTAATTTAAACGCTTCCTTTTTTATCCCATATACTGGGTCACCGACAATACTGTGACCGAGATAGGATAAATGCACACGAATCTGATGCGTTCTGCCGGTTTGCAATTTGCAAGCAACCAACGTATACTTCCCATAGCGTTCCAGCACACGCAGATTTGTGATTGCTTCACGTGCGTTTTTCGTTGTGACGCACATTTTTTTACGGTCTGACGGGCTTCTGCCAATCGGCAGATTGATTTCTATACTATCCTCGCGAATATTGCCGTTAACAATTGCGATATACTCACGCGAAAGGCTTCTGTCTTTCAGCTGCGCAGAAAGCGCCTGATGCGCTGCATCCGTTTTTGCCACCACCAAAAGCCCGCTCGTGTCTTTATCTATGCGATGTACAATGCCGGGGCGAAGCACACCGCCAATGCCGGAAAGACTGTCCTTGCAGTAGTGCAAAAGTGCATTTACCATTGTACCGGTATAATTCCCTGCCCCCGGGTGCACAACCATCCCCTGCTTTTTGTAGATAACCAACATCGCGTCATCCTCATAGACAATATCCAGCGGAATATCTTCCGGCAAAATCTCTGTTTCTTCCGGATCCGGGATTTCCACATCAATTTCATCCTGCGATTGTATGTTGTACTTTTTATTAAGTTGCTTACCATCAAGCGTTACCAGACCAGCCTCTATCAATTTTACACCGTACGAACGTGAGATACCATCTATCTGTTCTGCCAAAAAAGCGTCCAGACGCATCCCAGCTTGCGCTTCGGTTGCAGTAAGATTAATCATTTCAGGCATCCCGTTCTTCACTCCGTTTCGTTTCGGGTGTAATTAAAATATACAGCGCTAAGAGCCCTGCACCGATGCATACGCAAATATCTGCTACATTAAAGCACGGAAACTCCATAAATAAAAGATGAATAAAATCCACAACATACCCATGCCATACGCGATCAATTAAATTGCCGATACCTCCGGCAATAATCAGCGTTACCGCACTCAATCCAAGTACGGATTTACACTTATATTTGCGTACAAACAATAGCAATATTATAATCAATGCAACAGTTACTAAAATCAAAAACCAACGCGTATCCTTCAGCATACCAAATGCTGCGCCGCGGTTTTCAACATACAAAAAATCAAAAACACCCGGCAGTGCCGATGCCACACTGCCATCAGACAGATTCGCAACCGCAAGATGCTTTGTCCACTGGTCCAATCCTACCAAGACCACACCGATAAATACATATATAAGCCACATAATTTTACCTCACTATGCTAAAACAGATTCTATCGCATCTGTAAGCTCTTCCTGTGTTACATCCGTTACTACCTTCGCGCACCCCATCGGCTCTACAAGTACAAATTTCAAAATATCCTTTTCTATTTTTTTATCCTTTTTCAGATTTGCAGTAACAGCGGTTACATCCAAATCATTGGCAACTGCCGGCAAATTGTAGCGTTGCAACAGCTTTTTCAGCAGGGCAACATCGTCAGCGTTTACCCAGCCGCGTTTTTGCGAAATACGAAGCGCAGCCATCATCCCAATTGCTACACATTCGCCGTGTAAAAGTGAAAAGTCCAGGGCACTTTCAATAGCATGACCTATTGTATGTCCAAAATTCAAAACTGCACGCAAATCATTTTCCTTTTCATCCTTCCGCACAATATCCGCTTTCATACGGCAACAAGCCGCGATAATCCTCTTCATAATCAGCGGCTCTAAAGCTTGAATATCCACTGCATTTTCGCTTAAAAGTGTTAAAAATGAAGCATCCGCAATCGCTCCGTATTTTATTACTTCACCCATGCCACAAGCAAATTCACGCAGCGGGAGCGTTTTTAATGTGTCCGTATTGATGTATACAAGCGACGGCTGTTTAAATGCGCCGATAATATTTTTATACCCTGCAAAATCCACGCCAACCTTGCCGCCTACGCTACTGTCCGTCTGCGACAAAAGCGTTGTAGGAATCTGCACGAAGCGAATACCGCGCATATAGCTCGCGGCAACAAAACCTGCCATATCACCAACCACACCACCGCCAAGTGCAATAATAATGCTTTTTCGGTCTAAGTTATTGCAAACACACGCCTCATATAAATACTGTACCGTAGTCAAATTCTTGCTTTTCTCGCCTGCCGTAAATTCTACCGAAGCAACCGTATCACAAACATCAAAGAGCGCATCGTAAACCATCTTTAAATATAGCTTGGAAACGTTGCTATCTGTTATAATTAATATTTTGCTTGGAGAAAGCTGTTCGACTTCAGACTTAAGCAACGCAAAATCATTTGTAATCTGTATATCGTACGCGCTGTGTATAAAATCTAAATGTAATTTGTACAATCCAAGACACCTTTCTTTCCTATTTGCAAAAGGAAGGCATTCGCCTTCCTTTTATCGTTTATTCTCGATTTAATGTATAGGTTTTAACATCCGTATCCATCTGCACCGGCTGTGTAATTTTTATTGTTTCCGGACGAAGGTCATTTAAAATATCTAACTGCGATTTAATAATTGCGCCTACGCGCATTTTATAGCTTTCAATCTGCTGTGTTAATTCGCCGTAACGCTTTTCAAGGTCTTTAATTTCATCATTGGCATTGCGAATTATCTGTTCTGCCTTTGACTGCGCATCACGTAAAATTAAATCCGCCTGCTCACTTGCAGTTGCTTTTAAGGCATCAGCTGCCTGTTGCGCAGCCATAATGGCATTTTGAAGCGTGCTTTCCTGCTGCTTATATCCCGAAATAGCAGCATTTAAAGTTTCAATTTTTTCGCGGTTTGTGATGCATTCCTTATAAAGCTTTTCATAATCCACCAGCAATAGACTCATAAAATCTTCTACATCATCTCGGTTATAACCGTTTAAAGTCTTTTTAAACTCTCTGTTTTCAATATCCAGTGGTGTTAGCATCCCAAATTCCCCCTAAAACTTAAATATACTTTTTAATTTCAAGATACGTCCTGCCTTTTCTTGATTGATTCCCAGTCTTACCTATGCGGAAACGACCAAAACCGCGCACGGAAACCAGTTCCCCTTCACTGAGTTTCACACTTGCTTCTGTTTTCAGTATATGATTCACCGAAACGCGCTCTGCACCTATTAAATCAGCCGCTTTGGAACGAGACATATCCAACGCGCCTGCCAAAATCGCATCCAAGCGGTTTGACATAATAAATATCCCTTTTGTTTCTGTTTTGAGCTGCGGTGGAATAAAGCATTCTGCTGAAATTTGCCGAACACGAACGCCGGCGCTACCAATTTTTTGCAGATTTGTAATAATATACGACGATATTTTACGGCTGACAAACACATAAAATACAAGTTCATCACATAAAATATCTCCTATCATTTCTCTTTTTAATCCTAAACCAAGAAGCGAACCTAAACAATCTCTGTGTGTTAATTTTTTCTGCCGCGGACAAGTAATTTCAAGCAAATCTATCGGAAAATCCGCAAGTACATTTGCTGCTTCATATTCCGGGCAAGTACAAAACATACAACGCTCCGCATCTGCATAGCCGCCATAATAACAGCACAAAAAATCATCCGGCGCACGCAAATACTGTTTTGCGACCGCCACGGTTTCTGCATCCAGAAATGTGCTAAAGTTCATTTCATATTTTCGCCGTGCATTCTCTGCAATATCCTCCAAGCGAACCAAAGCAGAACGAACCGGCTCGTGTATTGACTGAAAATCCATAAATATTCCCTATACCAATCCGTATAACAATCTTGTAATAAAACGCAAGATAAAATATAGGATAATCGGAGAAAAATCAACCATAAACATACGCCCATGCATCCAGCGGAACAACAGTTTTTGAATCGGCAACAAAAAAGGATCTGTCAACTTATAAATCAGCTCCGTAAATCCATTTTGCAAACCGGGTATCCAAGAAAGAAAACAGCGTATAACAACCAACAATTCGAGAATATTCACCAAGCTCACAAGTGTCTGTACCAAGATTATCATTAAAATCCCGTCCTATCCGAATGATACTCCCTTATTTGCTCTATAAACCTTTCTTACCAACCAAACAAACCCTTTGTCTGCAGCTCGCTTTTAAAATCTCCCATAATACTTACATTGTACGGTGCAATCAGGAAGATACCGGCAGCCACTTTTTGAATATTGCCGTCCAAGCCATATACAGCACCGCTTAAAAAGTCAACAACACGGCGCGCAACATCACTATCTAAATTTTCCAAGTTGATAATAACCGGTTTTTTTGTTTTTAAATGGTCCGCAATACCCTTTGCATCTTCAAAATTTTCCGGCTGCATAACAACAACCTTCAGCTGTGTAGTTGCGTGAATATTAACAACCTTATTCTTTCTGCCAAAGCTTCTTTCTTCCTGCACCGGATCTTCCTCTTCATAGTCAGAGGTCAGGATATCATCCTCATCATAATACTCTTCTTCGCCGAGACCGATTGCATTCTTCATTTTATCCAGAAAACCCATCAGAAAATCCTCCTAAAAATATTGTCTTTTTCCAAAAATCGAACTGCCGACACGTACCATATTTGAACCACAAGCAATTGCTTCCTCGTAATCGCTGCTCATACCCATCGACAAAATTTCCATACTTATATTATTATATTTTCGACTCTTAATGTCAAGATATAGTTTATGAGTGTTAGCAAAATGTAATGTGTTTGAAACATCTGCGATGTATATAGGCGCGATGGTCATCATCCCCCGGACAAACACATTTTTTAGCGTCTGTACATGTTCTGCCAACGCATAGATTTCTTCCGGCGCTGCACCGGATTTTGTTTCTTCGCCGGAAGTGTTCACCTGCAAAAGCACATCTGTTACAACCCCTGCAGCTGCAGAACGGCGCTCAATTTCATCTAACAGTTTAATGGAATCTACCGATTGAATCAACTTTGTTTTTCCAACGATGTATTTTACCTTATTCGTCTGTAAATGTCCGATAATATGCCAATTTGCATCGGGTACTGCATCATATTTATCCAGCATTTCCTGCACGCGGTTTTCGCCCACACACGCAATTCCGCACTTTAATGCAATACGGATATCCTCTGGCGGAAAATTCTTTGTAACAGCAACAAGTGCAATTTCCTCCGCTGACCTGCCGGCGCGCATTGCTGCAGCAGCAATATTTTCACGCACGCGTTTTATATTGTCATAAATCTGCAATTCGCGTTCCGTCATACAAATCACCCTCACTTTAACACTGCACCGCTCTCTATATTTTTACCACCAACAATAACGGCATCATACTGTTTAATATATCCGTTGCGTTCAGACTTGTCCACAATTACAACATTGTCGTTCTGATACAGAATATCAATTTCTCTAAAACGAACGATGCCTGAAACATCCACATAAACGCCTGTGTTCCCTTCATCGTCTACGCGCACAGCTGTCGGCGGAATCTGGTAACCATTAAACAAGTGCGTAATAATATCACAATTGGTGTTACGCATGGTGTAGATATCCTTGATGTAATGCGGACACTCCACCATCACAACTACCTTCCCGTCCTCCACAGCAGAAATATGCGCTACAGAAGCTGCATAGCGTTTGGTATCTATTTCCGGAAAACGTAGCCACACACGTTTTCCGACAGAAAGATGGCTTAAATGTTCTTCGGTCACTACCGCCGTAAAATACCACTTTGAATTGTCTACAACCTTACAAATACGATCTCCGGCATTCAAGCTCTCCGGCACCGCAGCATCTCGCTCTATTTTTATAGCATTAAAGTCTTCCACCGTCATTTTTTCAACATTTCGTGGCGATAAGTCTTGCTCATAACCATCCGTTTCCGTTACAAACACTCCGGCAATTGTAGAATACACATCCTGCTTTGCAGACTGTACAGATGCTTCAAGAGCCTTCTTTTGCGCATAGAGTTCATTTAATGCATCCTCGGTTGGATTAAACAACGTATCCACATTTGAAATATGCACATATCCTGCAAGTTCAGCCTGCGCAATGTCTAATTCTTCGAAATCGCCGGTCAATGTCATTTTTACAACGGAATCTACTGTATTACTGATTTTTTCTTCCGTACTGGAAAGATCCGTCCCCAAAAATGTTTCCTGCGAAGTTTTTTCTTCTAAACGTCTGATTTTCGCATTCACCGTATTCATCGCCTGCTTAATTTCCGGAGAAATACCATCTGTATAAATCGTGGAAATGCGCTTACCTTTAGACACACGTGCTTCGTTTTGATAAGCCGACTCTGCTACACCTGCACTCTGTGCATAATACACCACTTCATCGCGCACAATATAGCCGGATGCAGTAATTTTGTTTTCATATTCCACCGCACGTGCCGTCTGTGTAACAACTGGGTCATTCATGAGTGCGCGAATGCCCCAAATAGCAACAAAAACACTAATTAATATATATATCCATAAATATCTTCTCATGGTGCCTCCAAAGTTACTTTTTATATTATTCTACCAAAACCACCACGCAAAAGCAACAGTTTTATGCTGCACGAAACACAAAGTGCATCACAAGCAAAAGTATAAGTGAAATACCGAAATTATAGACTGTAAACAACTTAATATAACGCTTAGCCATCCCCTGCTCATGGCGTATAAACTCGCGGAATGTAATCAAGCTAGCAAGAGATGCAATCAAAGTGCCTGCCCCGCCGATATTTACCGCCACCAAGAGCGCCGGATAATTCTGTGTAAATCGCGAAAGCAACACTGCGCTCGGCACATTGCTTATAAACTGACAAGACACAAAACCGTACAGCAATGTATTTTTCTCAATCAAACCGCCAAGAAAGCTGCTGACAGCAGGAATTCGCGCCATATTTCCCGAAAAAACAAAAAATGCACAAAAGGTCAGCAAAAGACCGTAATCCACCTGCAAAATCGCTTTTCTGTCCATGATGACCAGTCCCAAAGTCACAACCAGTACGCCACCCCACACAGACACCATACCAAACACCATTGCAATGGAAAGACAGAACAAAATGCAGTAAATCACTGTTTTCTTTTTGTCCAGAGGTGTTTGTTCAGCATTTTTGATTTCCAGCGTTTCTTTATCTACAAACAGACAACATACCGTAATTAAAAAGATAGCAATCAAAAACGGCAGAAGCATAATCGACATGAATTCAATCGTCGAAATGTTGAAATAGGAATATAAATACAAATTCTGCGGATTGCCGAATGGTGTCAGCATACCGCCGAGATTTGCCGCAATATTTTGCATAATAAATGTAAACGCCATATAGCGGCGGTTATCTGTGCTTTTGAGCACATAATAACCAAGCGGCAAAAACGTAATCAGCGCCATATCGTTCGCAATGAGCATCGAGCCGATAAACGTAATATAGACAAGCGCCAAAATCGCGCTGCGCGCCGTTTTAAATACGGATACAATTTTAGATGAAAGTATGCGAAAAAAACGGATGTTGCGCAGTGCGCAGACAACTGCAAGCGTCGCATACAAACAGCCAATCGTTTTTATGTCAAAATATGTAAGATACTCCCCGTCCGGCGGCACAAATATGCACGTCACCAATGCGACAGACAGCGCAATTAAAAATACAGCATTCTTTTTAACAAACGTCAAAATTTACATCCCCTCGGCTCACATATAAATACAAAGCGTGCGATAAATTCACACGCTTTGCAGTAATTACAAACAAATCAAACCTTAATAATGCCAATCCCTTCCATAATGGAGAAGCCCAAAATCAGCAGTATACAAATCGGCGCAAGGTATTTAATCATAACCACAAACAATCCCTTGCGTTTAAACTTACCCGAAAGCTCCACTTCCTCAACAACCGGCTTTAATTTAAGAACGTATGCAACAAAGATGCAGGTCATAAACGCAACAATCGGCATCAATACGCTGTTGCTGATAAAGTCGAAGAAATCCAGAAAACCCCAACCAGGTACATGGAAATCAATCTGCATTATACCATAGCCAAGCGCAGACGGAACACCAAGGAAAACGCTGATAATAAGTACTACGAAGCAGCACACCTTTCTGCTCCACTTAAACTTATCACTAAAGAAGGAAACAACCGTTTCCATCAGCGAAATGGAAGACGTAAGTGCCGCAAACAAAACAAGCACGAAGAACACAATACCAATAATTGTGCCAGCTACCGCACCAAGTGTGTTAAACACCTGCGGAAGAGCAACAAACATTAAACTCGGACCTTTACCAAGCGCCGCCGGATCACCGCCGGAGAATGCAAATGTTGCCGGAATGATAACGAGACCTGCTAAGAACGCAATACCGGTATCAAACCACTCAATCTGCGATACAGAAGATTCAATGCTGACTTCCTTTTTTATATAGGAGCCATATGTAATCATAATACCCATTGCCAAAGACATCGAGTAGAACAACTGACCCATCGCAGCAAGTACTGTCGTACCAGAAAATTTAGTAAAGTCCGGTAAAAGGTAATACTGAATACCTGCCCATGCGCCATCTAAAAACATAATATAAATAGCTATGCCGAGCGCCAGCACTACCAAAATCGGCATCATAATTTTACTTACTTTTTCGATACCCTTCTCTACGCCCATCAGTACAACAACCGCTGTAGCGCCGAGATAAATCACAAACCAAAGCAGCGGCTCCCAAGTGCCGGTAATAAAGCTGCCGAAATAACCGTCCGCAGCTGCATCCACCGCACCACCGGAAAGATAAGCAAACAAATACTTTGTTACCCAACCACCGATTACGGAATAATACGGTAAAATGATAATCGGAACAATTGCCGCAATATAACCAATGAATGCATATTTACTATTAAGCTTCTGAAACGCACCGACTACACTGAGTCCGGTTTTCCTGCCGATCGCGATTTCCGCCGTCATCAACGCATAACCGAAGGTCAACGCCAAAATAATATAAACGAGCAAAAAGATACCGCCACCATACTGCGCTGCCAGATATGGAAATCTCCAAAGATTACCCAAACCAACCGCTGAACCGGCTGCCGCAAGTACAAATCCGAGTTTTCCGGTAAAGCTACTTCTGTTTTCTCCCATAATAAACCTCCACCAAATGATGATATGGGTATTATATATGATTCGAAGAAAAATGTCAATATCCGCATAACACAAACGAGGTCCCCTCAGAATTTAGACAGGACCTCGTTCATAATAGATTCGGAACTAAAGATTTTGTTGGTTATTTCTTTCCTTTTGTTCGTTTTCCTTCTTCAAATTCTCATTTCTATGATTCTGTTGGTTCTGTTGGTTCTGTTGGTTCTGCTGATTCTGTCTGTTGTTCTGATTTTCTCTGTTTTCCATGTTATCACCTCCGGTTTCTACACATAGCATAACCGAATTTTTTAAAAGCATACAAAAAAACAGCCGAATTTTTTCGACTGTTTTTTTATAACAAATTTTATGCATTTACTTTCTTGCTTCTCGCAATCAACTGCAGAATAAGCACGATTGCGAAAAGACCAAGGCCGATAGAGTCTGTAACCCATCCCGGATAAATCAGCAAAAGTCCGCCAATAAGGCTGAATATGCGCTGATACCAAGGCATATGGCGCAGCAAATATCCTTCCAAACTTGCGGATACCGCAAAAATACCAACGAGAGATGTGATACAAATCAAAACAACTTCCCAGGCATTTGTATCAATAAAGAGCATTGCTGGATTGAGCGCAAACACGTATGGTACAATGAAAGCACCAATAGCAAGTTTGGTTGCAGTAAACGCCGTCTTCATCGGATTTGCTTGCGCAATTGCCGCGCCCGCATAAGCCGCAAGTGCAACCGGTGGTGTCAAATCCGCTACAATACCAAAGTAGAACACGAAGAAATGTGCCGCAATCTGCGGTACACCCATACGCACGAGAATTGGCGCACAAGTTGCCGCCATAATGCAATAGTTTGCCGTTGTCGGCACACCCATGCCAAGCACGATACAGCAAAGCATCGTTAAAAACAGCGCAACAATTACCTGACTACCCGCAAGCGAAACAATACCGTTAATCATAACGTTCGCAAGCCCTGTTGCTGTAATCGTGCCGGCAATAATTCCTGCCACACCGCACGCTGCGGCCACGGTAATCATGCCCTGACCGCCAGCCGCCAAAGCTTGCAACAGACGCTTCGGTGTTAAACGTGTTTCTTTATTAAACATACTCACAGCACTTGCAACAAGAATAGCAATCGCTGCTGCATATTGGATAGAATTTTGACTTGTGCCGACCAAATAAATCAAAATGATTAACGGCAAAAGCAAATAGGTTTGCTTTAAAAGCGGCAAAAACCTTGGAAGTTCTTCTCTTGAAATACCGCGCAAGCCTTCCTTCTTCGCTTCCAGATGTACTGTGATAAATACGCCGGCAAAATAAAGAATTGCAGGCAAAATTGCACGTACTACAATGTTACTGTAAGGAACGCCAATGTTTTCTGCCATCAAAAATGCCGCTGCCCCCATAATCGGTGGCATAATCTGACCACCAGTAGAAGCCGATGCCTCCGCCGCTGCTGCAAACTCCGGCTTATAGCCGGTTTTCTTCATCAACGGAATAGTAACAGAGCCGGAGCCAACCGTATTTGCAACGGAAGAGCCGGAAACCATACCTTCCATCGCACTGGCAACAACCGCAACCTTTGCAGGACCGCCGGAAAAACCGCCAACCACCGCATTAGAAATACGGATAAAGAAATCAGCAATGCCGGTACGCTCCAAAAATGCACCAAATATAATAAACACGACAATGAATTTCGAGCAAACATTAATCGGTGTAGAGAAAACACCCTCTTTGCTATAAAACAATGTACTGATCAGATTATTAAGTCTACCGGAAAATTTCGGATTTGGTAATCCCCAAATCAGTGCATATCCTACAAAAATACCGGCAACAATCAATATCGGCAGACCAACGCTTCGGCGACATAGCTCTAAAAGCGCTATGATACCAATAATGGCAATCACAATCTGATACGGTTTAAACAAAATACCCTGCATAATAATTCTCTGCGCATCAAAGGTGTAGTACAAAACCGCACCTGTGCCGAGAATCATCAACAATACATCATACCAAGGCATATAGTTCTCTTTCTGTACACCTTTTTTAGCAGGATATACAATATAACCTATAAATAAGATAAACGCCAAAAACGAAGTAAGACGAATTTCTTCAAGCCAGCTTGCAAAAAGCGTTACATAAATACAAAACAGAGAAAATAACGCTAAAACACAACTAACAATAATTTGGGGTATTCCTGTCCAGACGCGCGTGTTGGATTCACGGTCAAATTTTTTCATAACTGCATCCAAATCCATCGGCCCTGTCTGTGCCGGTTTTTTCTTCTTAAAAAACATTTTTCTACCTCCTAACCCGTTGCCCCAAAAAATGGCTGCGACGAATGCATCGCCGCAGCCGAAGCTATTTACATCATATATTACAGCGCTTCTACATCCATGCCTTTTTCAGCAAAATACTTTGCCGCACCGGTATGGAACGGCGCTGTCATACCGCTTGTTGCATTTTCAAGGCTAAGCTCTTCACCCTTAGCATGCTCACCGGTGATTGATTCAATATTGTCAAAGATTGCTGCTGTAAGCTTATATACATCTTCTTCAGAAGCATCTGCGCTTACAATCAAAGTAGCCTTAACCGTTACAGTTGTAACATCCGCTTTCTGGCCTGCATATGTTCCTGCCGGAATTGTATAGGTTGTGTAGAACGGGCAGGATGCAATAAGATTTTCTGCAACATCACCATCAATCGGTACAAGATATGCTGCATTTGTTGTGCAAAGCTCTGTGATCGCCGGAGTCGGCGCACCGGCTACGATAAACGCAGCGTCGATCTTGCCGTCCTTGAGCGCATCTGTACTGTCAGCAAAAGACTGGTACTGCGCCTTAATATCTGCTTCCGTGAGACCTGCAGCAGTTAAAACATCGATCGCATTAAAGTATACGCCGGAGCCCGGAGCACCGATAGAAACGCTCTTGCCCTTCAAATCAGCAACGCTCTTAATGGACGGATCCATTGTTACAAGCTGTACGGATTCTGCATAAAGACCTGCTACAACGCGGAAAGAATCAATCTTACCGTCCGTTTCGAAGGAGCGCGTACCTTCCCAAGCATAAGCCATAACGTCAGACTGTACCGTAGCCAACTGATAGTTGCCCGCAGCAATACCCTGGATGTTTGCCTTAGAACCGTCCGTAGAAACAACCGTTGTCTGGATGCCTGCTTTGTTTGTGATATACTGACCGATAATACCGCCGTAACCGTAATATGTGCCGGATGTACCACCTGTACCCATTGTCATTTTAGTACCTGCATTACCACCACATGCACAAAGTGCAAATACAAGTGTCAGTGCCAATACAACAGAAAAAATCTTTTTCATTGTTCTTCCTCCTTTAAATATCAATGTAGTAATTATACCACGTTTCGTACAAGGAAGCAATATAGTTTTAGGACTTTATGAGTTATGATATTAATAGTTTTTGAGTTATGCTCTGCGGTAAATGTAAATAAACCCGTACTAATGTACGGGTTGTTGAGAAGAGCCGAATGGTTTAGATGACGTTCAATTATTATTTTTCTTTGCAGTGTTAATTGATGAAATAAGAATTTTCTTTAACTCTATACATTTATCAAGAATTGTCTTATCTTCGTAATATCCACTTTCTATAAGTAATTCAATCCACTATTCGCTTTCAGAGCATTCTTTTAATGCTATCTGCAGTTTGGCAATGAAATCATTTTTACCATGACCATAAAACGCTTCCCTAATGTTCGCACCAATACTTGTTCCGCTACGGATAAGCTAATTTGTAAGTATACTTTCTCTTTTTTCACTTTTTACTTTATTACAAACTTTAATTATATCTAATGCAAACTGTTTTGATTTTATCAGCAAAGGACTTTCCATGAACATTCTCCTTTTTAAAACAAACTCGCCCCTGTGAGTCTGAGCCTTACCTTTTCCTTATTCACTATTACTTATTACTTTCCAAAAATCGACAAAGTATTTTAGGGAATAGTGAAGAGTGAAGAGGTAATAAGTAAAATCGACAAGATTCTGTCGAACCTTGTCGATTTTTGGTGATCCATCCGCGATTCGAACGCGGGACACCTTGATTAAAAGTCAAGTGCTCTGCCGGCTGAGCTAATGGACCATACTATTCAATTTTAAAGAGGTTGGTTGGGATGGCAGGACTCGAACCTACGAAATGCCAGAATCAAAATCTGGTGCCTTACCGACTTGGCTACATCCCATCATCTCAAAAAGGGTTTTTGGGGTGGATAGTCGGATTCGAACCGACGGCCTCCAGAGCCACAATCTGGCGCTCTAACCAACTGAGCTATACCCACCATATATATAAACAAACGATGTGTCTCGGAAATGAGAGCCGAGACACTCGTTTGTGGCGTGCCTACAGGGATTCGAACCCCGGACCTACTGCTTAGAAGGCAGTTGCTCTATCCGACTGAGCTACAGGCACATAAATGTTGGAGCGGGTGATGGGAATCGAACCCACACGACCAGCTTGGAAGGCTGGGATTCTAGCCATTGAACTACACCCGCGCAAAACAATCCGGTCTTAAACCAACCGACCTATAAGATTATACCAGTGACGGAAGCTTTTGTCAACACCTTTTTTCAAAAATTATATCCATATTTAAAAATTTTATACAACAAGCAAAGTAACAGCATATATGTTTCAAAACGAATGCATTACAATATTGGATTTAATCATCCGATTCAGAAAGGAAACAAATATAATTCCTGAACACTTACGCCACTGACTGCATCTGCTTTATATTTTCTTGAAGCTCTCGTTTGGAATTTTTTTTAATAATCTTGTTTTAATTTTCGCGCGAAGGTCTTCAAGCGGAAATTCAACAAGTTCATAGCGTTCAAACAATCTAGAGCTAATACGTGCGGAATAAATGCTTTCTATCTCCTTTAGCGACAAATTCGTACTGATAATTGTGCTTTTTCCGCGCATCGCACGTTCATTAATCAATTGAAACAGATAAGAAACTGTGTGCTGATTCACCGCTTCCGTACCCAAATCATCTATAATCAAGAGCTGTGCATCCATCACGCGCAAAAGCTCCTCTTTCATATCCGCACGGTTAAACACATAGTCAAGATAATCCGCAAATAAACGAACCGCACTCTTATAAACAACCTGCACATTTTTTTCCAACAGTGCATGTGCAATACACGAAGATAAAAATGTTTTGCCGCAGCCGGCATCGCCATACAGCAGTAAACTCACATTTTCTTTGCCGAAATTTTTTACAAATTCTTTAGCAAGCGTTAAATTCTCCTGCACCAAAGTATGATTTTTTTCATCAAATATACTTAAATCAAACTTTTCAAAATTTTGCTTATGCAAAAGTGGCGCAATATCCGATTTTGCTTTAGCCGCTTTTGTCGCACGCAATTGTAAACATTCACAAATATTTCCGTTTACATATCCCGTATCTTCGCACAACGCGCAGTCATACTCCATATCCGTATAATCCTGTGAATACCCAAGCGCAAGCACGCGTTCCGTACGTTGTTTAGAAAGCAAAGCAATTTCTTTTTGCATATTAGCCGAAATCGTTTTGGACTCTGTTGGCTTTTCTAAAATTTCCATCATTGCTGCAGCACCGGTATTCTGAATTTTTATGTCCAATTCCTCAATCACAGAATCCTTGGCATAAACCTCTTTCAATCGCTGCAAACGCTCACGCTTACGCATCATACGCAATCGCTCGTAGCTCTTCAATATTTCATCATATAAATTAGCATCCATAAAGCCGGCTTACTCCTTCCCGATTTTACGACGAATACTCTCTCTGGCAGCACGCCGAATCTCATCATAATCATAGTTATTTGTATTATAAATACCCGGCTTTTTACTTGCGCCGGTCGTTTTTTGCGGTATTTGCTGCTTTTTATATGCTTCTAAAAATTTTTGTGCCTGTGCAGGCGTCTTTACACCGGTCTCTATCCATGCACGAAGCACTTTATCCATATAGGCAAACGAAAGCTTCCCCGTCTTATCAACAGTATAATCAAACGCAAAAGCCAGCAGTTGTTCACTCACGCCCAAGCCTTGCCAAGCACGCAAAAATCCTTCCTCGCGCGTGGTAAAGCTACGGTTTTCAATGCCAAATATTTTCTTTGCCCGGAAAAAGTATCCCTTACGTTTTGTTTCATTCGCAATGTACTGTTCTGCAGCTTCCATCGTGACAATGCCTTCTTTAGACCAGGCAATCGCAATCTTTTCAATATAAGCCATATTTCGTTTTCCGTTTTCCGCGCAATATTCTATCAGTTTTAATATCACGTCCGACGGTAGCCCGAGCCAGTCATACATGCTAATCAACACTTCTGCAGAAGACGCCGTCAACATTTTACCAAGCAAGCACTCCGCCGCCTGCATCAACATTCTAAGGTCATCATCACGCTCAACACTCTTATTTATTTCTGCCGGTGTATAGCGCGGCTTATCTTCTTCCGTGCGCTGAGAAAAAGTAATATTCGATGCGCAATCCACCAAGAGGCAACTATTGCGAACCAATGTGCGCAATGCCTGCTGTACCGATTCTTTTTCGCCAAATGCTTCATAGAGAGCTTCACACGTTGTCTTACCGTCATTTTCTGAAGCAATACATTTTGCGTACAGATATACCTGCAAAGTTATCGCATCTAACGACTGCATTTTTTCCAATACAAATGTCTTTGATATATTAAAACTATCACTCTGCAGATTTTTTTGCACGCAAAACACCTCCTCCTATGTTACACAATTGTAATCATTATATCATAAAAATCACAAAAAAGATAGATGTTTTTTTATAATTTTTGTAAATTTTATGATTGACAAATGTGTTTTACTGTGTTATAATATCATTCGTTGACAAAACAAATGTGCCGCTAGCTCAGCTGGATAGAGCGTTTGACTACGGATCAAAAGGTCGGGAGTTCGAATCTTCTGCGGCACGCCATCAAAAAATCCTGCCTACGAAAGTTGGCAGGATTTTTTTACAAATACGAATCGCGAAGAAAGTTAAACCCCTTTTATCAGAGAAAACAAACTGCACCCGGCTTTTATCGCCCCTATACTTCTAGAAAGCAGCAAAAAAATCGGCAAAGCCGTTTCGTGAAACCTTTGATATGCAATAACTATTCGGCTTGGATGCTTTCCCGCCAGACAGCAATTTTTTCGCTATCTAAAGTGCTGTGTACCGTATAAAACGCACCTCCAAGCAGCACAAAAAGAAAAAACAGTAGGAATCCATAAATTACACTGCGTTTCAACGTAATGTATATACATTTCATAAAAGCACCCCCTATCAATGTACGCAAAGGCGGATTTGCTTATGCGCACAAATCAAAAAGAGGAGACAATATGGCATATAACGAAGCATTTATGCAAGCTGCCCTTGCAGAGGCAAAAAACGCGCTTGCAGACGGCGAAGCACCCATCGGTGCTGTTGTTGTATACAAAAGCAAAATTGTTGCCACCGGCAGAAACACACGCGAAACGCAGAACGCTGTTTCCGGACACGCCGAAATCAACGCACTAGAAGCAGCAGCCAAGGCTCGCAGCAGCTGGCACTTAAATGGCTGTGACCTATATGTCACGCTCGAACCATGCCCTATGTGTGCCGGCGCGATAATACAAAGTCACATCCGTAATCTCTACTTCGGAGCACGAGATACCAAAGCCGGCGCCTGCGGCTCTGTTGTGGATTTGTTTTTGCCCGGAAAATTCAACCACGACACCGTCGTTTTCGGCGGTGTTTGCGAAGAAGAATGCAGTAGAATTTTAAAAGATTTTTTCAAGAAGTTAAGATAAAAAAGCACTCGCCCATGAACCGAACCAGTAAAAACAGACAATATACAAAAAGCACCCCCTATGGTAGAATATATCATAG
>JAZSQB010000014.1:0-63020 GCA_045537695.1 Clostridia bacterium | reverse complement strand
GGTAATACCGGCGGGGGTAATACCGGTGGCGGTAATACCGGCGGGGGTAATACCGGCAATGAATCGCCTGAAAATCCGGATGAACCGTATGTAAACCTTGGCGGCGATGATATTGAGGACGGTGGCATGGTTAGCGATGATGACGAATGGTAAGCCGATAACGGTCAAAGCGCGTATTGCGGATTTGAATGTGCTTATGCATTGTAAAACAGTATTTATGCTGAAGCGTCTCGAAAAATATGCTTTTGATTTTGCAGGCACACCGGAAGTGGTGATTGATGTTTCGGAGGCGCAGATTGCGGATTACTGCGACAGATATAAGTTGATGGGGCGCGAAAATGCGGAATATATGCTGAGTGGCGCTGCGTTTTACAACGCGTTGTACAGAGAATACAATGGGTTAATGTTGCATGCGTCCGGCATCGCAATGGATGGAAAGGGTTATTTATTTTCTGCCAACAGCGGTGTTGGTAAGTCTACGCATACCTCGCTTTGGAAGGCATATTTCGGAGAGCGTGTGCGCTATATAAATGATGATAAGCCTGCGTTGCGGTTAATGCAAGACGGATGGGTGGCATACGGCACACCGTGGAGTGGAAAAACAGCACTGCATGAAAATATAAGCGTGCCTGTGCAGGCGTTAGCGTTTATCGTACGCAGCACAGAAAACAGTATTACGCGCTTACAGACGCCGGACATTATATCTAACCTAATGGAACAGACGATTCGACCGAAAACAGCAAAAAGCGCAGATTGCTTTTTCCCGCTTTTGGAAAAACTGATTGCGGATGTTCCGGTGTATGCTTTATGCTGTGATATTTCGCAGCAGGCGGTTGAAGTTGCCTATGAAACAATGAAACAGTAATTGCGTTGAAAGAACGACCTGGGATATCCTGGGTCGCTCTTTTTATTTGTAGACGTATTGCACTAAAAATTGATTGGTTGATTGGCACGAGGATGATACAGTAAAAAGGCTTTTTTAGAAAAAAATATAAAAATTGCACAAAAAATTTAAAATTTTTCTTGCAAAATGCAAAAAAAAATATTATTATATAAGTATCGGGTTAAAAATGTGCACAAAAACAGATATAAAAATTCTGTAAAATTGTACATAGATGATATGAGACGATTTGGGTGCTGTGCATCTTGTAATTTGTTTCGCAGGAGGAAGTACGAACATGATAAAAAAAACTTTTCAAAATGTAATTAATCAGATGGACGCCTTTTTGACGGCACCGGTAGGGGTGATGAGTTTTGAAGGGTATGTTATTGCAACAAATGCTTCGGAGGATATGTTTGATTATGTGGAAAGCTTTGTTGCAGCAGTCAATGATTGTATGCAGATACATACCTGCCGCGGTTATAGCGTATGCGGCATCAGCAAAAGCAAAAAGGCAGAATATATTGTATATGTACGCGGCACCAATGATGAAGCAAAACGCACTTGTATGATGTTGGCGGTTTCACTCAACAATATTCGCGCGTTTTATGATGATAAATATGATAAAACCACGTTTATCAAAAATATTATTTCGGATAATACCTTGCCGCTCGATTTACATCAGCGCGCACGCGAGCTTCATCTTGATTATGAACAGGAGCGTGTTGTGTTCATTATTAAGGTGATGCAGGCGGGCGATGTTGCTGCGATCGATGTGTTTATGAATCTGTTTCCGAAGTTGGAACATGATTTTGTTTTTGCTATGGACGATACGACGATTGTCCTTGTGAAGGAAATCGACAGCGAAACAACGGAGAATAAGCTTGAAGTACTTGCGCAGACCATTATTGATACGCTTAACAGCGAAGCAATGATGAATGTAATGGTAGGTATTTCTACGATTACAAACAATGTAAATAATCTTGCTGCGGCCTACAAAGAAGCGCAGATTGCTTTAGAGGTTGGCGGCGTGTTTGAAAATGAAAAGCGCATCCTGACTTATAAAAATCTTGGTGTTGGTCGATTAATTTATTATTTGCCAATTAAGCTGTGTCAGTTGTTTTTGCAGGAGGTATTGACAAAGCGCGGTTTGGATGCTTTGGACGAAGAAATCGTGACAACCATTTACGAGTTTTTTAAAAACGACTTAAATGTTTCCGAGACAGCACGCAAGCTCTACATCCACAGAAATACACTCGTATACCGTTTGGATAAAGTACAAAAGACCATCGGGCTTGACCTTCGTAAGTTCGATGATGCGGTTGTATTTAAAGTTGCGATGATGGTGCAGCAGTACTTAGAATCCAATCCGATGAAAATTTAATAATGGAGAAGACATTATGATTACCTTTGAGAATGTAACAAAAGTTTATGAAGATGGCACCAAGGCGCTCGATAAGGTTAGTTTTCACATAGATAAAGGGGAATTTGTCTTTGTTGTCGGACCGAGCGGTTCCGGTAAGTCAACCTTGACGCGTCTTTTGATGCATGAAGAAACACCAACGTCCGGCTCTATTACAATTGACAGGACGCGCGTGCAGAATTTAAAGCGAAACCAGATTCCGTATCTGCGTCGCTCCATCGGCGTTATCTTTCAGGATTTTCGCCTACTCGACGACCGTACGGTTTATGAAAATATTGCATTTGCTATGCGTATAGTCGGCGCTTCCAAGCGTGAAATTCGCCGCCAGGTGCCTAACCTTTTGAGTATGGTCGGACTTTCAGGCAAAGCAAAATTATTTCCGACGCAGCTTTCGCGCGGTGAGGCGCAGCGTGTGGCAGTAGCGCGGGCGCTTGCAAATAAACCGCCTATTCTGCTTGCGGACGAGCCGACGGCGAGCTTGCCGCCAAAAACGGCATTTGAAATTGTAGAATTATTGTGCGATATAAATACGCGCGGTACGACGGTAGTTATGGCAACCCATGCCAAAGAAATTGTAGATACGGTACACAAAAGAGTCATAGCCATTGAAGACGGTATGCTTGTGCGTGACGACAGAAAGGGAGGCTATGAAGTTGAAAGCAAACAATTTTAAGTATTACGTCGCACAGGCGGTGCGCAGCGTATTTCGTAACGGACTGATGAGTGTTACGTCTATTTTCACGGTTGTGTGTTGTATGATTATTCTTGGTTTGTTTATGACCATCAGCATCAATGTAAATCATATTGCGGCACAGCTCGAGCAGCAATGTGAGGTGCAGGCATTTATTCAGGAGGATTACACGGACAAGCAGGTCAGCGCAGTACAGAAAAATGTTAAAGCAATTGCAAATGTTGCCAGCGTAGAAATTTTTTCGAAAGAGGATACCTTGGCGTATATGCGCGATATGTCTGAGGATAACGCATCACTTTTGGAAGGCTATGAAGGGGAGGACAACCCGTTCCGCGATTCTTTAAAGATAACACTAAAGGATTTAAGCCAGTTAAAACCGACACTGGATGCTATCGGCAAGGTGAAAGGCATTGCGGAGGTTTCGGATAAGCAAACCGTGATGGAAAATATTTTGCGTATTAGCAATGGTATTAAGAATGTCAGCTTCTGGGGTATGCTGCTTTTGTGTCTGGTTTCCATATTTATCATTGCCAATACCATCAAGCTTGCAGTATATGCACGCCGTAAGGAAATCGGTGTGATGAAGTTTGTCGGTGCGACAGACTGGTTTATCCGCTGGCCGTTTATCATTGAAGGTATTATCATCGGCATTGTCGGTGCATTGATTGCCTACGGTCTGATTTCCTGGGGCTACATTGCACTTGTTAGTAAAGCAAATATCGGCATTGATATGTTTACTTTTAAGCCGTATGCGGAGGTTACATGGTATATGCTGGGTATGTTTGTTTTTATTGGTGCGGTGATTGGTGCGCTCGGCAGTGCGTTTTCCATTCGTAAGCATTTGGATGTGTAAAGGAGCGGGATATGAAAAAGAAAATTACAGCGATTGTAAGTATTATCATTGCTATTTCTTTATGCCTTGCCATTGCATTACCGGCAATCTTCGGTGCATTTGCATTTGCGGACGAAGTAGAGGATAAGAAGGAACAGTTAGAGCAAGGCGAAGCACAAGAACAGGAAATTAAAGAAAAGTTAGACGATGCAAAAAAAGAAAGACGGTCGAAGGAAAACGAAAAGAAAAAACTGGATGATGAAATTTCGGAGTTAAACAGCGAAATTTATGCGCTCAATCAGACGATTGAGGCAAATGATGCGAAAATTGCAGAAAAACAGGATGAAATTACGGCGGTGGAAGCGGAAATTAAAGAAAGTGATGAACTTTTGAAGATGCGTCTGCGCGTGATGTATGAGAAAGGAACGACCTCTTACATAGATATTTTGTTTGGCGCAGCGAGCTTTTCAGATTTGCTTGTGCGTGTGGATATGGTAACGCAGTTGATTACCCACGACAAAGCGCTGATTGCACAGCTCAACGAAAAGAAAGATAAAATTCAGGCTGCCAAGGAAGAAATTGAAGCAAAAAATAAGGATAACGAGTCTGCCAAAGCGACAATTCTGGGGCAAAAGAAAAAGCTGGATGCAAAGAGTGCGGAAAGCGATCGTTTGATTGCGGAATTGCGTGCAGATGAAGAATATTTGCAGGAAGAATACGAGAAGCGTGTAGCGGAGAACAAGAGAATCTTAGCTGAGATTAAAGCGAAGATTGGTGACAACCAAATATCTGCTTATAGTGGCGGACAGCTTGGTTGGCCGTCTACGCAGAGAGGTACCATTACATCGGAATTTGGTGCGCGTACATTACGTGGTAAGCCGGACAACCATACGGGTATTGATATTGCTGTGCCGACAGGAACGCCTGTCCTTGCGGCGGAGGATGGCGTTGTGCTGGTTTCCGGTTGGAGCAAATCCGGTTACGGCAACTATGTGACCATCAATCACGGTTCGATTACAACACTTTATGCACATAACAGTGTGCTTTTGGTGCATGCGGGGCAGAAGGTGTCCAAGGGTGAAAAGATTGCACTTGCCGGCTCGACGGGCAATTCAACCGGTCCGCATATTCACTTTGGCGTTATTGATAACAGCACCGGTAAATATACCAATCCGAGACCGTATATTTTCTGATTTGCAGCAATAGAATAGATAAAGAAAGGCGGATTTCGTCCTGCGAAGGCGGCTTCCGCTTTTATTTTAGAGGGGAGAAAGTATGCAGAAGTTCGGAAAAAAGTATATCCTCATATGTATAGTAATAGCGTTGGTTACATTTCTGTCCAGCAGCGTGTTTTATATTGCGCTCGGTGCAATGTGTTATAAGCATATAATTTTAACGGATGAAGGCAGCCAGGTGTTGACGGAAGTTAAATCCGTAATAGACGCATTGTACTTAGAGCCTTATGAAAGTGAAGCGCTATATCAAAGTGCAGCAAAAGGTATGACGGATGCATTGGATGACTATACGGCGTATTATACACCGAAGGAATTTATGATGCTTGTTGAAAATGCGCGTGGCACGTATGTTGGTGTCGGCTTGGTGTTGACACAAACGGAAGATGGGAAAATTATGGTGCTGCAGACGTATGAAAATGCGCCGGGTGCACAGGCGGGTGTGCGTGCAGGAGATATTGTGCTGCGCATAAACGGAGCGCCGTGCGAGGACTTGGATGCGGCGGCAAATGCATTGCGCGGCGATGGTAGCAAGGCACAGGGGGAAGGCAGTCAGGTAGAAGCGGTTTTTCTGCGCGAGGATAAGGAATACAGCGTTACCATCACGCGCAGAGAAATTCATCTGACGACTGTCAGCGCACGGATGGAAGAAGATGGCGTAGGCTATTTTAAAATTATAGGCTTTGATGAAGATACAGACGTTGAGTTTAAAACGCAGTATGAATTGCTTGCGCCGCAAGGGATGCGCAGTATGGTGATCGACCTTCGCGATAACGGCGGCGGTGATTATTATACTGTATGCCGTTTGGCGGGAATGTTCTTAGAAGAAGGGGAAACGGTGGTGTATCGCCAGGAGAAGAGCGGCGAGCGCGTGTATGAATATGCGGAGGGGCATTGCATAGATATGCCGGTGATTATTCTTGCGAATGAAAACAGTGCAAGTGCATCGGAGGTGCTCATTGGCGCGCTGCGCGGTAATCAGCGCCTTAAAAAGCTTGTCGGGACAAAAACCTTTGGCAAGGGTGTGACGCAGGATGTGCTCTCCTTGCGCAGCGGCGGCGGTATGACCGTGACGGTCAGCCGTTATTACACGCCGGATGATGTGTGCATCCACGGCGTAGGCTTTACACCGGATGTAGTTGTGGAAAGCGGCTATGAAAAGGATTATCCGGTTGAAGCGATTGAAAGAGACAAGGATGTGCAGCTGAAGAAGGCATTGGAAATAGCGGTGCAATAATAGCGGCACAAATTTTCGGCAACTTCGTAGGGGACGGCATCTTCGACGTCCCGTGCATATAAAAAACGGGCGGATGTTACGCCCTGCGATGCTGACTTCCATTGCGTTTGAAGGGGCGATGCACGAATCGCCCGTAAAAATGGACTGTAAAATCAAAATTTTACAGTCCGTTTTTTTATTTTGCAAAGTCAATAAATTTCAGCCATTCATACAGCAGACCGCTCCAACGTGCGATATAGTCGTTTCTTGTGTCGCGACCATATTTCGGGTCACCATCGGCTAAACCCAAGCCGTGACCGCCCATCGGAAAGATGTGTACTTCAGCAGGAATTTGGTATTCGCGCATCGCTCTTGCGTAGTCTAAGCTGTTGACCACGCTTACTCTGGGGTCGGTAAAGGTATGCCAGATAAAGGCTTTCGGCGTCCTTTCGTTTACAATTCTGTCCGGACTTAAAGCACGGCCAAGCTCTGCGTGCTTTTCTGCAAGCAGATTTGTACCGCTACCGATATGTGCACCGTGGTCTATCAGCTTAATGACCGGATAGCAGAGAATCTGTGCATTTGGAATAAAATCCTCGTTATCAATTTCGTCTGTCATTTCAAATTCAATCGGTTCAAAATAGGTAGACGAGAGCGCTGCGAGATGTCCACCGGCAGAAGAACCCATTACGCCAATTTTGTTTTTGTTAAGCGCATATTTTTCTGCCATAAAGCGCACGGTGCGGATGGCGCGGCGCGCATCTAACAGCGGCAGTGGGAAATGGTGCGGTGCAACACGGTAGTCACATACAAATGCCGTCACGCCGAGCTTATTTAAAAACAGCGCATAAGCGTCGCCTTCGTGTGGCGCGCGTTTGCAATAACTGCCACCTGGAAAAATAATAATGGCAGCGTCCGAGGTTTTGTTTTCGGGTACATACGCGGTCAGTTTCGGTACTTCTTCGCAAATAGTAGGCGTGTTTTTCCATAAGTTGAATGTTTCAATCATTATTAGCGCATCTCCTTTAAGTTTTTTACGCTCTTGGTTACAGTATCAATTGTATCTTTACCAAAATCTTCGGATTCGGTAACGAGCCGTTTGGCAGTCATTTTGAAACCTTTGTCTAAATTTTCTTTTAAAGCGTAGCAATCGATGTGTACGCCGAAAGATACCAACCAATTTGGAAATTTCGTCCTTTAAACAGAAGGGTTGCACGGATAATTTTAAAAAATATAAAAACTTTAATGAATTAAATTTAGATTACTGATATTATCTCATATTTTTTTGAAAAAGTATATATTAATTTTATAAAAAAGCATAAAAAATTGAAAAAACGCTTGACAGCAAGAGGGTTTTAATGTAAAATAACTAAGGTGTAAAGCAAAAAGCTTTACAGTGGTACGAGGTGAGATTGTGGAAAAGGAATTGCAGATTGGTGTCCTGCTGGATTATTACAAACAGCTTTTGACAGAGAAACAGACAGAATGCATTGATTTATACTACAATCAGGACCTCTCGCTTTACGAGATTTCGCAGCTTTTGGATATTTCCAGGCAGGGCGTGCGCGATAACATCAAGCGCGGCGAAAAGCAGCTTCTCGCCTATGAGGAAATGCTCGGACTTGCGGAGAAATATGAGGAGCTGGAGCGCTATTGCGATAAAATAGAGGAAACACTCGGCAAGATGAAGGAAACAATCGCTGTGCAGGAGCTGAAAGCGTATGCAGAGCTGATCCGCAAGGTGCTATCTTAATTTTGAAAGGATTTTTCCATGGCATTTGAGAGCTTAGGTGAAAAATTAAATGGTGTCTTTAAAAAGTTGCGCTCGAAGGGTAAGGTTTCGGAGGCGGATATCAAGGCATCCATGCGCGAAATCAAGCTTGCGCTTCTGGAAGCGGATGTAAACTTCAAGGTAGTAAAGGAGTTTATCAGCCGTGTGTCGGAAAAGGCGAGCGGTGCGCAGGTTATGGAAAGCTTAACGCCCGGTCAGCAGATTGTCAAAATCGTAAATGATGAGCTGACAGAGCTGATGGGCAGCACACAGAGCCGCATCAATTTTTCTTCCAAGGGACCGACGGTGATTATGCTCGTTGGTCTGCAGGGTGCCGGTAAGACGACAACGTGTGCCAAGCTTGCATCGCAGATTAAAAGGCAATATGATAAAAGACCGCTCCTCGTTGCGTGTGACGTATACAGACCGGCTGCGATTAAGCAGTTGGAGATTGTCGGTGCACAGGTGGAGATTCCGGTATTTACAATGGGAGATAAATTAAGCCCGGTGGACATTTCCAAAGCGGCAATTGAACATGCCATTAAGCACGGCAACGACCCGGTGATTATCGATACCGCCGGTCGCTTGCACATCAATGAAGAATTGATGGAAGAGCTTGCCAATATCAAAGCCAATGTAAAACCGAATGAAATCCTGCTCGCGGTCGATGCGATGACCGGTCAGGATGCCGTAAATGTAGCGCAGAGCTTTAACGAGCAGCTCGGCATTGACGGCGTGATTATGACAAAGCTCGACGGCGATGCCCGTGGCGGTGCGGCACTTTCCGTGCGCCACGTGACCGGCAAACCGATTAAATATGTCGGTATGGGCGAAAAGCTGACGGACTTAGAGCCGTTTTATCCGGACCGTATGGCGTCGAGAATTCTCGGTATGGGCGACGTTTTGACACTGATTGACAAAGCGCAGGCAGCGTTTGACGAAAAGCAGGCGGAAGAGCTGGAGCGAAAGCTCACCCAGGATGGTATGGACCTGGAAATCTTTTTAGATCAGCTCCAGCAAATCAAGAAAATGGGACCTTTGGAGCAGGTCATTTCCATGCTGCCGGGTATGAATAAATTGCCGGCAGGCATAAGCGTAGATGATAAGCAACTTGCGCGTCCGGAAGCGATTATCCGCTCTATGACACCGAAGGAAAGAAAAAATCCTTCCATCATCAACGCGAGCCGCAAGCAGCGTATTGCAAACGGTGCGGGCGTGCGTGTGCAGGATGTAAACGCGCTGCTTAAACAGTTTGAACAGATGCGCCAGATGATGAAGCAGATGAATTCGCCGAAAATGAAAAAGAGAATGAAGCGTGGCGGCTTCGGCAGTTTTCCGTTTTAATTAACTTGTTTATTTTATAATTTTAAAAATAAAATAAAGACTTAATCTTGTGTGGAGGTGAAAAAACAATGGTAAAAATCAGACTGAAGAGAATGGGTGCCAAGAAGGCTCCGTTTTACAGAATTGTAGTTGCTGATTCCAGATATCCGCGTGATGGCAGATTTATCGAGGAAGTTGGTACTTACAATCCGATGGTTGAGCCGGCTGCAATCAATGTTGACGCTGAAAAGGCAAAGAAGTGGATTGAGAACGGCGCACAGCCTACAGACACAGTAAAGGGTCTGCTCAAGAAGGCAAACGTACTTTAATCGGAGGTGCCAAACATGAAAGAAGTATTGGAAGTTTTGGCAAAATCTCTCGTAGAGTATCCGGACCAGGTATCTGTAACGGAAATTGACGATGAAAAGGGCGTTGTGCTCGAGCTTCGTGTTGCAGACAGCGACATGGGTAAGGTCATCGGCAAGCAGGGCAGAATTGCCAAAGCAATCAGAACCGTTGTAAAGGCTGCAGCAAGCCGCGAAAACAAGCGTGTTGTTGTTGAAATTATCGGCTGAGAACGGTCGCGTCTATAACAGGGGCACTTAACGTGCCCTTGTTTGCGTATGCGAGAAAATGAAGTTGTACTTCAAATGGAGGAAATTATGCGAAATACGACATTGCAGGTAGGAGAAATTGTAAATACGCACGGTCTGCGCGGCGAGGTGAAAATCGTGCCGTGGCTGGATGTGCCGGAGGATTTTGAACGCTTAAAAACCGTCTATGCCGATGTTGCGGGCAAGAAGGAAACCTTCACGGTGAAAAGCGTAAAATACCAGAAGGCAAACATCATTGTAAAGTTTGCAGAGGTGGCGGACATTGATGCGGCGGAAAAGCTGAAGCGCACGGTGCTTTATGTCGACCGTGCACAGCTCGGCGAGCCGGAGGAAGGCTACTACATCTGTGACCTTTTGGGCATCACCGTCATAACCGACGAAGGCGAAACGCTCGGCAAAATCAGTGATGTGTTCTCCACGGGCAGTAACGATGTCTATACCGTAACAACGCCGGAAGGCAAGGAAATCCTGCTGCCGGTGATTGACGATGTTGTATTAAGCGTGGATATAGATGCAGAGGTGTGTAAGGTGCACCTGCTCGAGGGGTTGATTTAAATGCGATTTGATGTACTGACGCTGTTTGATTCGATGTTAGAGTCTGTTTTGGGGGACAGTATCATCGGCAGAGCGAGAGACAAAGGCATCCTTGAATTGAATTTTATAAACATCCGCGATTATTCCAAGGACAAGCATAAGCGCGTGGATGACTATCCGTACGGTGGCGGCACGGGGATGCTGATGGCGCCGCAGCCGATTTACGATGCGTATAAAAGCATCACGGACGGACTTTCCTATAAACCGCTGACGATTTATATGTCGCCGCAGGGAAAAACCTTTACGCAGCAGACGGCAATAGACTTGTCTAAAGAAAAGCACATTGTGCTTTTGTGCGGTCACTATGAAGGTGTGGACCAGAGGGTACTTGATGAGATTGTGGATATGGAGATTTCGCTCGGCGACTTTGTGCTGACGGGCGGTGAGATTGCCGCGATGGCAGTGGTAGACGCAACGGCGCGTCTGATTGACGGCGTGCTTTCCGAAGAAGCGTCCTATACGGGTGAGTCGCATTATCATTCGCTATTGGAGTATCCGCAGTATACGCGTCCGCCGGAATTTATGGGTAGAAGCGTGCCGGAGGTGCTTTTGAGCGGACACCATGCCAACATCGAAGCTTGGAAGAGAGAAAAAAGCCTGGAAATCACCTATAAAAAGCGCCCAGATATGCTCTCAAAAGCGGATTTGACCAAAGAAGATATTGCATTTTTGCGTGCACTGAAAAAAGGCACCAATACAAAAGCGATATTTGATAAATAAAGACACAGATTTGCATATGAAAGCTTGGAAAAACATGGCAAGTAAAACAAACTAGAGGTAAATTATGAAAAGACTTTTGGGCGGTGTGCGCCGTGCAATGGAAGAATATAATATGATAGCAGAAAACGACTGCGTGGCGGTTGGTGTGTCCGGCGGCAAGGATTCACTGATGCTTTTGTATGTGCTCGCGCGTCTGAGAAGCTTTTATCCAAACTCGTTTTCCGTCAAAGCCATTACGCTCGATTTGGGCTACGGGCATGCCTATCAAGAGATTGCAGATTTTTGCCGTGCGCTCGATGTGGAGTTTATCGTGGAGCGTACGCAGATTCGAGAAATCGTTTTTGATATCCGTAAGGAAGAAAATCCGTGTGCGCTTTGCGCCAATCTGCGCCGAGGCGCGCTCCATAATGCGGCAATCGAGCATGGCTGTAACCGTGTTGCGCTCGGGCATCACTATGACGATGTGCTCGAAACCTTTATGCTCAGCTTGCTTTATGAGGGGAGAGTGTCTTGTTTTTCACCGGTGACGTATCTGGACCGTTGCGGTCTTTATATGATTCGTCCGCTGATTTACATTGAGGAAGCAGATATTCGCCGCCTTGCACACCGTTTGGCATTGCCTGTTTGGGAAAATCCGTGCGTTGCGGACGGTAATACAAAGCGCGCGGAGGTCAAAGAGAAAATTAAGCAGCTCTGCGCAGGTGATCGCGATATGAAAAAGCGACTTTTTAATGCCGTAAAGACAAGCGGAATTGACGGATGGCGGCTATGAACATCACGGACGAACTTTTTAAACTACAGGATGCAGAATATAAAAACTTTTACAGCAGACTGATGCCGACCTTGCCACCTGAAAAAGTCATTGGCGTGCGTGTGCCTCAACTGCGTAAGCTCGCGAAAGTATATGCCAAAGCGCAGGAGAGCCACGCATTTTTAAAAGCTCTGCCGCACACGTATTACGAAGAAGACAATGTTCACGCCTTTGTGATTGAGCAAATGAGGGACTTCAATGCGGCACTTTTAGAAACAGAGCGATTTTTGCCCTATATCGACAACTGGGCAACCTGCGATATGTTTTTGCCGAAGGTGTTTAAAACAAACAAAGAAAAATTGATCCCATACGTGCAAAAATGGCTTCTAAGTGACGAAGCCTATACCGTTCGGTACGGCATGGGGATTTTGCTTAAACTATTTTTAGATGAGGATTTTAAAGCGGAGCATTTAAAATGGGTCGCCGATGTGCAAAGTGAGGAATACTATATTCGTATGATGCAGGCGTGGTATTTTGCTACCGCGCTTTCCAAACAGTATGACAGCGCAGTGGTGTATTTAATTGAGGGGCGTTTAGACCTGTGGACACATAATAAAACCATACAAAAAGCAGTGGAGAGTTATCGTATAGATAAAGAAACGAAAGTGTATTTAAAAACGCTAAAAAGATAAGGGGATTATAAAAACTTTAGTTTTTACAATCCCCTCGGCTTATTTATAAAACAATGGCGTATCTGCCGTGCGAACATCTTCGCTGTATCTGTTTACAAAAAGCTTTACTGCTTTTTTATGCGTTTTTGGCGTGTGCGTCTGTATGCATTTGCTTTTTCTTTCTTCATTTCGCTCTTTTGTTTAATCTGTGCCAATTGTTCCGGCTGTGCCTTTTGCACGGTTTGGCGAACGCGCAGCATACCATCGCTTTGCCGTATGAATTTAATGCGGCCGAGGAATGTGCCATGCGCCTTGCAGTTAGCAAGCGAAACATATTTATCGTTGTTTGCAAACCAATCTACAGATGGCGTCAGCGGCGTTTTGCACTGCGGACACAATAGGGTAGTGACCTCTTTGTTCGACAGGGCTTCGCCCTTGGTACGAAACGGTCCCAATCCACCGCCGTTTTCTTCGCTGCAGAGACCGGCAAAGCTGCTGGTAGAGTCATAGTTCGCCATTAAAGATGGAATGTCCAGATTAAAAAAGATTTTTGCAGTATAATATGCATCATTTTGCGCATCGTGGAATGGGCGGTCGACTTCCGGTTCAATCTGAAAATGCTCCATTGCAAAGCTTAAGGAACGTTGATTGGAATTGCCTAATACCGCCTTACTAAACATCAACTGTAGATTGTACCAACTTTGAATCCAGGTGTAATCTATCTCGTAAAACTCTAAATTCTGCTTCATTACATAAATGTCATCGCGTCCCCAGGAGAAGAAAATAGCATCCTCTCCGCACCAGTCACGAAAACGCGCAATGGCGACATCAAAACCAATGCCGCCTGAGATGATTTCCTGCTTCAAATGCGTGATTTTCATCACGTTTGAATTCAGCTTTTTATAATATTTTGGCTTGATGACCGCCTTAAAGGTGTCGACGAGCTGCATTTCTTCGTTGACCTTTGCAGCGCCGATTTCTATAATCTCATTCGAAAAGCGGTCACCGATTCTCAAATAGGGGTAGCTGTTTTTTGATACAGGCTGATTCCATTCGAGGTCAAGGATTATGTAGTGCATCTACCCGGCTCCTATCACTTTTTCTTCGGAGATTTGTCCAGTGCAACAACGGCTTCATCGTCAATGCGCTTGATTTCCTTTAAGTCAAGCTTTTCACGAATCTGCGCATCAATCATCGCGGTAAACTCCGGATTTGCAATCATATATTCGCGCACGTTATCGCGACCCTGTCCAAGGCGTTCACCTTCGTATGCAAACCAGGAGCCGCTCTTTTGAATAATGCCGAGCGCCGTGGCAACATCTAAGATATTGCCTTCTTTGGAGATGCCCTTGCCGTAAAGAATATCGAATTCTGCTTCTTTAAATGGCGGTGCCACCTTGTTTTTTACCACCTTAACGCGTGTGCGGTTACCAATGATTTCGGTGCCGTTTTTAATGGCTTCCACACGTCGGATGTCTAAGCGGACGGAGGCGTAGAACTTCAGTGCACGACCGCCGGTCGTGGTTTCCGGATTGCCGTAAAGCACACCAACCTTTTCACGCAGCTGATTGATGAAAATCGCAATCGTGTTCGACTTATTTAAAATACCGGCCAGTTTGCGCATTGCCTGGCTCATCAGTCGTGCGTGCGAGCCGACAACACTGTCACCCATTTCACCGTCGATTTCCGCCTTCGGTACCAATGCGGCAACAGAGTCGACAACCACAACGTCAATCGCACCACTACGCACGAGCGCTTCTGTAATTTCGAGCGCCTGTTCACCGGTATCCGGCTGTGCCACAATCAGGTTGTCCGTATCTACGCCCAGATTTTTTGCGTATTCCGGATCGAGGGCGTGCTCTGCGTCGATAAATGCAACCTCGCCGCCGATTTTCTGCGCTTCAGCGATAATATGCAGCGTCAGCGTGGTTTTACCCGAGGATTCCGGTCCGTAGATTTCCACAATTCTACCGCGCGGTAAACCGCCGATGCCGAGCGCGAGGTCAAGACTCATCGAGCCGGTCGGAATGGTATCGATATTTAATTTGGCGTTGGAGCCAAGCTTCATAATCGAGCCTTCACCGTATTTTTTCTCGATACCGGTCAATGCGGCTTCGAGCGCTTTTTTCTTTTCGGAAATAATTTCAGACATGTAGAACACACCTTTCTATACAAACGTTTGTTCTGTTATTATTATAGCGGTTTTATTCGCATATGTCAACACTTTTTTTCAATTTATCAGAAAATTCCGCAAAAACAGATATGCATTCATCGCTGCGCGACTTCGAATGCGCTCGCGTGCGCCTGCAAATTGAAATTCACGAACAGCGGTGTTTTTGCCGTCGCAAAGGCCGATGTAAACCAAACCGACCGGATTGCTTTTTTCGTCGCTGTCCGGACCTGCTACGCCGGTTACGCTCAGGGCGATATCACTGCCGCTGATTTTGAAAAGTCCCTCTGCCATTGCGGCACATACCTCGCGGCTGACTGCGCCTTTTTCTTTAAGTAGCGCAGCGTCCACACCGAGAATCTTTTCCTTTGCTGCATTGCAGTAGGTGACATAGCTTTCTTTTATTACACCGGACGCGCCTGCAAAATCCGTCAGCTTCGCGGCAAGCATACCGCCGGTGCAGCTTTCGGCAAAGGAAACGGTTTTGTTCTTTTCTTTGAGCAGGTGAAATACACAGCTGTAAATCGTATCGTTATTGATGCCATATACGGCATCCCCCAAAATCGCGCGGATTTTTTCTTCCACCGGCGCAATGATGCGCTCACCATCTGTATCGTCCTTGCAACGTGCGGTCAGGCGAAGTGTCACTTCGTCTGTTTTGGCATATGGTGCCACCGTTGGATTTTCACTTGTCTGCATTAAATCGGACAACAGTTCTTCCATACGCGATTCGCCGATGCCGGCAACGCGCAGTGTTTTAGAATAGAGCATACTGTCGGTGCGCTTTGCAAGATACGGGCGCACACTTTCCGTATACATCTGCATAAGCTCGTGTGGGGGACCGGGGAGGAAGATGGCAATTTTGCCGTCTTTTTCAATAATGCCGCCCGGTGCGGTGCCGCAGTTGTTATCAAGCACAATACCGCCAACTGGAAGCATTGCTTGTTTTTCGTTGATTTTCACCATTGGTTTGCCGGTTTGCTTAAAATAGGCTTCAATGCGCGCAAGCGAGCGCTTGTCCATTGCAAGCTTCGCGCCCATAGCTTCACAGAGTACCTCTTTTGTGATATCATCACTTGTCGGGCCGAGACCGCCGGAGGTAATCACCAAATCTGCGCGCGAGAGCGCAAGCAAAACGGCATCCTTAAGCCGCTTATGATTGTCGCCGACAACGGTCTGATGAAACACATTGATGCCGAGCTTGGACAATTCACTTGCGAGAAATTGCGCATCTGTATTTAAAATTTCGCCGAGCAACAGCTCTGTGCCCACGGAAAGCAGTTCTGCGTTCATAGTATCCCTCTTATAAAGTAATCGTTTCTACGCCGGCTACGGCTCTTTCAATGAGCTCATCGATTGGCAGCACGGATTCGGATTTTAAAATAATATCCAACTTCGGCTTTGTGGTCGGGTGCTTCGGCGTAAATACCGTGCAGCAGTCCTCGTACGGCAATATGGAGGTTTCGAATGCGCCGATTCTTCTCGAAATCTGCACAATTTCCTCTTTGTCCATACCAATCAGCGGGCGGAATACCGGCATATTTACCGCATCATCCGTTACGCCGAGTGCCTGCAGTGTCTGGCTGGCAACCTGACCGAGGCTTTCGCCAGTAATCAGCGCTGCACTACCGTTTTTGCGCGCTACGATTTCGGAAATCTTCATCATAAAGCGGCGCATAATCAGGGTTAAATGCTCTTCCGGACAGTTGTCGCGAATCGCAAGCTGAATTTCCGTAAACGGCACAATGTGCAGATTGATTTTAGATGTGTAACCGGCAAGAATTTTTGCCAGATCCATCACCTTTTCCTTTGCACGCTCGCTGGTGTACGGATAGCTGAAAAAGTTAATCGCATCCAGCTCCAAACCGCGCTTTGCCATCATATAGCCTGCAACGGGGGAGTCGATACCGCCGGACAACAAAAGCGATGCTCTGCCGCCTGTGCCGGTTGGCAGTCCGCCCTGACCTGCGAGCTTGCCGCAGTATACATAAGCTGCATAGTCGCGGATTTCCACCATCACCACGTTTTGCGGATTGGTCACGTTCACAGTCAGATTTTCAACCTTGTCGTGCAAATAACCGCCGACCGCGCGACAGATTTCCGGCGATGTGTGCGGGAATTTCTTGTCTGCACGCTTTGCCTCTACCTTAAATGTCGTGCCTGTTAGGGCTTCCCCGCAGTATTCTACCGCGGCTTTCATGATTTTATTCAAATCCTTTTCTACAACGCAGGCACGGGTCACGCTGAGCACGCCGAACACCTTTAAAAGCTTCTTTGCAACTTCGTCCATATCGGTGTCTTCGGCAGGCTCAATGTAAATTGTCGCTTGTGCAGCGTAGATTTTCAATCCCTTAAATTCGGAAAGTGCGCGGCGGATGTTTTTGACAAGCACCGCTTCAAATACCGGACGATTTAAGCCCTTTAATATAATTTCACCGTATTTTACTAAAAGAATTTCCTGCATGATTTTACCTCTTATCGCATGTATTTGCGGAGCTCCGCAACTTCATTTACCAATACCTTGATGACTTCCTGGATTTCCATCGCCGTGTTGAATTCGGAAAAGCTGAAACGCAGTGCGCTGTCAATTTCCTTTGCGTTTTTGCCCATTGCTGTAAGCGTCGCCGACGGCTTCGGTGCATTGGATGCACACGCGGAGCCGGAGGAAACATAGATGTCCTTGCTCTCCAGTGCGTGGAGCAGTACCTCCGAGCGCACACCAATGAAGGAAACGTTTAATATGTTTTCAAGACAGTCATCGTCACTGTTGATGACTACATTGTCAATCTGCGTCAAAATACCGGCCTTGAGCATATCGCGCATTGCTCTGATTTTAAGTTGCTTTTTCGGGTCTTTAAACGCGAGCTGTGCCGCCGTTGCAAGACCGACGATGGCAGGGGTGTTTTCCGTGCCGGAGCGCAGATTGCTTTGCTGATGTCCACCGTAGAGAATCGGCTTAATTAATGTCTTTTCTTTCACGTACAAAAGACCGATGCCTTTCGGACCGTGAATTTTATGTCCGCTGACGCTCATCATATCAATGCCGAGCTTTTCAGGCTTAATCTGTATCTTACCGAAGGCTTGTACCGCATCGACAAAGAGTGCGCAGTGCGGCGACTTCTTTTTGATCATCGGCTTTAATTTCTCCATCGGCATAATGGCGCCGATTTCGTTGTTGACGTACATCACTGCAGCTAAAATGGTATCTTCGCGCAGAGCGGCATCAAATTCTTCCGGACGGATGCGACCGTGCTCGTCTACGCCCAGCACCGTCACATCAAAGCCTTCTTCTTTAAGCTGTGCAATCGGTTCTGCCACGGCAGGGTGTTCAACTGCGGTGGTGATGATATGCATACCGCGGCGCTTGTTTGCGCGCGCATAGCCTAGAATGGCAAGGTTGTTGCTCTCTGTACCGCCGGAGGTGAAAAAGAGTTCTTTTTCCCGTACACCCAAAATGCTAGCAAGTGTAGCGCGCGCATTTTTCACTTCTTTTTCGGCGCGCATACCGAGCTTGTGCAGGGAAGAAGGGTTCCCGTAACAGATTTCCGTCATATCCAAATATGCCGCGTTTACCTCTAAATAAGGCTTTGTCGTGGCTGAATTGTCCAAATAAATTTCTAACATATTATTTCCCCATTGTGGCGTTAATATTTTCCACAAAATCCTTGTTGGTTTTTGTGCGTGTCAGCTTGCCTAAAATATCTTCGGTCACATCCACCGTGCTCGTGCGGCTCATCGCTTTGCGAATCGACCATACGGCGCAGAGTTCTTCGCCGGAAAGGAGTGCCTCTTCGCGGCGTGTGCCGGATTTTGCAATGTCGATGGCAGGGAAGACTCTCTTTTCTTGAAGCTGTCTGTCTAAACGCAGCTCCATATTGCCCGTACCCTTGAATTCTTCAAAAATGACATCGTCCATACGGCTACCTGTTTCCACCAGAGCGGTTGCTAAAATCGTCAGGCTGCCGCCTTCTTCAATGTTACGCGCTGCACCGAAAAACTTCTTCGGCTTATGCAGGGCGCCGGGGTCAATACCGCCGGACAGCGTGCGTCCGCTCGGCGGCACGGTTAGGTTATACGCGCGCGTCAGTCGCGTAATGGAGTCAAGCAAAATAATAACATCCTTTTTCTGCTCCACAAGACGCTGTGCGCGTTCGTATACAAGCTCTGCAATCTTAACGTGATGCTCCGGTGTTTCGTCAAAGGTGGAGTAGATAACCTCGCTTTGAATACTGCGTTTAATATCGGTAACTTCCTCCGGACGCTCGTCAATTAATAACACAATTAAAGTCGCAGTCGGACAGTTTTTTTCTATGCTTTGTGCTACGTTTTTGAGCAACGTAGTTTTGCCGGCTTTCGGCGGCGCAACAATTAAACCGCGCTGTCCGTAACCAATTGGTGCAACCAAATCAATTAAGCGCATAGCATACGCATTTGATGCTGTTTCCAATGGAATACGCTTGTTCGGATAAATCGGGGTCAGACTGTCAAACGGACGGCGGCGGATTGCCGCATCCGGCTTGTCACCGTTAATTTTATGAATGTAGAGCAGCGGCGAGTATTTGCCTTCTTCGCCCTCGCGCAGGGGACGGGCATCGCCACAGATTTCATCGCCGGTTTTCAAGTTAAAGCGGCGAATTTGCGAGTTTGCAACATAGACGTCCTTCGGGCTTGATTCATAATTATCAAAACGGATAAATCCAAAGCCGTCTTCGTGCACTTCCAAAAAACCCTGCACTTCGTATACATCTGCAGGGCGCGTCTTTTCCTTCGGCTTTGGCGCTTCTGCCTGTTTTTGCGTTTCAGTAGCTTCGGCAATGCGGCGCATACATTCCTCGGTAATGCGCGCAATGAGTGCGCTTTTATTTAATGCGCTCACGCCGGTTAAAGCAAGCTCTTTTGCATAGGCTTTCAGCTCGGCAAGCGATTTGGTTTGTAAAATTTCGTAATCTGTCATAGTCAGACCATCCTTTTAAAGAATTGCAGAAAACAATGCATTGTTTTCATAAATATTTTTGAAAATATAGGAGCTTTCCATTGCAGACTGTAACCATTCAGCGCCCGGTAGGCTTGAAAGTGCGCTGACAGCGCTTAAAAGCAAATAGGCAATCACGATGCCGTTTATAAGGCCTGCCACCGCGCCGACAATACGGTTGACATCCTTGAGCAGCGGTAGTTTGAATACAAGCTCTGCCAAAATACGCAAAAGGCGCAGGCCTATAAGCAACAGAACAAACAGCACAACGGAATAAATCAGTTTCATATATGCGCTTGCCAGTGTGTCGGCGACTGCTTTGGAGGCAGGCACATCCGAATTGCGCACGAAAAAGTCGCTTTTTAAAAACAGAGACTTTTTCATATATGTAGGTACAGATAATGTATCTAAAATGCTTTCGGTCGTGTTGGTGGTTTCAACGTCCTCTTCTTTAAAGAGAAAACCGTCAATCTTGTCTTCTACGGCTTTCGAAATAGAGGCGTGCATACTTTCGCCGAAGGACAGCTTTTCCATGTATTGCGCAAAAGGGGAGGCAAGCATAAATGTCAGCACCAATGCGATAATAAACGAAAAGAGGGAAAAAATGGTGCGTACCGCACCGCGCTTAATACCGCGGAATATGCAAAAAACCAAAACGATTAAAACTACAATATCGAGTATGTATTGCATAAACAAAGTCCTTTCTTTTATCTGACAGAAAGAATGTCTGCCACAATGTTGTTTGCGCCAAGCATATACTGTCCGTTATTATAGAGATAAAAGTCGTTGTATGCTTTCGGCAATGCAATGTGATAACGCAAATCGCCGCGCAGACTGTATACGGACATATGGCTTCCGCTACCGGCTGCAAGAATGTTTTTCGTCAAAGTAACGGCGGAAATGTTTTGTAACCCTTCGATTTTCTTACCGGAGAGTTTGCCGTCTGTACGGAGCAGCTGCAGTGTTTGTGTACCGTCTTCGGCCACGGTCAAAAGCGCAAGCTTTCCATCCTGGTAGTTAATGCGTTGCAGCATATGTGGCAATATATCGTAAGACCACGCATAGCCACCATTGCTCGCATTGTATGCGTGAACGCCACTGTCTGTTACTACCATATAGCGTCCCGCATCATAATATACATTTGCTACGATGGTATTTGCAAATGTATGCGTCTGATATGGGGCGTTTTCGTGTAGCTTAAAGAGTAAAAGTGCACCGGTGTAATCCGGTTTCTCTTCGCTTTTTTCTTCCTTTTTGTCCGTCTGCGGCGTCGCCGTTAGCGTGCTGATGGCGATTTGCGAGGTGCGTTCATTAAAGGCGGCATCTATAATGTAGGATGTACCGGAATGCCATACGAACAAATCCTTGTTTTTGTTATCGCGCACGGTGAGTAAGCCTTTATAATACGGTTCATCCTCTATAATAAAGAAGTTGCCATTCGCTGCTACGCCGGCGTTGATAATCGGATAGGGCACATTTGTTTTAATCATAATTTTGCCGTCGCGAATCAGGTATAATTCTTTGCTGTTTTTGCCGGCAAGCAGAATGTAGCTCTCGTTTACCTTGAGAAACGGATTTAAAACAGCTATGTCCAATTGCCATTCAACTTCGCCTTTTGCGTTGTAAAAGCTTGTCTGTGTCTGCGTTGTAATTAAAATACCATCTTTGTACGGCGCATATGCGGCATTACCCGCATTAGCGCTGCCGGTGTACGTGGAGAGTACGTGTGCATTGAAAGTGGTGTCGCTCGCAGAAAAGTTTTCTGTGTAGTATTGATATCCGAGTGCTGCCAGAGCGGCAACAAAAAGCAAAATAAGAACACATATGGCAAAAATAAGCCATTTCTTGCTTTTCTTCTGCTGTGGCTCGTGAAGTTTGACGGCGTCAATATCTTTTAAACGCGCTCTTCTGTCCGGTGTGTCCATAAAAAATACCTTCCCTTGCCTTAAATTTCTTCGTTGTATGTTATGCCTGCCATATACAGACCTTGCGGCGGTGCTGTAATACCGGCAAGCTCGCGATTTCTGCTTTCGATAATTGCCGACAGTGCATCCGGATGAATTTTGCCGCTGCCGACGTAGGCGAGTGTGCCTGCAATAATGCGCACCATATTGTATAAAAATCCGCTTCCGCATACATCAATGGTGATGGTGTCGTTTTCCTGCGTTACATCCAGCGCGTAAATGGTGCGTACAAAGCTTTTTACGGTGGCGCCGCTTGCGCAGAAGGCTTCGAAGTTATGCTCGCCGAGAAAATGCTTTGCTGCGCGCTGCATTTTTTCAATGTCCAGCTTGTATGGATAGTGCCAGGTGTACGGCGTTAAAAACACATTCGGGATTTGGCCTGTTTGTATTTTGTATATATATCGCTTGCGCACAACGTCGAATTGTGCGTGAAAAGCATCATCTGCGGTTTTGGCAGCGCGAACGCGCACACAGTGCGGCAATTTTGTGTTCAGCGCGGCGGGAAAGCTTTTGTCCGGAATGGTAGCCTCTGTATGGAAATTACAGATGTATTCCAGTGCGTGTACGCCGGCATCTGTTCTGCCGCAGCCGATGATGTGGACTTCTTCCTGCGTGAGCGCATACACCGCGTCTTCTAAAAGCTGTTGCACGGTCATGGCATCCTTTTGGCGTTGCCAACCGTGTAGCGTTGTGCCGTCATATTGAATTGTCAGACAGACATTTCTCATATGAAACCTCTTAAATCAAAAACGGTAACAGACCGACGGTCGTTGCGCAGGCAAGCGACAAAATGGCGATGCCGGTGATACCGATATCTGCTTTTGTGATTTTAATTTCTTTCATTCTTGTTCTGTGGTTACTGCCATTATAGCAGCGGCATTCCATCGCCATCGCAAGTTCGTCCGCGCGGCGGAATGCACTGATAAAGAGCGGTACTAAAAGCGGTACGAGCGCCTTGGCGCGCTTTATTAGGTTGCCGGATTCAAAATCGGCACCGCGCGCGGTCTGCGCCTTCATAATCTTTTCAGTTTCTTCTAAAAGTGTCGGAATAAATCGAAGTGCAATCGACATCATCATCGCAAGCTCATGCGCGGGAAGACCAATTTTCTTAAACGGCGACAGCAGCTTTTCGATGCCGTCCGTCAGCGAGAGCGGGGAAGTGGTCAGCGTTAAAACAGAGGTGCCCATAATCAGGAAAACCAGACGCACAATCATCAGCGCCGCCGTGCGCACGCCCTCGTATGTAATACAAAGCGGCGTATGCGGAATGGTGACCCAGATTTTGCCCGGTGTCATAAACAGATTGATGATGCCGGTGAAAACGATAATGAACATCAGCGGTTTAATGCCTTTAAGTACGTACAACAGCGGGAGCTTCGCAAAGAGAATCACCGCAACGGTCAGGATGGCAAAGGCAAAAAAGCCGGTGAAGTTTTTTATGAAAAACAAAAGAACAATATAGAGAAGCGTTAAAAGAATTTTCATTCGCGGGTCTAAACGGTGGATGCAGGAGCTTCCGGGATAATATTGTCCGAGAGTAATGTCTTTAAGCATAGTTTAGTCCTTCTTTATCAAATCAAGTAATGCTTTTGCAGCATCCGCGGTGGTGTAAATATCTTTGGAGATATGGATGCCTTTTTCGCGCAAAGCGGCAACAATTCTGCTGATTTGCGGTACGTTTAAGCCAATGCTGGTTAAGAGTGCTGCTTCCGAAAAAACTTCAGCAACCGTACCGGTTTTGATGATGGTGGAATCATTTAAGACAATTACGCGCTGCGCAATTTTTGCCACATCCTCCATACTGTGCGATACAAATACAATCGTCATACCGCAATCATTTAGCTTGCGGATGAGGGCGAGCAGATCATCTCTGCCTGCCGGGTCAAGTCCCGCCGTCGGTTCGTCCAATACAAGCACCTTCGGCTCCATCGCAAGCACGCCTGCAATTGCAACGCGGCGCTTTTCGCCGCCGGATAGCGCAAACGGCGATTTGTCGAGTAATTCCGGCTTTAAGCCCACGGCGTGCGCAGCGGAGTTTACGCGGTCGGCAACATCTTCGTCGGACAAGCCTAAGTTTTTTGGACCGAAGGCAATGTCTTTGCGTACGGTTTCTTCCATCAGCTGATGCTCCGGATACTGAAACACAAGTCCGACCTTCTGGCGAATTTCCTTTAAATTCAGCTTCGGCGTGGATAAATCTACGCCGTCAATATAAATTTTACCGCCGGTCGGTTTTTCCAGTGCGTTAAAATGCTGAATCAGCGTGGATTTGCCGCTACCGGTATGTCCGATGATGGCAACCAGCTCGCCTTCGCGTATTTCTAAGTTGATATCTCTTAGAGCGGCTTTCTCAAAAGGGGTGCCACTCTGGTAAATATGAGACAGATTTTCGCATTTAATCATAATAGCTTTAATATCTCCTCTACACATTCGTCGGCAAAGATAATGTCATCGCGCAGCGGCAGACCTGCCCGGATCAGCAGATGTGCAAGCTCGGTTGCCTGCGGAATATCTAACCCCGTCGTGCGCAACATATCGGCACGGGCAAAGATTTCGCGCGGCGTACCTTCCATAAAGACCTTGCCGGCGCGCATCACAATGATTCTGTCCGCCTGCGCGGCTTCGTCCATATAATGTGTAATCAGCGCGACGCTCATACCTTGCTCGCGGTTGAGCTTTTTAACGGTGTTTAATACCTCACGACGCCCGATCGGGTCAAGCATTGCCGTCGGCTCGTCCAATATAATGTGCTTTGGCTGCATCGCCAAAATACCGGCAATCGCAATGCGCTGCTTCTGACCACCCGATAAATGGTGCGGTGCGTCTAAATGCTTGTCGTACATACCGACCGCTTGGAGCGCGGCATCGACGCGTACGCGGATTTCCTTCGGTTCTACACCCAAATTTTCCGGCGCGAAGGCAACGTCGTCTTCCACCACGGCGGCAACAATCTGATTGTCCGGATTTTGAAATACCATGCCGACGTGCTTGCGGATTTCAAACAGCAGATTTTCATCTTCCGTATCGAATCCGTCTACGTACACCTTACCGCCGCTCGGCAATAAAATCGCATTGAAATGCTTTGCCAGGGTGGATTTTCCGCTGCCGTTGTGGCCGACAATGGCAACAAATTCGCCGTCTTGAATGTCCATACAAACATCCGTTAAAACGGTTTTGGCTTCAGTTTCCTCATCGCAGGGATATGTGTGTGTTAAATTTTGTGCTGTAATCATCTTTTGTAATCACCAGATTTCTATTTTTCCTGCCAGCGTCCCGAAATGCCGCAGGGGAGAACCAATCCGCTTTTCGCCGTCATCGGCAGTCCGATTTCATCGGCGCTGATTTTGCCGCTGAAACGGTCTTTTAAAATCAGGGAAAGCACGTTGGTTAATACGGTCTGCGAAAGACCGGTCGTATACGAATTAATCAGGAAAAAAAGCGGCGCATCTGACAAAATTTCGCTGCAGGCCTGTACGAGGGCATAAAGCTCATTTTCAATCTTGAACACTTCGCCGCCCGGACCGCGTCCGTAAGAAGGGGGGTCCATAATAATGGCTTCGTAGCGTTTGCCGCGGCGCTTTTCGCGCGCAACGAACTTGAGGACATCGTCTACAATGTAGCGCACCGGCGCATCTGTCATATTCGTCGCGGCAACATTTTCCTTTGCCCAGCTCACCATACCCTTAGACGCATCCACGTGCGTCACACTTGCGCCTGCCTTTAATGCGGCAACTGTAGCACCGCCCGTGTAGGCAAAGAGGTTGAGTACGCGAATCGGTCGGTTGGCTTTCTTTATCAAATCGGAAAACCAAACCCAGTTGACCGCCTGCTCCGGAAAAAGACCGGTATGTTTAAAGCCCATCGGCTTGATGCAGAAGCGAAGGTCGCCAAAATCAATTTCCCAACGCTCTTTCATCTTCTTGTTTTTAAACTCCCAGTGTCCCCCGCCGGTATTCGAGCGGTGGTATACCGCGTCCGCTTTTTCCCACAGTGGGGAAGTGCGCACATTCCATACCGCCTGCGGGTCCGGTCTGCGTAAAATATATTTTCCCCAGCGCTCCAGTTTCTCACCATAAGCACTGTCGATTAGCTCATAGTCCTGCCATTTATCTGCCTTCCACATCGCTAAAACTCCTATACACAATACTTCATAATATTATACCACTTTTTGTATAGATAAGTCAATAAAAAAGGGCGAAAAAATGCAGAATGATGCGGAAATTCAAATTACAAAGTTTTGTAAAAAATATTGCGTCGGAAGGGTATAAAAAACAAGCATATCTGCGGATATGCTTGTTTTAATTTGCCTTACGTATAAATATTACCTCATCGCATTTGCAGTCGCAAATGGTCCGCCAGCATCGCGATAAATTCCGAGTTGGTCGGCTTACCCTTTTCAGCAGAAATGGTGTAACCGAACAGCTTTTCCATCGTGTCCACGTGCCCGCGATTCCACGCAACTTCGATTGCGTGACGAATGGCGCGCTCAATGCGGCTCGGGGTGGTTTTGTACATTTTTGCAAGGTCGGGATAGAGTTGCTTTGTAATGTGGTTGATGACCTCTATGTTGTCAATTGCCATTAAAATCGCACTGCGGATAAACTGATACCCCTTGATGTGCGCCGGAATACCGATGTCGTGAATGAGCGCGGTAACCGTGCGCTCCAAATCCTTCGGCTCCGCCTTTACCGGAGCGACTTGTGCGGCTTTTAGCTGCGTTACCGGCAGGGGTGCGTCGGCGTATGTATCATCCGCAAACTCCAAAATGCGGTCGGAGAGCGCATCCATATCGAGCGGCTTTAACATAAAATAAGCACAGCCAAGCTCCATCGCTTTCTGCGTGGAACGCGCCTGACTTACGCCGGAGAGCATCATACAAACCGGCTCTTTTTCCAGAGAGGTATTCTTGATTTTCTGCAAAACGCCCAGACCGTCTAACTGCGGCATAATCATATCCAGTAAAAGAACGTCCGGTTTTACTTCCTTGACCATTTCGATTGCCTCACGTCCGTTATACGCAACGCCGGCAACACGGATACCGTCCACGGTATCGAGATGGTTTTTGACCGCGTTTACAAAATCTTCGCTGTCATCTGCCAGTACTACAGAGATTTGGTTTTTCATAATGCTGTCCTCCTAAATTTAAATTAAAATGTAAATTATTTCCAGTAAATTCATCTTAACACATTTTATTTCAAAATGCAAGAGAAAATTTACATTTTATGGTAAAAGTTGTAAAAAGCAAAATTTTTCAGCAGATGAATACTTGGCATATTTCTCTGTTTTGCTGCTTATAATAGGTACAGAGCAGACAAAGGAGGTTTAGCGATGGAAACATCTGTTAAATTAAAAAAACTGCGCAAAGGCGTGAGCGAAGAACATAAGGTTCTCTTGCGTAATCTATATCAAGCAAAGTACGAACTGGAGTGCGCGACGCAAAATTTTGATTATGCGACCGACCCGATGCTCATTGATATGTATATTTACCAAATAAAAGCCTGCCAGGCAAAATACCGGTATTTGTTAAATAGTGCAAAAGAAAAGGGGATAACGGAAAACGGCAGTATTTTAGTCTATACGGTCTGAGGTGCGCTTATGATGAGTCGAATGTATACCATTGCGGCAGTTGTACTCTGTGCTATGGCGATTTATATCTTTATCTTTTCTTTTGCACGGCTATCGCGATTTTGTGTGCGCTTTCTGTTGCGTGCCGGTGCCGGCCTATGTGTGCTCAGTGCATTTAATGCAGCTGCAGCGACATATGGCTTGTGCATTGGTCTGAATGTATATACCTTTTCCTTTTGCGGTCTTTTGGGACTGCCTGGGTACATACTTTTGCTTGCAACGCAGGTTTTGTTTTAAAGCTTGTGAAAACAGTTAACAAGTCGCAGTACAATTTCACGCTCTTCCTGGGGCAGCTTGCTGATGTCTATCGTATATGCACTGGAAATACCCAATAAAAAATCTGCACTGACATTCAAATACTTCGAAAGAGCAGCAAGACAATACGCATTCGGATAGCCCTTGCCGGCTTCCCAAGCATTGACTGCGGCGCGTGTCAAGCCAATGGATTGTGCCAGTGCATTTTGACTGATGCCGCGCTCGATGCGCAAGTTTTTCAGTCTTGTTTTAAAATTTTCCATAATATCATCTCCAAAAATACAAAATAGTTTACACCTATGGTATAGTTTTATTTACATATTTGCCTGAAAAAACTTGTGCGTACACAAGTTTTTTTCTTTTATTCACTTTGTGATTTTAATTTTTCACTCTGGTCTGCTGTGTTGAGTGCATCAATCAGCTCGTCAAGCTCTCCATTAAGCACAGCTTCCAAGCGGTGCAGTGTTAAACCAATTCTGTGGTCGGTTACACGACCCTGCGGAAAGTTATATGTGCGGATTCGTTCGCTGCGGTCGCCCGTACCAACCTGACTTTTGCGGTTTTGCGCAATTTCGGCATTTTGCTGCTCGCACATCAAATCGTAAAGGCGGGAGCGCAGAATTTTGAGCGCCTTATCCTTGTTTTTGTGCTGTGATTTTTCGTCCTGGCACGATACCACCAAGCCGGTCGGCAAGTGGGTCACGCGGACGGCGGAGTCTGTTGTATTTACGCACTGACCGCCCGGACCGCCGGCGCGGAATACATCAATTCTTAAATCGTTCGGATTGATTTCCACTTCTACATCTTCGACTTCCGGTAGCACCGCAACCGTTACCGTTGAGGTGTGGATTCTACCGCTCGATTCCGTTGCCGGAACGCGCTGTACGCGGTGCACGCCGCTTTCAAACTTTAAACGGCTGTATGCGCCTGCACCTTCAATCATGAACGATACTTCTTTATAGCCGCCGATATCGGTTTCGTTGGAGTTCATCATATCAATCTTCCAGCGTCTGGTTTCGGCATACATGCTATACATACGCAATAGACTTGCGGCAAAGAGGGCAGCCTCGTCACCGCCGGCGCCGCCGCGGATTTCGACAATAACGTTTTTCTCATCGTTCGGGTCCTTCGGCAGCAGCAGGATTTTTAATTCCTGCTCACAGGTTTCGATGTTTTTCTTTGCTTGGTCAATTTCTGCGCGTAGCATTTCTTCCATTTCTTTGTCATCATTGTCTGCAAGCATTTCCGTTGCATCGGCGATGGTTTCCTTTGCCATTTTGTATTCGCGGTATTTTTCCACAATCGGAGAGATGTCGGAATGTTCCTTGCAGTATTTACGATACGCTTCGTTATCTGCAATTACGGCAGGGTCGATGACCTTTTTGCCGAGCTCTTCATATTTTTCTTCAATGAAAGCAAGTTTGTCAAACATATTTTAACTCCTAAATGTATTTGCGCTCCACCGAGGCATTGATTAAAATCGGATTACAACTTAATGTCACTGCTGCGCCGGTTTGCGCGTCTGTGTCGGTTAAATCGACAATAATATTAAACATACTGATTCTGCCAAGAATCGGGCAGGGGACACCGTTTACTTTTACGTAAATGCGATTGTCACGAAACAGGGATTTCACGGATGTGAGCGTATAGCGCACAATATCCGAAAAACGGAAGGTATCGTTTACCTTGCTGACGCCAAAGCCGTCCATATACCCGACCGGCACAACGCCGATGCGTGTTTCACGCTTTGTTTTATATGTGTTTGCATAGCCGATATTAAAACCGGCAGGTAGTGTCTTTGTTTCGCAGATGCAGCTTTCCAAATACGCGATTTTTTCAAGCTTAAGTTTGCTTTGCATCGGCAGTCTGCCTAAAAAAGCGGAGCCAATGCGCGCCGCATCTAAACGCATCGCGGGGAAACGCAAAAATCCGCAGGAATTGCATAAATGGCGAAAACCCGGATTTAGGCCCTTTTCTTGCAGTGCTTCCACTACGGTGTTAAAGCGCTCAAACTGCAATTTTGAGTTTTTTTCATCACCGAATGCATCAGACAAATGCGAAAATGTACCGGTGATTTCGATGTGCGCCGTATCCTTTAAAAGTGCAGCGGCTTCGTTAATTTCGCTGTAGAGAAAGCCGAATCTGCCAAAACCTGTATCGATTGCCAGATGCGCTTTTGCTTTAATGCCGAGCTGTTCGGCGGCAATATCGAGCACAGCGCACGAATCTTCAGAGCCGACCGCGCAGGTCACACCGAGCTGTAGCGCTTCTTTTGCTTCGCTTAATTCGCAGGTCGGGGAGAGCAATAAAATTTCACAATCGATGCCACCCTCACGCAGTGTGCGTGCTTCTTCCAAAAGACAAACGGAAATGGTATCTATGCCGTTTTCGGTTAATAGACGCGCAAACGCGCACAAACCTAAGCCGTAGCCATTGCCCTTGAGCATCGCAATCAGCTTGGTGTTTGTCTTTTGTGCTTCTGCTTTAAGCGCAGCAACATTTTTAAGCAGCTTCTCTTTTTCTACAACGAGTTTTTTCATATATTATTCCTTTGTTTCTGCATTTGCAACCGGCTTTTCTGCAGCGGTTTTCGCTGTCGGTAAAAAGTCCTTGTTCTTGCGCAGGAAAAGTCTTCTTCTCAGCTCGCGGTATGTGCGCTCGCCCTTTTCGATAAAGAAGTACATAAACGGATTGAATACATAGTCGAGCGCGCCGACAAATTCTACTAAACCGCCGCCTTTTGCCTGATCCTCTTCGTTGATAAAGCCAATCTTAAAGCGGAGCAGACCTGCCAGCTGATTGCCCTTATTCAGGTCGCCGGAAACGCCGCGAAAATCGTATACATCACAGTTGTTTTCCACAGCCCATTTCATCATTTCGTATTGCATCAGATAGTTCGGCATCACGTTTCTGTATTCATTTGCACTTGCGCCGTACAGATACCATACCTTGTTGCCGTACAAAATCGCAATGGCGCCGGAAACGAGGATATCGTTATAGTATATGAGATAGAGACGCAGCGCGTCGCCCATTTCGTCGTACATTTTTTCAAAATATTCCAAAGAACGCGGCAAAAAGCCATCGCGCACGCCGGTGACCATCATAACCTCGTGGAAGGCCTTTAAATCTTCGCGTGTACCGATTTTAGCATATACGCCTTTGCGCATTGCCACACGTACGTTGTAGCGTGTTTTGCTTTCAAAGCTCATCAAAAGCTTGTCGTTGCCGTCTTTATCTACACCTTCAAGACCGGATACGTCCTTGCGGACTACAAATCTCGGCTGCACACCCTCAAAGTTCTTGGACTTATTGAAACGGAACTTCAAATCCCGCATAATTTTGCAGAATTTTTCGTCCGATGCTTCTACATCCGGGTCGATTTTAAGCACATAACTTTTGTGCTTTTTTGCAAGCTCGCGTGCACCGTCAACCAATTCCTTAATGGTCGCTGCATCGTAACGGTCACAAACAGGACCGCGCGGTGCGTACATGATGGTGAGCGGGAAGAACGGGATTTTGCGAATCAGAAGAGACATTGCGCCCTTGATGGCACCATTTTCATCTTCGACAATTAAAATTTCGTTTTTCCACATATCCTTCACTTTTGCCCACGGCAAGGACTGCAAAAAGTGGCCTTCCTTGCGGCTTTGCAAAAAGGCTTCGTATTCTTCATATCTTTCCGGTGTAAGCAGTTTCATGATTTATCCTCCGTGAAATTACTAATATTTACAAGTATACACAAACATAATTATATTATAACAAATTTCGGCGAATGTCAATCCTTTCCTGTGTATAACTTTGTGTACAAATTTTATAAAAAAACAAGAAAAATCGATTGCTTTATCGGCCTTCTTAAGTTAAAACGTCCATGTTTTGGTTATGGTAGATCATAGAAGGTGCCAAACTGTGTTTTTGAGAAAGGTGTCGCAGGTTAGAGGCGGAATAGCGTAGTTGGAAAAAGCCATATTTCTAATGCGAAATATGGCTTTTTTATTTCGTTTGATTAATTATGTGCTAAAGTATTTGATATGTTGCCCTACAGGTATAGGCATTAGACTATTACTGTAAGAAAGGTTCAGATAAAAATTTTAATCAAGTTATGATTGTTTCATGGTATTAAGTTCAACAAATTTTTGGCATGCGTTTGACAGATAGTGGTTACTCTTTCGATAGAAAAAAATTTTTCGTGTTATTTCTTTATCGCTGAGCTTGTAATAATAAAGCTGTTTTTCAGAGTCGGCATGTTTTATTAAAGTGTCGCTTACAAAGGCTATGCCTGCACCTGTCCGAGCAATGTTGTATGCAGTAACCTGCTGGTCTAGAAAAAATATGGTCTTCGGGCTAAGGTTATGTTTTTTAAAAAGGATATTTGCGCGCTTGCCGGTATCATTTTCTGGGTTCAGCAAAATAAAAGGGCAGCTGGAAAAATGTTTAAGATCTACGTTGTATTTATCTGACATATGTTTATCTGATTTAATATCTTTTGCGCTTAAGCGATATTTTTCCAGTTTGTTGTTAATAGGTAAATCACGAGGAACAGCCAAAAGTAGTGTCTCGGTTTTATATGTTGTTGATTTTATTGTGGGTGTATCTATAATCGCGTTCTCAATTATGATATCAATAGTACCCAGCCCAAGTTTTTCAATAAGATTTTTTGTACTATCTTCAAAAATTTCAAAGGTGACATTGGGGTGAATACTATTAAAACTTGAAATCATAAAGGGGAGAAGAAATGAGGAAAACAGACTACTACCACCTATTTTAACTGAACCGCTGACTATATTGGTACAATCTGATATATACCGTTCAAAGCATTGTTCTTTTTCTTTGATGTCAAGAGCATAGCGTATATATTCGCGGCCAGCCTCTGTCAAAGAAACGGGTGAAGTTGAGCGATCAAAAAGCGGTAAGGAAATTCGCTCTTCTATTCTTTTGACAGATGCACTAAGGGATGGTTGTGAAACGTAAAGTCGTTGCGCTGCTTTGGAAAAACTACCTTCTTCAAAAATGGCAATGATATAATGCTTATTTGTAAACATAATATTCCCTCCTATTATAATCTTAAAAATATGAATAACATATATTGATATGTATTTGATTATATACTAAAACTGATGTAAAATCAAGAACGAAAAATATTGATATTAGGTGGGGATGTTTCAATGAAGCAATTTAGAAATGAGTATGACTCGATTGGTATGAAAGAAATTCCGATTGATGCATATTATGGTGTACAATCGCTGCGTGCAGCAGAAAATTTTAGAATAACAGGGACAAAGGTCCACCCTGAAATGATAAGAGCAATAGCAGAAGTTAAAAAAGCTGCAGTTATTGCAAACAAAAAAGTAGGCGTTATAGAAGAAAGAGTTGCAGATGCAATTATGCAAGCTTGCGAAGAAACACTGCAAGGCAAGTTTGCTGCATATTTTATTGTGGATTCCATACAGGGCGGTGCGGGCACATCGCTTAATATGAATGCTAATGAGGTTATTGCAAACCGTGCGATTGAAATTTTGGGTGGCCAGAAGGGAGACTATACGCTTGTACATCCCAATGACCATGTAAATTGCGGACAGTCTACCAACGATGCTTATCCAAGTGCAGGCAAAATTGCAACGATAAGACTTTTGGAAAAGACTATGGAGCAGCTTGAAAAACTTTACGAAACATTTGAAAACAAAGCCGATGCTTACAGCGATGTTATTAAAATGGGACGTACTGAAATGCAGGATGCAGTTCCTATTAGCTTCGGACAAGTTTTTCATGCGTATGCCTCTGCGATTAAGCGTGATATAGCAAGATTTACGTTAGCTATAGAAGAAATGGCAAAGCTTAATATGGGAGGTACAGCGGTGGGTACTGGTATTAACGCTGACCATAAGTATATCAAAACAATAGTGCCTATTTTAGCTGAACTTACAAATCTGCCATTAGTGCAAGCGGATGACCTTGTTGATGCAACACAAAACCTTGATTCTTTTGTATATGTATCCGGTATTATTAAAGCTTGCGCGACCACACTTTCTAAGATTTCAAATGATTTGCGATTGATGTCTTCGGGTCCGAGAACGGGTTTTGCGGAAATCAATCTTACACCTAAACAGAATGGTTCTTCTATTATGCCAGGTAAGATTAATCCGGTTATTCCTGAAGTTATGAATCAAATTTGTTTTAATGTAATAGGAAATGATACAACTATTACATATGCATCCGAAGCTGGACAGCTTGAATTGAATGCGTTTGAGCCGATTATCTTTAGATGCCTTTTTGAATCTCTTGATACATTGTGTAATGGCGTTGAAATTTTTGTGAAAGAGTGCGTAAGTGAAATAACGGTTAATTCAACGCAGTGTAAGACACACCTTGACAGAAGCGTAGGCATTGTTACAGCACTTTGCCCATATATTGGTTACACCAAAGCATCCTCTTTGGCCAAGCAAGCACTTCGTGAAAACAGAAACATTCGTGATATCGTGCTTGAAGAAAATATTATGTCTGCAGAAGAAATTGATAGACTGTTAGAACCGGACAATATGATATAATATCTTGTCTAAACTGCCGCAGGCACCTTAAAGGTAATAGTTTGAATAACGAGCAAGGCAAAAACGACCGACATCCTCGCAGATTTCGGTCGTTTTTAACATAGCTATTTGCCAAAATATTGCTTTTTAAGGCGTTTTATCCCCAAGCGAAGGTCCTTAGGCATCTTTTTTATTTTTCGTCGGCGTATGCTTATCCTCATTTCTGGAATACTATATGCAGAGGAGAAGATACGATGTCTATATGGAATGAAAATGTTGAAAAGTACAGATTTGATTCACTTTCTGGAGATATAAATACAGATGTGCTCATCATCGGCGGCGGCATGAGTGGGATTTTGTGTGCATATTTGCTTAAAATGAAAGGGTTGGACTGTGTCCTGGTAGAACAGAACGAAATCTTGTCGGGCGTAACAAAGAACACAACGGCAAAAATTACAGTGCAGCACGGACTGATATACAGTACAATCTTTAAAAGATATGGTCTTGAAAAGACGCAGCTTTATTATCAAAGTCAGAAGGCGGGTTTAAATAAACTGATAAGCTTAGCCGAGAAAACGGATGCTGACTTGGAAATGTGTAATTCTGTTGTTTATAGTATAAACAACAGAGATATAATTGAAAAGGAGGCTGAAGTGCTTGGAAACATCGGCTGTAAAGCCGATATCTGCGAGACGACAGAGCTTCCTTTGGAAACTGCGGGTGCAGTCAAAGTATTTGAACAAGCCAAAATTCATCCTTTAAAATTGGCATTTGGTCTTGCGAAAGACTTGAAAATATATGAAAACACGCAAGTAATTGCACTGCATTCCAAAAAGGCATTTACAAAGCACGGAACAATTACGGCAAAAAAAATTATTGTTGCGACACACTTTCCTTTTATCAATAAACACGGCGCATATTTTATGAAAATGTATCAGCACAGGTCTTATGTTCTTGCACTTGAAAATGCAAAGGAAATAAAAGATATGTATGTTGATGCCACACAAGACGGACTCTCTTTCAGAACGCATAACGGACTTCTTTTACTTGGTGGCGGGGGACATCGAACCGGAAAAAATGGTGGTGGCTGGAAAGCATTGGAAAGAGCAAAGGAAAAACATTTTCCGTCATCCCGCGTTGTGGAAAAATGGGCAACACAGGATTGTATGACACTGGATGGCATTCCGTATATCGGGCAATATTCATTTTTAACGCCGGATTTATATGTAGCAACAGGCTTTAACAAATGGGGGATGACATCGTCCATGGTTGCAGCTATGCTTCTGGCAGATATGGTTTGCGAAAGAAAAAGCGAATATGAAGATGTATATTTACCGTCCAGAACCATTCTGCATTCGCAACTTCCGATGAATGTATTTGAATCTGTCAAAGGCTTGCTTACACCAACGGTGCCAAGATGCACGCATCTGGGGTGCGCGCTTAAATACAACAAGGCAGAGCATTCCTGGGATTGTGCTTGCCATGGCTCAAGGTTTGATGAAAATGGAAAATTGCTCAATAATCCTGCAACAGGTGATTTAAAAAGTGACACATAACCGATTTCAACATAGAGGAAGAGACGGCATTTGTACAGAATAAAAAATTAATTTAAAAATAGCGGAGAAATAGACAAAAGAGGGATATAAACAGTTGAAACACTGCCGATGTGCATTTTATGTCATAGATTAAAAACGAGTTCTTCAACGCAAAAAGAGTGTTAATTTTGCAGAATAATGCTCTTTTTTTGCTTTAAACAGCCGAAAAAGTATAGCATGTGTATTAAATAAGTTTGCTGAACGGAAATATTTTTGTTTTGGGAATTAAAAACAAAAATATTTTTCGCATTTCTAATAAATGGTTTACAAAATTGCGGTATTTTTGTATAATCAAGGATAATTAAAGGGGGTGTTCGGATGGATGTTATTGACTACAGAATACTTTTGTGCTTAAAGGAAAACGCAAGAGAGAATGCAACCAATATTGGGGCAAAAATCAATCTTTCCACCTCGGCGGTTATTGAGAGAATTAAAAAGCTGGAAAGCTCCGGATTGATAGAGCGTTACACGCCGATTATCAATCAAAGCGCAGTCGGTCGAGAGACAATGGCGTTTATTTATGTCAGTCTGGAACATCCGAAGTATAATGAAGAGTTTATACAATTGGTTAATGAAAATGCCTCTATAGCAGAGTGCCATTATATTGCAGGTGACTCTGCCGTCATTTCATTAAAAGGCGGTGAAGGCAAAAAGCACCCTTATCAAAAATGGTACACTTCTTACTTTATTGTTATCCTTAAATGCCATTTTTGTTTTAGCTCTGGATAATTCGAGCTTTCTGCTGGCAGCCGCACAAATGCCCTGGATACATTGATAAAAATGAAAAATACAGAGGTTGCTTATGGCAACCTCTGTATTAATTTGTTATATTCCATCCGGATATTGCGTTGGGTCGTTAGGTGTCTCCGGTGTCGGTGTTGGAGTCGGTACCGGTATGAGCGGCTCTTCTTGTTGGGGCGGTGGCATTACGGCAGGTTCGTCCTCCGGTGCAGGTATAGTCGGTACCCAAGGATCATAGCCGTCCGGCAATGGAGAGGTCGGCAGAAATGTATCGTGTATACCGCTACATTTTGCTGTTGGCACTTTGCCGCTTTTGAAACACTCGAATGTGGTTTGACAACCAATGCCCGGTTGCAGACCGGAGTGCGTACATACTGCTACTTCCGATATGCTTTTCGGCTTTGCAAAGGATTTGATGGTTTGCTTTGCGCTGATAACGTTCATTACATTTTTCCATACTGGAGTACAAGGGTGTGCAGTCAAGAAGTTTAGCGGCTTTGGTGTATCGTAGCCATACCATACGACCCCTGTATAGTATGGGGTAAAGCCGATGTACCAACGGTCTTTTTCTGCATCCGTTGTACCGGTTTTGCCGCCGGAAGGCATACCGCAAGGTAATTTTGCGGTTGTGCCCGTACCGTTGGTTACAACGCTTTGCAGCATGGATGTGACCATATATGCTGTCGTATCACTCATCGCTACGTGGGATTTTGGTTTCTTTTCTAAAAGCACCTGCCCTTTGTTGTCTACGACTTTTGTGTAGGTGTAAGGCTCGGTGTAGATACCACCGTTTGCAAAGGCTGCATAGGCAGCAGCCATTTCGATTGCCTTTACGCCGTCTGTTACGCCGCCGAGCGCTAAAGAGCTCATATTCCTGTCGGTCAGCGTTTGCCCGTTGCGCACGTCTTTATCTACAAGGGTGCTGATGCCGAGCTTTTCGGTGACAAATTTGTACGAATAATCTACGCCGACATCCTGCAGAACACGTACAGCGGGGGTGTTCATAGATTCTTTGAGGGCTGTGCGTACAGTTACAGTGCCTTTAAAACCGTCATAGTAGTTGGTCGGTTTCCAGCCGTTAATATCAATTGCTGCATCGAGCACCAAAGAAGAAGGAGAAATCTGCCCCTTTTCGATGGCAGGTCCGTATGCACCGAGTGGTTTCATCGTAGAACCCGGCTGACGCAGCGCCTGCGTTGCGCGGTTAAAGATTCTGTTTTGCTTCTTTTTGCCGATACCGCCGACGATGCCCTTTACGGCACCGGTTTCGTTATCGATAATAACCATAGCAGATTCAGGGCGGATACTTCCGTGGCCTGCAGGGAAGTGTGCTGTGTTTTCATACACATTTTCCATAGCATCCTGCACATTCGGGTCGATGGTGGCATAGACTTTCAAACCGCCGTTGTATACTACCTGCTCTGCAAGCGTCTGGGAATAGCCTTTTTCGGTTTGCAGGTCCTGAATAATATTATTGATAACCTCGTCTACAAAATAGGATTGTATCGGTGCGTTTTCTCGATTGGCAGAATTGCCAAAATCAATCTTTTCGTTGATGGCTTCTTCGTATTCTTCTGTGGTAATTTTGCCAAGTTCGTACATTTTATCTAAGATGGTACGCTGCTTTTCTAAGTTGTTTTCCGGATTGCGCAGAGGGTCGTAATAGCTTGGATACTGTGTGATGCCGGCAATGCTCGCGCATTGCGCCAAGGAAAGCTCGCTTACATCGAGTCCAAAGTATTTGTTGGAAGCGGCTTGCACACCGTAGCAGTTGTTTGCCAAAAAAATGGTGTTTAAGTACATTTCCATAATCTGCTCTTTGGAAAGCTCGCGTTCAAGCGCAATCGCTCGCGCCATTTCGCGTACTTTTCGAAGTGGGCTGGTATCGCGGTCATCGGTCAGGTTCTTGACCAGCTGCTGTGTGATGGTACTGCCGCCGAAGGAGCTGGAGCCTTTAAACAGATAGGTGAGCGTCGCTTTTGCGGTACGGGGTATATCCACACCGCCGTGCTTTTCAAAACGCTCGTCCTCAATGGCGATGAATGCATCGCTCATATATTCAGGAACATTTGTGATATCCACCCAGATTCTGTTTTGGGATTGATACAGGTGTGTCAGCTCGTGCGAGACGCCTTTAGCGTCTGTATAATATACGGTGGTGGACAGATTTAAGTTGATCATATCCACGTCAAAGGTATCGCTGCCGAACAAGCCGAAAAAGCTGATGGCAAATACGCCGCCGACGAGCAGTACGATGATAAGTACGGTTACAATAAAGGTCATTAAAAACACTCGGGTTCCGCGTTTCATTTGTATGCCTCCGTTCTTTATGTATGTATTGCAATGTGCTTTGCCTATATTTTTACATATATATTATAACACAAGAAAAAACGAATTATATTACATTTTGGTTAAATATGCAAAAAGCGGAAAAAAGTGAAAAAAGTACTTGTAATTTAAAATGCCTTGTGTTATAATAATAGCGAAGTAAATGTAAGGTGACGAAAGAGTGGGCAAACAACCCGCTCTTTTGCATTGTATACATGAATTTGAAAAAGAGGTGTTGCTTGTGTCAAAAACGGAAGAAATCGTTTTCGAATTGGCAGAACCGTTTGCGGCGGAAATTGACTGCGAGGTATTGGAGGTCGAGTACAAAAAAGAAGGCGCGGACTACTTTTTGCGCGTGTACTTAGACAGAGAGAGCGGCGTGGATATGGATGCCTGCGCGTATGTATCGGAGCGGCTCAGTGCTAAACTTGATGCGGTAGACCCGATTCGTGAGGCTTACTTTTTGGAGGTTTGCTCACCGGGCATTGACCGTGCGCTCAAGCGTGACAAAGACTTTGTACGCTTTGCCGGTCGGAAGGTGGATGTAAAGCTCTATGCGGCAAAGGATGGCGTCAAGGAATTTTGCGGTGTGCTTTGCGGTAAGGAAGGCGATGTGATCACCGTCGATTTGGGAAAACAGAGTGTTTCTTTCAAAGCGGACGAAGCGGCATATGTAAAACTTGCAATTGAATTTTAAAAAGAAAAGAATGATAAATTAGGAGTGGTTGGAAAAATGAAAAAGAATGCTAAGAAAGTGAACAAGGGCGAGGAATTGCTGGGCGCAATCCGTGCCATCAGTGCAGAGAAGAATATTCCGGAATCTGTGTTGGTAGAAGCATTGGAGGCAGCGTTGATTTCTGCGTATAAGCGTAATTTTTCTGCAGCGCAGAATGTGCTTGTCAACATTGACCAAGACACCGGCGACATCAAGGTGTATGCACAGAAGGAAGTTGTGGAAACCGTGGAAAATACCTACACGGAAATTTCTGTGGAGGATGCAAAGAAGACATACGGTGCGTACAATGTCGGTGACATTGTAAACATGGAGGTTACACCGATGGACTTCGGCAGAATTGCTGCGCAGGCGGCAAAGAATGTGGTAACACAGAGAATCCGCGAAGCAGAGCGTAATAACATTATGGACGAATTCGCGGATAAGGAAAATAACATTATCACCGGCGTAATTCAGCGTATTGAAAAGGGCAAGGTGTTTTTGGCAGTTGGCAATACAGAAGCGTTGCTTCTCCAACAGGAGCAGGTGCCGGGCGAAGTGTACAACTTTCATGACCGCTTAAAGGTTTATGTGCTAAAGGTGGAGAGCGGCGCAAGAGGTGTTTCCATTCTCGTTTCCCGCTCCAACCCGGGTCTGGTAAAGAAGCTGTTTGAAGCAGAAGTACCGGAAATTGCGGACGGTACGGTTGAAATCAAGGGCATTTGCCGTGAAGCGGGCTCCCGAACCAAGATTGCTGTAGTATCCAACGATGAAAACGTGGATGCGCAGGGTGCATGTATCGGCGCACAGGGCAGACGCGTGCAGATTATCTGTGATGAAATCGGCGGCGAAAAGATTGATATTATCCGCTACAGCGAAGACCCAGCGACATACATTGCGGCGAGCCTGAGCCCGTCGGAGGTTATCAGCGTGGATGTGGATGAAGAAAATAAATCCGCATTTGTAATCGTGCCGGACACACAGCTTTCGCTTGCAATTGGTAAGGCAGGTCAGAACGCAAGACTGGCTGCAAAGCTGACCGGTTGGAAGATTGATATTAAGAGCGAGAGCGCTGCAAAGGAAGCGTAAGCATAGGTGGAGGTGTTTTGTATGACATCGAAAAAAATACCGGAACGTATGTGTGTCGTTTGCAGAGTGCATAAAGAAAAGCGTGAACTTTTGCGCGTGGTTTTAAACAAGGAAGAAGGCTTGTTGATTGACAAAACCGGTAAAAAGAATGGACGCGGTGCATATATATGCAAGGATAATGCTTGCGTGGATAAGGCGGAAAAGAGCGGCGCGCTCTCCCGTGCCTTTAAGCGTGAAGTAGACAAAGCGTTTTACGCGCAGATCAGAAAGGAAATTGCAGAAGATGAATAATCAGGACAGAGTCTTATCGATGGTAGGACTTGCAAAAAAAGCAGGCAAGGTTGCTGCAGGCAGTTTTCTGGCTGAAAAGGCTGTACGCGACGGCAGAGCGTATCTTTTGATTGTATCGGAAGATGCGGCGCAGAACATCAAAAAGAAGTTTTCAAACAGCAGTGCCTACTATGAAATTGATTATATGGAGTACGGCACAAAGGAAAGCCTCGGTCATTTTACTGGGTATGAAAATATTGCTGTGGTTGCGATAACGGATGCGGGCTTTGCCAAAGCAATCGAAGATAAATATACAAAGCTGGAAGAAATGAGGCAAGCAAACGCAGAGCAATGATTTTGCCTGTCAGTGTTTGCAGAATGGAGGTAGTACTATGTTACAAAAAATCAGAGTACATGAAGTTGCCAAGGATTTAAAGTTAAAGAGCACAGATTTGATTGACCTTTTAAAGACCTATGGCATTGAACTGAAAAATCATATGGCTACATTGGATGAAATGCAGCTTAGCTTAATTTTTGAGTATTATACACAGAAGCATGCCATCAGTGAGGATACGGATTTAGAAAAGCTTTTTGGCGATTTGTGGGTAAAAGAGACGCCGGAAGAAAAGCAAGCAGAAGACCAAAAAGCGGCGAAAGCAGAAAAGGCAGAGGTAAAACCGGCAGATGACAAGCCGATTGAGCGCAAAATGCGTCATATCGACACCCGTCAGACGGTTGTGGACTTAGATAAGCTGGATACAGAGCGTATAGAAGAGCTTGTGCCGGAGAATGTTAAGACTATGCAGCAGTCGAGCGCGAAGCAGAAGATTAAAAAAGCGCCGCAGCGTCAGAAGGACAACAAGTTTAATCAAAGCAAGATGAAGGCACCAGTTAAGCAGCAGGTTGTAAAACCGCAGGAACTCAAAGTCAACATTCCGGATGAAATTTCGGTTGGTGAACTGGCAAACCGCATGCATAAGCCGGCAGCAGAAATCGTAAAGAAGCTAATGATTTTGGGTATTATGGCTTCTGTCAGCCAGTTGATTGATTTTGATACGGCTTCTTTGGTGGCGGAAGAGCTTGGTGCAAAGGTAGAGCGCGAAATCATCCTTTCAGATGAGGATATCCTGCTGAAGGAGTTTGAAGTGGAGGATAAGGAAGAAGATCTCGAACCGCGTTCGCCGGTTGTTGTTGTTATGGGTCACGTTGACCACGGTAAGACATCCCTGCTTGATGCCATCCGTGAAAGTAATGTAGCTGCAGGTGAAGCCGGTGGTATTACGCAGCACATCGGTGCGCATCGTGTAAGAATCAACGACAGAGATATTACATTTTTGGATACACCGGGTCACGAAGCGTTTACAGCAATGCGTGCCCGCGGTGCATTGGTAACAGATATTGCAATTCTGGTTGTTGCCGCGGATGACGGTGTTATGCCGCAGACCATCGAGGCAATCAACCATGCGAAGGCAGCAGAAGTCAGCATTATTGTTGCTGTCAACAAGATTGATAAGGACGGCGCAAATCCGGACCGTATCAAACAGGAAATGACAGAGTACGGTCTCGTGCCGGAAGAATGGGGCGGCGATACTATCTTTGTAGAGGTTTCTGCAAAGCAGCGCACCAACATTGACGGCCTTTTAGAAATGGTTCTGCTTACCGCTGATATCCAGGAACTGAAAGCGAACCCGAACCGACGTGCGCAGGGTACGGTTATCGAGGCAAGACTCGACCGTTCCAGAGGTCCGATTGCTACCGTGCTTGTACAGAACGGTACATTGAAGGCGGGCGATATTATTGTTGCCGGCACATCGGTCGGCAGAGTCCGCGCAATGATGGACGATAAGGGCAGACAGCTTAAAAGCGCTGGTCCGTCTGTACCGGTAGAAATTTTAGGTCTTTCCGAAACACCGGACGGCGGTGACGTATTCTATGCAGTCGATGATGAAAGACGCGCAAAAGCCGTGGTTGAAAACAGACGCTTTAAGGCGAAGGAAGAGCAGTTTAATGCCCGTCAGGTTGTATCGCTTGACAACCTCTTCGACCAGATTAACGACGGCAATATGAAGGAACTCAACATTATTATCAAGGCAGACGTGCAGGGTTCTGTGGAAGCGGTGCGTCAGTCGCTTGAAAAGCTGTCCAACAGCGAAGTGAGAGTCAGAACGATTCACGGCGGTGTCGGTGCGGTCAATGAAAGTGACGTTATGCTTGCTGCAGCGTCCAATGCGATTATTGTCGGCTTTAACGTGCGTCCGGATACGGTAGCGAGAGCGGCATATGAGCGCGGCGATGTAGATATTCGTCTCTATCGCGTTATCTATGATGCGATTGAAGAAATTGAGGCGGCACTGAAGGGTATGCTCGATCCGAAGTTTAAGGAAGCACTGCTCGGTCACGCCGAAGTGCGCCAGGTATTTAAGGTTAGCGGCGTTGGCGCAATTGCTGGCAGTTATGTAACAGATGGTAAGATTGCAAGAAATGCACAGGTGCGCGTTGTACGTGACGGTGTTGTATTCCACGAAGGCGTACTCAACAGCCTCAAGCGCTTTAAGGATGACGCGAAGGAAGTACAGAGCGGCTACGAATGCGGTATCGGTATTGAGAAGTTTAACGATATCAAGGAAGGCGACGTTATCGAGTGCTTCATTATGGAAGAAATCAAGCAATAATCCCGCCAATGACGAAGGAGTAAATTCGATATGGCACAAAACAGAATTCATAAAATCAACGATCAGCTCATGCGCGAAATCAGCGTGGTTTTGCGCGAGCTGAAGGATAGCCGTATTCCGCTGATGACGAGCGTTGTCAAAGTGGATGCAACGCCGGATTTGCGCTATGCAAAGGTGTATGTCAGCGTGATGGGCGATGATACGGTAAAGAAAAATGCAATGCTTGCCCTCGAAAAGGCGGCAGGCTTTGTGCGCCGCGAGGTGGGTACGCGTATGAAAATACGCTACACGCCGGAGCTGCAGTTTACCCTGGATGACTCCATTGAGCACGGCGCGAAGATTAACCGTATTTTAAAAGATGTATTGGGGACAGATGACCATGCAGAAGAATAATAACACACTTAAAAGTATTGCAGATGTGATTGCGGCGGCAAAAGATATTGCGCTCATCAGTCACACCAGTCCGGACCCGGACACGCTTGGCTCCTGCTTTGCGCTCAAGCACGCATTGGAGCAGCTTGGTAAAACAGTGACGCTTTATACGGACGATGTTTTGCCGGCGATGTGGTCGTTTTTATACGAGGATTACAGTGTTTTTAGCGTGGCGAAAGCGCATGAGGTATGCATGAGCATAGACTGCGGTGATTTGGGCAGAGTGGGCGAGAGAGCCGCGCTTTTGGATGCAGCGGGGATGAGCATCAATATCGACCATCATCCGACCAATACGCATTTTGCGCACATGAATTATGTTGAAGCGAAAGCGGCGGCAACGGCGGAGATTATTTATGCACTGCTTCCGCTTGTCGGCGCAAAATTGGACTTAAATTCGGCAACGAAGCTCTATGCGGCGCTTACGGGCGATACAGGGAGCTTCCGCTATTCCAATACAACGCCGAAAACAATGCATATTGCGGCGGAATTGCTCGATTACGGTGTAGACAACTGGTTTATCAACAAAACCATTTTTGAGGATATGTCTTTAGAACTTTTAAAGCTGCGCGGTGCGCTGACAAGCGAAATGCGCGTTTTAAAGGGCGGCAAGGTTTGTGCGGTTGTTTTGCCGCGCGCAATGTGCGATCAGTACGGCGTGCTGCCGGAGGATGTGGACAACATCGTCAACATTCCGCGCAGTGTGGCAGGATGCGAAATTGCGGCATCCTTTAAGGAAACAGACGGTAAAATCAAAATCAGCCTGCGCAGCAGCAGTTATGCAGATGTATCCGCTATTGCACTGCAGTTTGGCGGCGGCGGACACGTCAGAGCGGCGGGCTTTGTGTTAGAATGTACACTCGAAGAAGCTGTGACACGTGTTTTGGATGTTGTGTGTGCAAGTATAGAGGATTGATGTAAATGGATGGCGTAATTGTACTGCATAAGCCGGCGGGCAAAACCTCGCACGATATGGTGAGCTTTTTAAGAAGATTGCTCGGCGTGCGACGTATAGGACATACAGGCACGTTAGATCCGGATGCAACGGGCGTTTTACCTTTGTGCATCGGGATGTGCACGAAGGCGTCGCAGTTTATTATGGACAGTGAAAAAACATACATAGCAACAATGCAGCTCGGCGCAAAAACCACCACGCAGGATGCGAGCGGCGATGTGATTGCCACGGCGCCGGTCAGCGCAAGCGAAGCGCAGGTGCAGGCGGCAATGGAAAGTTTCATTGGCGAAATCGAACAGATACCGCCGATGTATTCTGCCGTGAAGGTAGACGGCAGAAAGCTATATGAGCTTGCGCGCGAGGGCAAAGAGATAGAGCGTAAGGCAAGAAAAGTGCAGATTTATGCAATTCGCATTTTAAAGCTGGATTTACAACAAAACAGCGTGCAGTTTGAGGTTGATTGCAGTAAGGGTACTTATATTCGCACACTGATTGATGATATCGGCGAAAGACTGGGATGTTACGCGCATATGGCAAGCCTTGTCCGCACGCAAAGCGGCGGCTTTGGCTTGGAGGAAGCTTATACCTGCGAAGAGCTGCTTGCTTTAAAAGAAAACGGCGGACTTTTAGAGGTCATTCGTCCGACGGACAGCGTATTTCGGAAATATCCGGAGCTGCATATGGATGAAAAAAATACCTGGCGTGTGCGCAACGGCATTGCCATCCGCAATCTGGATGTGGAAGCGCATAGGCGATACCGTGTTTACGGCGCAGATGGTAGCTTTTTATGCTTAGCTGCCGGCACAGAAGACGGCAGGCTCAAAATGATCACTTCTTTCTGGAGCGAATAAAATGGAAATTTACAGACGGAAAAAACTGGATATGCGACCTTGCGTATTAGCGCTCGGTAGCTTTGATACGATACATATCGGGCATCAGAAGCTGCTTGTGCAGGCAAGGCAATATGCACTGGAAAAAGGTATACCTTTTGGTGTATATATGTTTGAAAAGCGCCCAGCGCATACGCTGCAGAGCGCGCCGCAAAAGGATGCATATTCTGCGATGCAGCGGGAAAAAATTATACAGTCGCTCGGCGCGGATTTTATATATTATGAGAAATTTGATGCTGCCTTTATGGGCAAATCACCGGAAGCATATGTGTCTTATTTACAAGAGTACCTTTATGCGCAGGCGGTGGTTGTCGGCTTTAATTATCGGTTTGGGAAAAAGGCGGCAGGGGACAGCGCTTTGTTGCAAACGCTGTGTGCACAGCGGCAGATGGATGCATTTGTTGTGCCGGCGGTGTGTGATGCTGAAGGCGTTGTCAGCTCCACGCGTATTCGAACGCTGCTTGAAAAAGGCGATATTGCTGCGGCAAATGCACTTTTGGGGCGCGCCTTTGCATTGGAAGGCAGCGTAGGAAAGGACCGCGGTGTCGGGCATGCGATGGGTGTCCCGACGGCAAATCTGGTGCCCTCGGCAAATGTGCTCTTGCCAAAGGATGGCGTGTATATGACGATTGCCATTGTCGACGGAGATATATATCCGTCGGTGACCAATATCGGCATTCGACCGACATTTGGATTGGATAAGCGCACGGTGGAGACGCATCTGCTGGATTTTGATGGAGACTTATATGGAAAATCTATACAGCTTGCCTTTTATGCGTACTTGCGCGATGAACGCAATTTTGAAAATGTGGACAGCCTTGTGATGCAGATTTCCGAGGATAAAATGCGCACAAAATGGATGTTTTCAAAAATTAATACAGAAAATTTAAAAATAGACTTGAAAAAACAGTGAAAAAGTGAGACAATATATAGAGATTGACTAAACGGGAGGCGAAGACTTTGGCAGAAAAGATTATGAGCGTGATTCTTGCAGCGAAAGAAAGCAAGGATATGAAATCTGTCCATCCGACAGCGATGGTGCCTGTGTGCGGTAAATGCATGGCGGAATATGTGCTTGCGGCTGCAGAGGGTGCGGGTAGTGAAAAGAATGTTATGATTGTCGGTTACGGTGCGGAGGAGATTAGGGCGCATTTTGGGGAGCGTGTGCTTTATGAAACGCAGCAGCAGACAATCGGTACGGCGGATGCTGTACGTCATGCAATGGCGCATATCCGTGATTTTGACGGTATATGTCTGGTTTTGCCGGCAGATGCACCGCTGATGGAAGCGGATACGCTGGCAGAAGCCATTGAATTTCATACAGACCTTGAAAATGAAGCAACCATCATTACAGCGGTTGTGGACAATCCTGATGGTTACGGCAGAATTATCCGTAACAATGCCGGTGATGTTGCAGGCATCGTAGAGCAGCGCAATGCGGATGCATACGAGCTTGAAATCGGCGAGGTCAACTCTTCAATGTATATTTTTAATGCAGATGCACTTGTGTATGCACTTGAGCATATGGATACGCTCTGCAATGGGGAAGACACCAACAATCTGATTCACGCGCTGGATGTGCTGATTAAATCCGGCAGAAAGGTCGGAGCGTTTGATACGGAGGATTCCAATTCGGTATTGGGCGTCAATGACAGAATTCAGCTTTTTGAAGCGGAAGCCATTATGCGCTGGAGAATCAATTTTGAGCATATGTTAAATGGTGTAACGATTATCGCGCCGGAGGCAACTTACATTGAACCGGATGTGGAAATCGGCAAAGACACCGTGATTTACCCGAACTGCCACCTAAAGGGCAATTCGAAAATCGGGCAGCATGTCTGCGTCGGTGCAAATTCGATGATTACAAATTCGACCATTTGCGACGGCGTTGATATATTAAATTCTGTAATTGTGGACAGCTTTGTGGACAGCGGTACACATGTCGGACCGTTTGCTTACCTTCGTCCGAACAGTAAGGTGGGCAAAAACGTCAAAGTCGGTGACTTTGTAGAAATTAAGAATGCAACCATTGATGAGGGCACGAAGATTTCGCATCTGACCTATGTTGGTGATTCGGATGTGGGTGCGGGTGTAAACTTCGGTTGCGGTTGTGTAACGGTCAACTATGATGGCAAGCATAAATACCGCACGGTGATTGGTGACCACGCGTTCATCGGCTGTAACACGAACCTTGTTTCTCCGGTAACTGTACAGGAGGGGGCGTACATTGCTGCAGGTTCGACCATTACGGAAGATGTGCCTGAAAAAACGCTTGCAATTGCACGCGCACGCCAGGTAAACAAAACGAATTGGAAAGACAGGAGGAGCAAGTAACAAATGATTGCGCATGGTAAGAACATTAAGATCTTTTCGGCAAATTCCAACCCGGAATTGGCGGCAAAAATTGCTGAGATTGTAGGGGTACCGTTAGGTGAATCGAAGGTGACAAAATTTAGTGACGGCGAGGTTTCCGTATCCTTGGGCGAAACCGTACGTGGTTCGGATGTATTTGTTATTCAGTCAACGAATGATCCGGTAAACGACCATCTGATGGAGCTTTTGATTATGATTGATGCGCTCAAGCGCGCATCCGCAGGTCGTATTACGGCTGTTATTCCGTATATGGGCTATGCAAGACAGGATAGAAAGGCAAAGGCAAGAGATCCGATTTCTGCTAAGCTGGTTGCAGATTTGATCACAACAGCGGGCGCGGACAGAGTGCTCACAATGGACCTGCATGCTGCACAGATTCAGGGCTTTTTCAACATTCCGTTAGATCACCTTTTGGGTGCGCCGATTCTGGCACCGGTGTATATTGACCGCTTCGGCACAGGCCGTGACGATGTCGTTGTTGTATCGCCGGACCTTGGTAGTGTTACACGCGCAAGAAACTTTGCAAACCGTTTGGATTGTCCGCTTGCAATTATCGACAAGAGAAGACCGAAGGCAAATGTGTCTGAGGTTATGAACATTATCGGTGATATCAAGGACAAGACGGTTATCCTCATTGATGATATGATTGATACTGCAGGCACGATTACAAACGGTGCCAAGGCTTTGATGGAGTTTGGCGCAAAAGAAATCTATGCTTGCTGCACACACGGTGTGCTCTCCGGTCCGGCAATGGATCGCATTCAGGATTCTCCGATTAAGGAACTTTTGGTGCTCGATACCATTTGCATTCCGGAAGACAGAATGATAGATAAGATTAAGTTTGCAACTGTTGCTCCGGTATTTGCAGAAGCAATCAAGAGAATTTATCAGGACGTATCTGTCAGCCCACTGTTTGACTAATTTATACATAAAAGAAAGAAAAGGTTGGGTATATTTTTACCTGACCTTTTTGGTGTTGCAAGGAGAGTGTAGTTATGCATCTGATTGCAGGGCTTGGTAACCCAGGGGATAAGTACAGAATGACCAGACACAACATCGGTTTTGAAATTCTGGATTATCTTGCGGATGTTTATGGGGTAAAAATTAACAAAGTTAAGCATAAAGCATTGATTGGCGAATGTACAATAGAAGGGGAAAAGGTGCTTTTGGCAAAGCCACAGACGTTTATGAATTTAAGCGGTGAAAGCATCCGCGAGATTGCAAACTTCTATAAAATTCCAACGGAAAACATCATTGTGATTTATGATGATAAAAGCTTGGCTGTCGGGTCAGTGCGTATTCGCAAAAAGGGATCGGACGGCGGGCATAACGGTATGAAATCCATCATCTATCAACTGGTCAGCGACAATTTTCCGCGTATACGCTTCGGCATCGGCGAGCCGCCGGGGGCAGGGGAAAACCTCGTGGGACACGTTTTGGGCAGATTTTCGCATGAAGAAATTGTCACGATTGAAAAAATTATTGAAAGGGTACCGGATATGCTGTCATGTATTATTCGTGAAGGTGCAGACAGTGCAGCCGGTAAGTATAATATTACGGTAAAACCGTAAAAACGATAAACGGAGGTGAAATAAAGTGCATCTTTTAAATGTGTTACAGCAGAGTGCAGAGTATACAAGCTTGTGTGAATCCCTGCAAAAAGGTATAACGCCGATCAGCGTTATCAGTTCGAATACAGCGCAAAAGGCGCACTTTATTGCAAGCGTGATGCACGAAAACGAAAAGCGTGCGCTTGTGGTTACACCTTCAGACTATGATGCGCGGATGCTATTTGAGGATTTGAAATTCTTCTTAGGCACACGCGCCACCTTGTTTACCTCCAGAGATTATATTTACTATGAGGTAGATACGGTCAGCCGCGAGACAACCTATGCGAGACTCCAGTCACTCTGGCACTTGGTATCGCGGGAAAATGCAGTTGCGGTCACGAGTATGGAAGCGCTTTTGCAGTATACGGTGCCACCGGCGCAGTTTCAATCATCGGTTTTAAAATTTGAAATCGGCGATGTTTTTTCTTTGGCAGATTTGTGCAATGAATTGATTGTATATGGTTATGAGCGGTGTGATACGGTAGAAGGTGTCGGACAGTTTTCTTTGCGTGGTGGCATACTGGACGTATTTTCGCCAAACTATGATGCGCCGCTGCGTATCGAGTTTTTTGACGATGAAGTGGATTCGATACGCTTTTTTGATGTCGACACGCAGGTATCCGTGGAGAAAACGGATGTGGCGCACGTGATTGTGTGCCGTGAGGCGGTATACACACCTGCGCAGCGCGATGCGATTGTGGAAACCTTAAAAAAAGATTTAAAAGCCTATGCCAAAAAAGGGGATGAGGCAATCTGTGCCCGCATCAGCGCGGATATGGAAAATTTTACGGAGCATTTATATTTTCCGTCGGTGGACCGCTATATAAACCGCATTTACCCAACGGTTTCAACGGTTTTGGATTATTTTTCCGATGCGATTTTATTTGTCGATGAACCGAAAATGGTGATGCAAAATGCGAGAGCAAAGGAGATAGAGCTTGCAGAAACGCTTGCAGAATTGATGGAGCGTGCGCTGATTTTGCCGAAAACCAAAGGCTTGTGGGCAGAGTATAAGACGCTGGTAAAGCAGATGGGTAAGCTGCCGATACTTACGTTGTCGGCGCTTAATGCAACCGGTGCGGATTTCCGCCCGGCGGTCAGCTATAACTTAATGTCGCGCTCAATGAATAGCTTCCACGGCAAAATGGATTTTCTAACGGAGGATTTGCGCGATTACCATGCAAAAAAAGCGACAGTGCTTGTGCTCGCAGGTGCATCGACACGTGCGCAGAGTTTTTCTACGGAGCTCATTAACAACAATATTGAGTGTGTGTATATCAAAACGCCGGAAACCTTTCATACGGGCGTTTTATCCGTAAGTACAGGCAGTATTTCGGCAGGCTTTGAATACCCGGATATTCGTTTTGCCCTGATTAGCGACCGTGAGGTTTTTCAGGAGAAAAAGCGCAGAAGCAGTCGTGGATTAAAGCCGGACAGTGCAAATAAATTGCGCTCCTTTACAGACATTCAGCCAGGGGACTATGTTGTGCATCAGGCGCACGGTATCGGTCGTTATGACGGCATTGCCAAACTGACGGTCGATGGTGTGACCAAGGATTATCTGAAGGTGTCGTATCACGGTACGGATAATCTGTATGTGCCGATTGACCAGTTGGATATGTTGTATAAATACATTGGAGGTACCGGCAAAGCGGTTAAGGTAAACCGTTTGGGTGGCACGGACTGGAATAAAACAAAAGCGCGCGTTAAGGCGTCTACGTCGGATTTGGCGCAGCATTTAATCAAGCTGTACGGCGAGCGTTCGAGAATGCAGGGATATGCATTTTCGGAGGATACACCGTGGCAGCGCGAGTTTGAGGACGGATTTGGTTATGCGGAAACGCCGGACCAGCTGCGCAGTATTGAAGAAGTCAAGAAGGATATGGAGTCGACACGTCCAATGGATAGACTTTTGTGCGGTGATGTCGGGTACGGTAAAACAGAGGTTGCTATTCGTGCGGCATTTAAAGCGGTGATGGATTCGAAGCAGGTGGCATATCTTGTGCCGACAACCATTCTGGCAATGCAGCATTACCATACCTTTTCGCAACGTATGCAAAATTTCCCGATAAAAGTGGAGATGCTTTCACGCTTCCGCACACCGGCGGAGCAGAAAAAGATTATCCAGAAGCTGAAAACGGGCGAAGTGGATATCATTATCGGCACGCACAGAATTTTGCAAAAGGATTTGGAATTTAAAGACCTCGGTCTTTTGATTATAGATGAAGAGCAGCGTTTCGGCGTTGCGCATAAAGAAAAATTGAAGGAAATCCGCAAAAACGTGGATGTGCTCACGCTTTCGGCAACACCGATTCCGAGAACGCTCCATATGGCAATGGTCAATATCCGCGATATGAGTGTAATTTCACAGCCGCCGCAGAACCGTTATCCGGTACAAACCTATGTCATGGAGCACAATGAAGAAGTGCTGATAGAGGCAATCAAGAAGGAACTGGCGCGCGGCGGACAGGTGTATTATCTGTTTAATAAGGTCAACGGAATCCACACTAAAGCAAGCCATATTCAAAATCTGATTCCGGAAGCGAAGGTCGGTGTCGGTCACGGTAAAATGAGCGAAGAAACGCTCGAACGCGTGATGATGGACTTTATGGATGGCGAAACGAACGTGCTTGTCTGTACAACGATTATTGAAACCGGACTCGACATTGCCAATGTCAACACGATTATCATTGAAAATGCGGATAAAATGGGACTTTCACAGCTCTATCAGCTGCGCGGCAGAGTGGGACGCTCCAACCGTCTGGCATATGCGTATTTAACCTATAGCAAGAGTCTGGTGATGAGCGAGATTGCACAAAAAAGACTCAGTGCAGTGCGCGAATTTACGGAGTTTGGCTCTGGCTTTAAGATTGCAATGCGCGATTTGGAAATCCGCGGTGCCGGCAATCTGCTCGGTGAGCAGCAGCATGGACATATGGATGCTGTGGGTTATGATATGTACTGTAAGCTGTTAAAGGAGAGTGTGGATGAATTAAACGGCAAAGCGCCGGAGCAGACGTTTGACACCGCGATTGACTTTCATGTTAATGCACATATTCCGGAAAGCTATATTTGCAGCCAGGAAACGCGCATAGATATGTACAAGCGCATTGCAGCGATTGCGGATTTGCAGGACCGTTATGCCGTGGAAGAGGAGCTGGAAGATCGCTTTGGCGATATACCGCCGGAAGTGGTCGGCGTGCTGGACGTTGCGCTGATTAAAGCCTATGCACAGCAAATGAAAATGACGGAAATTGTTGAAAAAGACGATAACGTGCTTCTGCGTTTTGATGCCGCGGCGGCAGATATGAAGCTGATTTTGCAGGTTGTGGCAGAGTTTAACGGACAGATTTTGTTTTCTGCCGGCGAGCGACCGTATCTTTCCTATAAGGCAAAAAAGCAGAGCTCGGAAGAGAAAATGCGAAATATTAAGTTTATATTACAACGCATGAAAGAATTGCAGTTTTCTTAAACCTCTGTTATAATACAAAGTATCAGCGATAATTTGCATAGTTTGTATTGCACTACAGAAGGGAAGAGATATTATGAAATTAAGAGCATTGATTTGTGCATGCTTGTGTTTGGTTTTGAGTGTAGGTCTGTTTACCGGCTGTGATATTGTAGATTTAAATACGGTTATTACAATTAACGGGGAAGCGGTAACGACAGGTGAATTTAACTTTATGTTGGATACTGTAAAAACCCAAATTGCCGTGGAAATGGGCTTTGACGTAAATGACGAAGAGGCATGGAAGACGGTGGAAGTGGATAACAAAAAAGTGATTAATGTTGCAAAGGACAAAACCATTGATGAGATTGTTACCATCTGGGTTGAAGCACAGAAAGCAAAAGAAGAAGGTATTACGTTAACAGATGAGGAAGTAGCTTATGCGGAATCCGGCTTTACGAGCTATTTTGAGCAGGTATATGGCACTGCGTCTATCGATGACAAGCTCAAAGAGTGGCAGGTTACTGAAGAGGCGGTAAAAGAAATTTTTAAGAAGACAACCATTGCGATGAAGCTGGAAAATAAGTTCGTCACAGAGGATCCTGAACTTACAAACATCACAGAGGAGGAAATCCAGGCTGAGTATGAGAATGCGAAAAACGAGTATTTCAGTTCTGCCATTACTGCGAAACATATTTTAATTATGTTTGAGAATCCGCAGAGCGGCATAACCAGAACAAAGGAAGAAGCAAACGCGGAAGCACAGGCGATTTTGGATAAAATCAATGCGGGCGAAGACTTCGATACTTTGATGCGTGCACATTCTGAGGATACACCGGAATCGTTTGATGCAGGCTATACCTTCTCTCACAATGACGGACAGATGGTACAGGCGTTCGACGATGGCGCTTATGCATTGGAAGTTGGCGAGGTAAGCGGGCTGGTGGAAACGGAATATGGTTACCACATCATCAAGCGTTTGGAATCGAATCCGGATGACTTTGTAGCGTTTGAAGAGGTAAAAGATAGCGTTAAGATGGAAATCGCATACCAGCGCTTTAATGTGCTTGTAAAGGAAACGTGGATTCCGGCAGCCAAGGTGGAAAAAGACACCAAGATTTTGGACAAAATTAAATAAGACAGAATTGCCGAGCGAAGAAAGTATTCGCTCGGTTTTCTTGTATAAAATTTGACATTAGCCTTAAATTATACTATAATATTTATAAGTATATTTCTATGCATCCGGAGGGACGACATGCTTAGAAGTTTTATTGGCAGCGGCGCTGCATTTACAGACATTTTAATACAATTTTTAATTTCGATACCGGCGGTGCTCATTGCGATTTCCGTGCATGAAGCGGCGCACGGGTATATGGCATATAAGCTTGGCGACCCGACGGCGAAGCTGATGGGGCGCGTTACAATCAGACCATGGGTGCACTTTGATTTGATGGGTGCTATTTGTATGCTCTTATTTGGCTTTGGTTGGGCAAAACCGGTACTGTTTGATATTCGGAATTTAAAGCATCCGAAACGCGATACGGCGCTGATTGCAGCAGCAGGACCAATTTCGAATTTTCTGGTCGGTTTTTTTACCTGCGGTGTATGGGTTGCGTGCTCTTATATCGCGTTATATGTAAATCCAATGTGGTTGGAACGTGGCACGATTCTGTCTCTGTTTTTAAAAATGCTCGCGGCAATTATGCAGCTGAATTTTAGCTTGATGCTTTTTAATTTCATGGCGATTCCGCCGCTGGATGGGTCGAAGGTGCTATTGTCCTTGTTGCCGGCAAGGGCGCATCGCTTTGTGCTGCGCTATGAGCGTTACGGTATGCCGGTGTTGATGCTTTTGCTGATTGTGAGCGACTATTTGCCGTGGTTTTTGCGCATAGATTATTATCTGGGTATTGTGGTTTCGTGGATATACCAACTCACATTTACGGCGTGGAATTTTCTTGCAACATGGATTTTGGAATTTATTGTATAGCAGGTTGATTTTATGGAAAAAATATCTTTTAAATTAGATGTCTTTGAAGGTCCTTTGGAACTTCTTCTGCACCTGATTACCAAAAACAAAGTGAATATTTACGATATTCCGATTGCGACCATTACAGACCAGTATATGGAGGCACTCGAAACAATGCAGGAAATGGATTTGGAGGTTTCCAGTGAGTTTACGGTGCTTGCATCGCAGCTTTTGCTCATCAAATCCAGAATGCTTCTGCCGCGCACCGAAGAAGCGGATGAGGATGACCCGCGCACAGAGCTTGTAGAGAGACTTTTGGAATATCAGCGATATAAGTCGACGCTTACCTTTTTAAAGGAACACGAAAACGCTTATCAGTATATGGTATTTAAGGCGCCGGAGGAAATAGAGCCGGCAACGGAGCCGGACACAACCATTTATCCGGTAGATATGTTAATTTCGGCATTTAACGATATTTTGGAGCGCTCCAAACGCAGAATTCCGCCGCCGCGCAAAACGTTTGAGAGCATTGTGCAGCGTGAAAAGGTGTCGGTTAAAGATAAGGTTGTTTATATCAAGGATTTGGTTGCAAACGGCAAAAAGGTGCTGTTTACCAATATTTTTGACGGTATGTATACCAAGCCGGAGCTGGTGGCGACGTTTTTGGCTCTGTTAGAGCTCATTAAGGTTAATCAAATCAAAGCGGTATACAGCCGCGAAAAAAATGATTTTGTAGTTTCAGAAGTCAAAGGGGAAATCTAAATGGCTGAAAAGAACTTGGAATGTATATTGGAATGTGTGTTGTTTGCTGCCGGCGAGGCGGTGAAAACGGACAAGCTTGCGGAGATTGTAGATGCAAAACGCGAGGCGGTTATTGCGGCGATGCAGTCGCTTTGTGCGTATTACAACAAAGAAAACCGCGGCTTTTCGATTATTGAAATTGATGACGGTTATCAGATGTGTACCCGCCCGACGTATTATACATACGTGCAGGCGCTCGCCGGCATCCGTCGACAGCAGGGGCTGTCCAATGCGGCAATGGAGGCGCTCAGTATCATTGCGTACAATCAGCCGGTAACGCGTGGCGCGATTGAGTATGTTCGCGGCGTGAACAGTGACTATGCTGTAGCGCGCCTTTTGGAGCGCGGCTTGATTGAAGAGCACGGCAGACTCGATGCACCGGGTAAACCGATTTTGTTTGTAACCACGAACGAATTTTTACGTACCTTCGGGTTAAAGAGCCTGGAGGATTTACCGGACATCAGCACGAATGTGGAATTAGAAGAGGCGGACGAGAGCCAGTTGAGTATCGATATTTAGGAGAGAAAATATGGGTTATCTATGGTTGGGTATTCCTCTGCTATTGCTTCTTTTGCTGTTTTGCTTTCCGATGCGGCTACGTATTATGTATGCCTACAGCAAAAATGCAAATCGGCAGCAACTTATCTTGCGTTTAAACGGTATTAAGCTGTATCAAAGTAATTTAACAAAGCGAAAAAAGACAGAAAAAAGCAAAGAAAAAGCTGCAGACGGGTCCTACGAAAGCTTTATGGACAAACTCCGGCGCATAGACGCTATCTATACAGCCATCAAAGCGGATGTAGTAAAAATTTTAAAATATTTTAAGAACCGTTGCGTTTTGCCGAAATTTGTGCTACATTTAGATGTAGGGTTTGCAGATGCGGCGCAAACGGGTATGGCATCCGGCGCGGCGTATGGTCTGGTCTACGGTATCACCGGCGTGATATACAATCATCTGCATGTAAAGAAAAAGGATATGGATGTATATGTGCAGCCGCAGTTTCATAAGACATGTATAGATTTTTACTTGGACGGGATATTTCGGCTTCGAGTGGTGCATATTATAAGCGTGCTGATTTTAATTAAAAAACTTGTAAAGAAAAGCAAAAATATTTCAAAAACAAAAGAAGGCGGTGTTTTGGTATGAGTCATCCGATTGAAGGTTTGATGTCAACGGCAATGGGGAATATTAAGGAAATGGTGGACGTAAACACCATCGTGGGCACACCGGTAGAAAGTCCCGACGGCAGTGTGATTATTCCGATTTCCCGCGTTTCCTTCGGCTTTGCAGCCGGCGGCAGCGATTTTGGCAAGAAAAATGAGGCGGAAGTAATGTTCGGCGGCGGCGCAGGCGGCGGTGTTTCGATTTCGCCGGTTGGGTTTATCGTTGTCGGTCAGGGACAGATTAAGATGCTGCCGATTGGCGCAACGAGTACACCGGTAGACCGTATTTTGGATATGGTGCCGGGTATTGTAGATAAAATCAACGCAAAGCTTGAAGAAAAGAAGGAAAACGGCAAAAAGAAGACAGAGCCTGTCAAAGTTGAAGCCGTATTTGAAGATTAATTGAAATGTAGGGAACGACTTGTGTCGTTCCTTATTTTTGCGTAAATTACAAAAAACCACAAACAAAAAACATACCGCAAACCCTTGCAAACAGTGTGTTTTTACACCGCTCTTTCCAAAAACGCACAAGCAAACCACAAGCAAGCCACAAGCAAACCACAAGCAAACCACAAGCAAGCCACAACATCGTAATAATGTAAATAATTTTAATAATGTAAATAAGTATAGCGCGCGCACGCGTAAGCGAAAGTTATTTAAATTGTTATTGCAAATTAGAACACAAAGTGATACAATAGAGCAATGAATGGAGGGATAAGTATGCAATACATAACTCCGGAGCAGGCAGGGATATCTTCTGCTGCGATACAAGAGTATATTCAGGTTTTGGAGGACGCGCAGCTTTCGATGCACGACGTCATTTTAATAAAAGGGAATGACGTGTTTTTTGAAGGTTATTGGGCGCCGTTTCATAAGGATTTTAAGCATCGTATGTATTCGGTGTCTAAAAGCTTTATTTCGCTTGCGGTCGGTTTTGCCATCCAGGACGGGCTTTTGGACCTCGATGATAAAATGAGCAAACACTTCCCAAAGGAGTTGGAAGGGCAGACGGACGAAAATATGCGAAACCAAACGGTTCGCCATATGCTGATGATGAGTACGGCGAAAACGGAAGAACCGTGGTTTTCGGCAAGAACGGATGACCGTGTGCGTTTTTATTTTGAAAACAAACGTACCGAGAGCAGACCTTCTGGTACAATTTTCCAGTACGATTCACCGGGGTCGTTCGTTATTTGTGCATTGGTGGAACGCCTGACCGGTATGCCGTTTATGGATTACTTGCGGCAGAAGCTTTTTGATAAAATCGGTGTTTCCAACGAGGCACACTGCCTGAAATGTCCGGGCGGACACTCCTGGGGAGATTCCGCCGTGCTTTGCACGCCGATGGATTTGGCAAAAGTTGCGCGCTTTACCTTAAATAAGGGCGCGTGGAACGGCAACCAGCTCTTAAATGCCGACTATGTAACGGCGGCAACGGGCAAGCAAATAGATAACAATGTTTTGGGCATCAACGCGTGCAATACGCAGGGTTATGGCTATCTGTTCTGGCGCACGTGGCAGGATTCCTACTTCTTTAATGGTATGGGTAGTCAGTTTGCTATTTGCGTGCCGGGCAAGGATTTGATTATGGTCTGCAACGCTGATAATCAGGGCAAAGAGCAATCGCGAGACATTATTATAGATAATTTCTTTAAAATGATTGTTGATAAAATCGCCGATGCGCCGCTTGCAGAGGATGAAAAGGCGCAAAAGGAACTGCAGGCGATGGCATCCGGCTTAAAGCTGATGACCGCCAAGGGCGCAACCGAGAGTGCTTGGCAGGAAAAGGTGAATGGCGTTACTTATGTAATGAATGAAAACGAGATGGGGATTACGAAAATGCGCGTGGTATTTGATGGGGCAAAGAGTCGTCTGGAATACACCAATGCGCAGGGCGATAAAACCATCTACTTCGGTATGGGTGAAAACGCATTTGCCAAATTTCCGCAGGAGGGGTATTCTAAGGATGTCGGCTCGGTATTTACTAAGGGGCACTATTATGACTGTGCTGCGTCTGCCGCGTGGACGGAGCCGCACAAGCTATTTATCAAGGTGCAGATTATTGACGAATATTTCGGCAATCTGAATATTACGATGAGCTACACGGAAGACAAGCTCGGCGTGTATATGACAAAGACCGCGGAAGACTTTTTGGATGAATATGTCGGATTTGCTGGCGGCATAAAGGAAATGTAAAAATGCACCGGAACGCGAAAATGGTTTGTCCGTTCTGGCACATTTTTGTGTTTCCGCATACATTTGCAGCAAATAAACGTAAAGCTTGTAGGGGACGTTTACAAACGTCCCTTTTTATATTTTCAGAATGATATTTACAAAACAGGGGAAATTGATTATAATGGTAAGTGAATAAGATTTTGGGAGCTATACGATGACATACAGGAAAAGTTTTATGGCAAAATTGCTGGGCAATGTGGATTACAATGCCCTGATTATATCCGTCCTTGCTTCGGTTATGGGCATCATTGCTGTTTATTCGTCGACGCGCAGTATGGGCACCAACCGCATGTTTATTGTGCAAATGGGTGCGCTGGTGATTGGTGTTGTGATGTTTGTGCTGTTTACCAAACTGGATTTTGATATACTCGGAGAAGCGGCGGTGGTTATATACATCGGATGCGTTGCGCTGTTGGGCGTCACGCTGCTTTTTGGTACAGGTTTGGAAGAAACCGGCACCAAGGGCTGGATTGATATTGGTTTTATCAGCTTTCAGCCGGCGGAATTTGTAAAAATAGGGTTTATTATCACATTTGCCAAGCATCTGCAACGGGTAAAAGAAGACATAAATTACATCGGTACACTGTCGATGCTTTGTCTGCATGGCGGCGTTTTAATTGTAATGGTGCTTTTGCAGCCGGACTTTGGTACGGCGCTTGTATTTGTGTTTATTTTCATCTCGATGCTCTACAGCGCGGGTTTTAGCTATAAATATATGGTTGTGCTGTCGGTGGTTGCCGTGGTGGGCATTGCCTGCGTATGGATTTTTAGAGAGCACATTCTTGCGCCGCATCAGATTGCGCGTATCGAGGTGTTTTTTGACCCATATAAAGACCCTGTCGGCAGCGGTTACAATGTCATTCAGTCAGAAACGTCCATCGGCTCGGGCAAACTGTTCGGGCAGGGGTATCTAAAAGGGAATTTAAATCAGCTTGCCTACCTGCCGGCAAAGCATACGGACTTTATTTTTGCGACCATCGGGGAAGAGTGGGGCTTTTTTGGCTGCACGGCGGTGGTTGCGGTTTTAGCGGCAATTATTATTAAATGTATAACTGTTGCAAAGCGCACGCGTAATACATTTGGCTATTTTTTGTGCGTGGGCATTGCGGCAATGTTTTGCTTCCATACACTTGAAAATGTCGGTATGTGTATTCGCCTGATGCCGGTGACCGGTATTCCACTGCCGTTTTTCAGCTACGGCGGTACGTCGCTTCTGACCAACCTGGCGGCGATGGGTATTATCAGCAGCGTCAGTGTTCGAAGCAGAGGTGTAAATTTTTGATTATTAAGTCGAGTGGCCTGAAGGAGATAGCAATGAGCCGATTTTTACTGGGCAGCAGCGGTGCACTGTTGTTGGATGAAAAAATGCATATACACGCATTGCGCGGTGCAGACGGCGCGCGCGATTATGCGCTGTCGACGATGTGTTTTGCGGTGCGTGACGATAAAGGTCGCGTATACTTCCTCGACAGAGATTTCGAGGAAGTGAAATTCAAGCAAACCTTTTTGGGGGCAAATTATAAATTTACCGACAAGGGGTTTTCTGCAAAAGTGACTGCCTCTGCGGTAACGCCGTTTGGCTTTGGGAAGGATGCGCATATACCGGCGGCACTGTTTTCTTTTAAAATTAAGAATACATCTAAAAAAGAGCGTAGTTATACCTTGGCGGCTTTGGTAGAGGATTTGGAAGTGGAAACCTTGCAGAGCGTTGTAGAAACACCAACCTACGGCGGTGTGCGCCTGACATCGGCGACGGCGCTTTCGGTGCAGGAAAACTATATTTCGCATTGTCTGCTGGCAGAAGGTGAAGTGCGCACGGTACGTTATTTGTCCGGTGTGGATGCAAAAGCGGAGATGGCTATGCAGTTGCGGTCGGGGAAAACGGAAGAGCGCGTGTACGGTACGCAGGGACAGCGCGATGCGGCAGCTGTTTTGTCGGATTTTGCGCTGGCGCCAGGGGAGAGCAAAACAGTTTCGTTTGTGTATGCATGGTATATGCCGAATGTGTGCCTGCAGGGAAAAACATCTGTGCTGATGCAGGATATGGATGTAGTGCAGTATCGGGACAGTCTGGAAATTGGTGCTTATGTATTGGAACACAAAACGCGATTGAGCGTTGTGTCGGATGTTTGCAGTACGGCGCTAAAGGAAAGCTTGCAGGGGAGTGCTTTTGTACGTGCTGCGATGGATAATGTGGAAATTGCTGTGCAAATGAGCGCGTTTAAATTTAAAGAATACTGTTCTTCCAAGCTGTTTGTAAAAAACCGTTACGGTCAGGAAATTGTGTATAAGTCAAAGGAAAATGCGTTATTTCCGTCCTATGTGTATTTTGATTTTGACAGAGAAAAAGGGATGGTTTTGTGGCAGCTCCAGAACGAAAAGGATTTGGATATACTGCAGAAAATGGAACTGATTTGGCGGTTATACCGCTTATATTATTTAAGCGGTGATGCGGCACTGCTAACAGAACATTACGCATTGGCAAAGCAGACAATGGCGGATGTGGATGCACTTGGGCTTGCAGCGCCCGGTGAGGCGGTTTTGCACAGTGCACGAACCGAGGAAAGCTACGACTTTGCCTATAGCACGGCATATATTCTGACACTTTTGTGTATGGAAAAAATAGCGGCAGTTTTAGAAGAAACGGCGGAGGCAAACGCATACGGAAAGCTTGCGTCGGACGGGCGGGCGTTTGTAAAGCGCAATTTCTTTAACGGTCAGTTTTATTTAGAGGCGTATCCGCAGGAGAGCGAACTGCAGCGTTGCTGTTTAGAACAACTGCGCTATGTCGGCATTGGCCATACGCTCGGCATTTCCGTGCTGGATGCAGGGCAGAATGAAATCGCGCTGGAGAGTATATACAGCTTAAATTACATCGGCGATGAAGACGGCGGTGTGCACGGTGTGCGATACTACGACGATGCGATGGTATTTGATGCAGCAGCGGAAATGCGCTATGTACAGGCGCTTTTGCAGGCGAATAGACGGCATTTGGCGGCGTTGGTTTGTAAAGCGCAGTATGCCCGTGAAGCCGGTGCGTTGAAGCATACGGCAGATGTGGCGCTTATCAATGCCCTTTCGGATGCGCGTTATGATGCACCGCAGCGTATCTTGCGGCTTGGCAAAACTTCTTCGGTGTTTTTTGCAAAAAATGCATTGGTTGTTACGGAAGGCGGTAAAGGAAAGACGGTGCGTGTATTTGGCGAAGCATTGCGTATAGATACGGTTTACTGCAGCGATGACGCGCAAATTTCCCGCATTTACTATGGCGATATGGAGCTTTTGTTTGTACGCGGGGAGCATTGTGTATATTTGAATGCACCGCTTGTGCTTTCTGCAGGGGAAACGCTCCTTGTTTATATAAAATAAAAAATGTCGTTTCGAATATATCCTATCTTATAGAATTAGATAGGATATATTCGACTTTTTATGAAAACTTTCAATAAAATATACCAAACGGACTAATTTATTGCAAAGGTTGCTTTTTGCGTTTCATTATGGTAGAATAATAATGTAA
>JAZSQB010000066.1:0-4985 GCA_045537695.1 Clostridia bacterium | reverse complement strand
TTTCAGGTTTACTCTGGACTATAGCCCAGGCAATAGAATGATGTAAAAAAAAAGATTTTGACATTTCACCGGGCTTGTGCTAGGGTAAAAAAGGTACGAGATAACTCATTGATAATATAACGTGCCCTGGCGGTCTTCGGCCCCCTGGGGGGCGTGCCGGGGGGTGTGTGTATGCTGCAGGCGGTGATAGAGAGCTTCGGGGGAGTGGAGGTTTCTCCCATGGAGGTGTACCGGGATATCTTTAGACTTGGGGAGGGTGAGCTTCAGATTAAGGGTGAGGCTCCTGGAGAGTTTAAGGCAAACCCGATTGCTTATTGGCTGAATAACGGTGATGCATCCGGACATTTCCGGATAATGTTTGAGGATACTTTTGAAGACACTCTGAGGGAATTGCAGCAAGCTGATTTTGCAATTCTTAACGGTGTGACATACTTTGGGCGTCGGAATGTTCAAGAGCATGCTTCGAAGATGTATGCAATGATATTTGACATTGATGGTGTGACAGACAAGGAATTAAAAAATCTGATTTACGGTATGTTTGTTGATGACTTTGATGTTTATCCACTAGCAAATTATGTTGTGCTGTCGGGACATGGTGTACACCTCTATTACGTTTTCGAGGAACCGATTCCGTTGTTTCCGAACATCAAGTTGCAGTTGAAAGAGTTGAAATATGAGCTGACGCATAGATTGTGGAATATGTACACATCTGCCGAGAAAAAGTGTCAGTACCAGGGAATAAATCAGGGCTTTCGGGTGATTGGTGGGAGAACAAAAACCGGGAGTCATTACGCAACAACGAAAGCCTTTCGGTTAAATTCTCATCCGGTGTCATTGGCATATCTAAATTGCTATGTTTCGGCAAATAAAATTGATGAATCGAAGCTTTTCAAAGAAAGTAAAATGACGCTTGCTGCTGCGAAAAAGAAGTTTCCGAAGTGGTATGAAAAAGTTGTTGTAAATAGCGATAGAACCGTTACAAAATGGGATATCTCCGGAAAGGTACACGGAAAAAATCCATATGCTTTGTATGATTGGTGGAAACAGAAAATTGAGAACGGAGCAACTTTTGGACATCGATATTTTTCAATCATGTGCTTGGCTATATACGCAGCAAAGTGTGATGTTCCGGAAGAACGGCTCAGGGAAGATGCGGAATTTTTTATTCCACGCCTGAATGAAATTAACCCGGAACAACCATTCACGAAAGAAGATGTTGAATCTGCTTTAGAGTGCTTTGATGACCGGTATTGCACATTCCCTATTAAGGACATCGAAAAGTTAAGCGGAATCGGAATAGAACGAAACAAGAGGAACGGACGAACTCAAGCAGCACATATCAGAAGAATCACATTGTTGCGTGATGATGATTATCCGGATGGTTCCTGGAGAAACACTAACGGACGACCTAAAGGGGCAAGCAAGGAAAAGAAAATTGTAGAGGAATGGCAGCAAGCTAATCCGGGCGGAAAAAAAGCTTCTTGCATGAGAGAAACCGGATTGAGTAAATCAACGGTGTACAGATGGTGGAAATAGTGGTATTGTTACAATGTAATTACATGTTGCCAACATGTCACAATACGGAGGGAAAGCCTTGAATTTAGCGGATTTTGCATCACAACATAACGTGCAGCGCGATGCAGTTGCACAGTACATACGCCGACATCCGGAACTCTTCCGAGGGCATACTTCAAACCAGGGGAAAAAACTGAAACTTGATGCAGTTGCAATTGAACTCCTGGAGAAAAAATATCCTTTGCGACCGATAGAAGTTGTGGAAGATGTTGCGACTTTGAGAGAGCTTGCAGAGGCACATAAAGCGCTGGCTGCTGCGAATGCGAAGCTTGCAGAGCTGCAAGGACATGCGGCAGCATTAGAGGCTACGCAGATACTTTTGGAAGACCGAGAGCAACAGCTAGTTGCGGAAAGAGAAGCAAGAGCAGCAGCGGAAAAGGAAATTTTACGACTTTCGACAGAAAATGCTGTTGCTGCTGCGGAAGTGGAGAGGTTAAAGAACCGGAGCTTTTTCGATAGAATATTGAACCGCTGACCGCCTTGTTAATTAAGCCAGGAATTGAACATGCATCAAGGGTGCGCGAGCATTTTTTGATAAATCAAAAAACGAGCCCTTGACGCCTGAACAATTTCCCGGCTTTTTGTGAACAAGCGGTTCAGCGAATAAAAGAGAGGCATTAAAGCCTCTCTTTTTTAGCGTAAACTTTCCCTACAACGCTATAAACGGTGACCCCGGTGTTATTGTGACAAAAAAGTTATTTTTTGAAATAAAAATTTTTGTCTAAATAAGTGTGTCCGTCCGGATGGATGAGCAGCAATTTGTTTCCCATTCTTCCGAGAGAACTTGGTTCTACAAGGTATTCGCGTGATTCGCTTTCGGTGGTGGAACTTGATTTTCCGCGTGTGCGACTGAGTTTTTTTGCATTGGCATAACCAACAATTTCAGCGATTATATGCTGCGTGTCTACATCGTCAGCACCCAAACAGACCTTGAAACGGAAATTTGCGAGCATTGCTTGAGTGGTTTGCTCGTCATATATACGTCTGACATTTGGGATGCCTTGCACCAGGGCGATAACGCGCGTGTGTCGCTTGCGGCAGCGCTCCAACGTGCCGCAGATGCCGTCTAAATAGCCAAATGCCGCAAACTCGTCAAGCGCCAGGAGAATTGTTTTTGTGTTCTCTAAAGGTCTGCGCGCAATGTATTGTAGAACCTGGGAAACGCACAAGCCCAGGAGCTGTCCGTATAATTCTAATTTGGTGTCCTCGATTATAACGAAGCAGCTATGTGTTTCCAGGGCTTCCGGAGAAAAGGCGATTTCTCCGGGCTTGGGTCTCCGGATAGAGCCTTTAATAATTTCGTTTGTAGCAAAAAGGGAAATTGCTGCATCGGCTGCTTGTTTGCAACCGAGGGTATTTTGAGAAGTTGACTGACCTCGAAAGCTGCTGATATATCGAAGTGCAGCTTTGTTTCCGGTTTCCTGAATGTCGAGCAACAAATCGTTGCAACCTCGTGCAACGAACTTTTCGCATATCTCTACAAAGTCCAATTCCGGATAAAAAGCAATAAGAGCAGCAGTGAGCATTTTACGTCCTTCGTTGTTGAAGAAGCGTGCTGCGTCTGCGGCTTGAGGGTTATTTGGCATGAGAAGCAATGCAAGCCCTTCTAACGCCTCTAGACGCTCATTTTCGCATTTTAATGCGTCTATGGCAGCAAATATATCGTATGGGGCGCTGTCGGCGCGTCCTGGGGCAAATATGAGCTTTCCGGGAATGTCAACGTTCTTACTGATGTCTCCGGAGATATCGATAATAAACGCGCCGCTGTTCCAACTCCGCAGCGTGGGAATTAAAACGGCGCTTGTCTTTCCGGCACCTGATGGCGCTACGCAGAAAACATGCCCTTCAGATTCGACCGGAGAAAACACAACTTTTCCTTTTTTGCGTCCGAAAATAATACCGTGAGCTTTCGCTCGTGTAGCTGTCCGGAGTTGTCCGGGCTTTTTGTTTTTGGTGTGTTCCCGGGTGAAAAACAGAAACAGTATCAGGATTATAATTCCCAGGAGCGCGAACGATGGAAGATAAGGTTCGAGCAGTTTCATGTAATCGAGCAGCTGATATTGTGTCATTAGAATAACCCCCTGTCATACTGTTGCTGATGCTCAAACGTGTGCTGCTTGAGCTGATGCACCGTCTTATTGCCACCCTGGCGCGCTGTGACTCCGGTGTAGACTTGCGCTTTAATTCCGTTTCGGTCAAGGTGTCTTTGCAACCCCGGATGAAAGTTACGCAGCACGCTCTTTGTCAGGCAATCTTTTGCTGATATTTTTCCGCCGGGAAATTTGTCGGTATGGACTACCGGAATAAATAAAAAATGCAGATGCGGCGTTGCCTCGTCCATGTGCACAACAGCTGACACACAATTATCTTCGCCAAATTGCTCACACAGATAATCGTAACAGCTCGCAAAAAAACTCTCGTAATTGTCCGGAGACAGATTGTCCGGAGCGGTAATCACCCACCCGGCGAGAGGCTTAACATCTCCGCGGTTAAGACAGTGCAGCTCCGCTCTGCGGTGCTTGTAGTAATCGTAAGATGTCATCCCTTTATCCGGCGACAGGTAATAATTTTGTGTCCGTTTTGTCCGGTCGATATGTGCCGGGTCGCTCGGGTGCTGTATTGTCCGCTCTATGTGTCGTATCTGATTCACTGCTGCTGATGCAGCAAACTTTTCTACACTTGCCATATTATTTTTTCCTTTCTGTCTGTTTTGGTCTGCGATACAAGATATACCAAAACTGCGCTGCAGCTTTTGGTAACGCTCCAAAAACCGGAGCTTATCTTGCCACCCTTGCACGGTGGAACGGCTTGCAGCGAAGCTAAAAAGCAAAAAGCAGCCTCGCCGCAAAGGGGAACTTGCCGTTCCCCTCGCATTTTCGTCCCGAACAGCTTCAGCTGCGCTTTCGCTGATCCGGACGAAAACTGCTCCCCTGGCTCACCTCTTCCACCCACGCTGCAAGTGTGGAATCGCTGCGGTCACGAAGCTCCACAATCTGCAATTGTTCTGCTGCGTGAGCTAATCGCACGGATTCCCACAAATCGCAGCTACGTGAAATAATTTCCGCGCGCGGTAATTCTTCAACACGGCTGCAAGAGGTGAAGAAAAACACTCCCTCGACATCCCTGGAGAATTCGTCAGGGAATACCAATGCGAATGCATTGTCGCTCGAGTCGTGTCTTTCAAAAAGCAGCGCTCGCCAGGTATCCGGGCAGAGCAATTTCTTTGTGTCGTTTGCGAAATAGATTTCATTCATGGTTCTTCTATTTCCTTTCAGGTTTACTCTGGACTATAGCCCAGGCAATAGAATGATGTAAAAAAAAAGATTTTGACATTTCACCGGGCTTGTGCTAGGGTAAAAAAGGTACGAGATAACTCATTGATAATATAACGTGCCCTGGCGGTCTTCGGC
>JAZSQB010000043.1:0-23436 GCA_045537695.1 Clostridia bacterium | reverse complement strand
TTCAACCCGTCCCGAAACCCCACCACAAACCCACCCCGAAACCCCATCCAAAACCCCGCCCGAAATCTTATTTATAATACAATTTTTGCACATTAAGACACTTTAAGCGTCTTAATGCGCACAAATTTTTTGCGACAATTAAGATTTAACAATTTCTTAACGTTTTTTTTTTTGTTATGTTAATATTTTGCCGCAACTTTGCAGTGCCAAGAACGTTAAGAATACACCGAAGAAATTAGACGGTTACTTCCGTATCTCCTTGTGGGATAGCGCATTCTTAACGGCGTTGGCAGCGGAATTAACCGTTTTTTTTTTGCAAAAACGTTAAGAACATGAAAAAACAGAACAAGAAAAACACAAGAGAGAAGAAGGGCTTCGTCCTCTACACCGACGACCTGGTCGCGGCGGAGGAACTGCTCCCCGACTTCGAGAGACGCGGGCAGCTACTTAGCATAATCACCGCTTACGCCACCGGCAGGGAATTGCCGCAAGTGCCTGACATTGTGCGCGCTTCGTTCGTGTACATCCGTAACGGCATCATCGCCAACAATGCGAAATACGACCGCAAACTCGAGCGGCAGTCGGAGTACAACAAACGCCAGCGCGAGAAAATGGAACGCCTCGAAGAACTCGAACGCGCGGAAAAATCACAAGCGCCACAAGTGGAAAAAGTGGCACAAACTCCACAGGCGACACAATCCTCTATTAATAACAGCATCAATAACGGAGACGGAGACGGTAACGGTACTGATAACGGTAACGGTAACGGTAACGAAAACAGACACGGAAACAATAACAGCAACAAGAATACTGTAAACAGTATTTCATCTAATACTGAATATTTAAAAAATAATTCTTTCTCTGAAACTATTTATACCCCCGAGGAAGTCGAAGCGTTTTTGAGAGAGAAAGAAATTTTTTTCAAACCTTCTGAATTTAAGAAATTCTATCTGCTCAACGAGGCACAGTACCACTGGAAGTACGACCCGTATGTGGCAGCACTCACCTACATTGAGAGACATCCAAACAGCACGAAGAAAGCGGCGAAGGGAGGAGAGAGTACCCCCCAATACGCCGCGCCCCCCAACCTCGCCAATGCGCGCTCGGAGATTGACGCGGATTTAAGGAGAAACGCCGAGAGATTGTGGCTGGACACGCTACGCGCCGAATTTGCAAAGAAAGTGCCCATTGACGACACCAGGTTAATATTTGACCTCATGCCGCTATCCCTTGAATTGCGCGGATATTCCAACTATACGCTCCTTCTCGGTCTGCGCAACGAGAGCCAGAAAAGGATGTCCGAAAATGACGACGTAGAGAAATTTGACCGTGCGCGCACACTGATACGGCAAAACCTCGACATCTTCAAGGCATACCGTATCACAGAAGTAAAACTTACGTAACGTACAGTTGAAATATTAATTATCTGACAAAATACGGCAGGGGAGTAGGGCGCACACTGAGGCCCTGAGAAATAAAGCCCGGAATACTTTAAAATTTGCCGTTTTTTACCGTCTTATTCCCTTTGCCGTATATTTTAACGTCAGACAAATTAAAATTGAAAATTCACCCCCTAAAATCCCCGAAAAATGAAAGTTAAAGTAAGAGTAGAAGGAGCGAGGGTTTCGTATGATGCGTATTTTGACAGCTACGAGGATGCGCAGGAATTTGTCGCCGAACCGCTGCAAAAATGCGCTATAACAGACTTGCAGACCTGCAATAAGTTTGATGCAATAGCTGAGAGAATGGAGCATTACCAGCGCGAATTTGCTAACCTTGACAAAATGCCGTATTATTGCGAGAACGAGAACGGCATTTTTATCAATGACTTCTGTAATCGTGCAAGTTACGAAATATCACTCGTAAAAGAGTGAGCCTTTCACAGCCCGACCGACCGGGGCAAAATGTAAGATTTGGCGGCCCTGGTCTTTTGGGATAATCTTTTAATCTACTATTAAACATAAATAAATTATGCAGGTGTAATATTACATACGCCAACGGCGCAAAGGTGCGCACAGGCTTTGTGCATAATTTAGGCGGGCCGCGCCTGTGTATGGCTGGCGATTTGTCCGACGACATCAACAAGGCACAGTACAACAAGGCGGCTTATCAAAAATTTATAAAGCCGTCGGGAATATACAGCGCGGCTGATTTGATGCGATTTGTGCCGAAGGAGCGCGAAAAGATATATTTAACAGGCGGCGCGGAAATTTACACCCACATAGAAGGAAGGAAGATTTTTGGCGGCGCAATGAAATTTAACGATACAGAGACTAACAAATTAAAGCAATTAGACGATGAAAGAGCGTGAAATAATAAACTATATCCCCGAAGGCGAAACGCCTAAATTTAGGCTGTTTTTCGCCCGCCCTGTGGCGTTTGGCGCGTGGTTCTTGACACGCTGCCTGTATAGTATCGACGTGGAAGGCAAGGCGTGGCAACAAAATTTGTTTGTCGTGCTGGTCGGTCTGTTGACGGTCTTAACCATCGCGGCGGATGCAGTCGCGTTGCTTGTCGCGTGGATATTCCGCGCCGCGTTCTACATCCTTCGCGAACTGTGGCGGCTGGTTGTTTACGCCGTGAAGGTGGTTTTTGAGCGGTTTTTGGGTACGGCTTTAAAGTGGATTGCCTTTGTATTAGTTGCTTTAATATTATGGCTAAAATGGGACGAAATAACCGCAATAATACGCCTTTGGCGTTGGTGATAAAAGCGATAAACACGATTATTTTAATAATAGGTTATTGCGTAGTAATCAAAGGTTTATTGAGTGGTACGTTAACAACAGATTTAATGTATTACGCTAATATGATAATACAATGTTTAACTATATTAACGACAGGAACATAAAATGGACAAAAGAAAATTTGTTGTGATGGTTGACGGTCGGATAATGTTCGAGGACGAACATTTAATGCCCTGCATTAGTTGGATGCTGGAACATTGCGACTACTACGCCGCTAACAAGTCCGACGAGCAGTGGGTGCATCGTGAAACGTTGGAGTATGCGCACATTGTGCGCGTTGAGGAATGCAATTAAAACACAATATCATGGAAGCATTACTTAAAGCATTGCTGTACATAGCAGAGCAAAACAACATCCATCTCGCTATTGACCCGGACGACGGCAACGTCTATGAGATAGGGAAGGAGAGCGGGGAAGACGTACCCCGCCTCCACCCCATCGGCGACCCTTCGCAAACTGTTGTTATTTACGATAGGGAAAGGCTCGTTACGTTCGACAATATAACGGCAATTAATCGGTATTGCAACGGATTTATAACGGCGTTGCAACGGAGCGACAACGATAGAGAAACGGCACTACAACGGGCTACAATCGGAACGACAACGGACGAACAACGGATCGTCAACGGATTTGCAACGGATGCAGAACGGGAGCTCATCGGCGCGGGAAAGGTAAATTTGCCGCCATTCTCTACCAGCTGCCCGCCGGAAGTGGAAGGCGTGGCGCGGAAGGTTGAGACGCTACTCCGCCGCGCCATCGGAGCGACCAACAAGGCGCAGACCTTGGAAAACTTGATGCAGATACACCGCGACGCGGCGAAGTATGCCGCCGCCGGCAATATCTTTAAACTTAACCAAATCGAGAGCCGCCTCCGTGGGATAGTGGCAAAACAGGGCGCAATTAAGACGAGCGAACAAACCCTCGCCCGCCGTCGTCGCCGCCGCGTATTGCTAACAAAAATTGCCGTTGCCGCCGTGTTTGCGGGTGTGGTCGGACTGTGGGGATATTTGAAGATTAGCACACTGACGACCAACGCGCCGCCGCAATCAACAGCCGCCTCGCCTACCCCACCGACCGAGAGCCCGGACACAACAACGGCACTCGCCGCCGCCTTCGCGGAGTTCGAGGAAACAACAGGCAAACGCCTGTATCAAGGCGGGCGCGACTGCATCACCCGCGCCGCCATCGCCGCCGGCGTAGAAAATGACAAAACAGCAATTTTAAAATTAATCACCGACAACGTAAAATAACATAATGAAACAATCATTTTTGCTCGGCGTATTGGTTGCTAACTTGAAACATATCGCTAATATTATCTCTACATCACCGCACCAAGATTTTAGAGTAGAACTTGTTGCAGATAATTTTCGCGCGGTGTACGATGTAGTAAGAGGCGTTACCAAACAGGACGACGAGGACAAATTCATCGTAAAGGACTATTACGATAGAATAATGAGCTGCAAAATGGATTATTACGCACAACATGCAAAAATCCTAAGCAAAGACGAATATTTGACACTGATAAAAAACATGACAGGTGCAGTAATCGACAATGCAGCAAGAAAAGATTTTCAAATGCAAAATGTTGATATTGGCGTGTGTACGTCGATAGACGACGACACACCTAACACCACTGACGACACCCCCGGCGACGACACACCGCCGCCGCAATCCTCTAATAATATTAATGCGGATGCCATTAAAATCCTGCGTCAAATAGCAAGCAACATTGATAAACTAATAAAAATTTTGGAAAAATGAAAAAAGATAATAACATAGCATTTGCGCTGCTTATCTTCGCTTGTGCGCTCGTATTGTCAATTTGTGCAGGTCTTTATCTGCTTGATTGTATCGTGTTTTGGGAGGCTAAGTGATGAAACCACGCGAATTTTACGACCTTGTCGTAGCAATGAGACAGGCGCAGCGCGTGTACTTTAAGACGCGGAAAACAAACGACCTTATCGAGAGCAAACGCTTAGAGGGTCTTGTTGATGCTGAAATTGACCGTGTACAAAAAATATTAGACGCGAGAGCAGCGGTAGACGCTATCAAGCAGGGCAACATGATGAAGGCAGCCGCCGCGATTGCAAAACATTTTAACATCAATATTTAAAGTTTTTTGAAGTTTAACTTATGGCTGCGAACTTGGCCCGGTGTACATCCACGCCGCCGCAGCCATTTTAAAAAAAAGAATATGCTAACACACGGCAGCTTGTTTTTGGGTATCGGTGGCTTCGACCTTGCCGCCGCTTGGTGTGGATGGCAAAACGTATTCAACTGCGAAGTCAACGAATTTTGCCGCAAGGTCTTGAAATACCACTTCCCCGAAGCTACACAGATAGAAAACATTATTAACCACGATTTTAGCGAATATTATGGCAAAATCGACATCATTACAGGCGGCTTCCCCTGCCAGCCTTTTTCCTATGCCGGAGCCCGACGCGGCGAAGGAGACGAGCGTTTTTTATGGCCGGCGATGCTTAGAGCAATTAACGAAATTTCACCGCGTTGGATTGTGGCGGAAAACGTTCCTGGACTTCTTAATATTGCAGACGGGATGGTCTTTCAGCAGGTGTGTGCCGATTTGGAAAATACAGGGTACGAAGTGCAGCCAGTTATTATTCCGGCTTGTGCCGTTGGAGCCCCGCACAGGCGCGAGCGTCTGTGGATTGTTGCCCACTCCGAATGCGGCGGACGGAGAGCACAAAGGCGAGATAATAAAGGACAGGCGGCGGACATACCGCAAGAGCGGCACGAAGCGGCAATTAATGCTGCAGGATTTAGCGGTGTCGGGGTTGCTGCCTACGCCAACGGCGAGCCTGGCAAACGATGGATGAAGCGGCAACGGCTACGGAGACGACTTGAACCGCTGGGTGGAAAAGACTGGCGGGACTTCCCGACTACTCAACCCGCTATTTGTCGAGGAGATGATGGGCTTCCCGCCGGACTGGACGGCATCAGCTTTCCAAAATGGAGACGCGAAACAATAAAGGCATACGGCAACGCGATTGTGCCGCAGGTGGCGTATCGAATATTTAAAGCAATAGAAAGTGTTGAAAGTTAATAAAATTATGGATGATAAAAAAATTAACGACGCAATTCGTATTTTGAAAATTGCCGAAAAACAAGCCGATATCTATAATGAGCCGGTCGAGATTGCGTACAGCGGCGGAAAGGATAGCGACGTAATTTTAGAACTTGCTAAAATGTCCGGCATCAATTACCGCGCAATATACAAGAATACCACAATCGACCCGCCCGGCACGATTGCGCACTGCCGCGAGAATTGCGTAGAGATACGGCAACCAAAAACAACTTTTTTTGAGTTAATAAAACGACACGGACTTCCGTCCTTCCGCTTTCGTTTCTGCTGTCAGAAATTGAAAGAGTATAAAATTTTAAATACAGCGGTTTGGGGTGTGCGGGCAGACGAGAGCCCGGCAAGGGCTAAAAGATACACGACCTTTGAGTTTTGCCGCGCTTATTCAGAGAGAGAGAGAGTAAAAGTTTTTGCGCCAATCTTCAATTGGACACTTGATGATGTTAAAAACTTTATCCAAATGCGCAACATTAGGCTCGCGCCGCGCTATTACAATAAGGATGGTAATGTGGATTATTCGCGCCGCCTTGGTTGCTTAGGATGTCCGCTTCAATATAATAGAGGTGTAAATGATTATAAAAATAATTTAGCATTTCTACGAGCTACCCTTCGTGCGCTTAATGTGTGGTGTACAACACACCCGCGAGAAATGTTCGCTGATTGCTACGAGTTGTTTATATATAGGATATTTTACAAAACGACGCAGCAATATTTAGATGATTTTAAAAACCCTCTATTATTTGAGAGAAAAAGTGCAAAGAAATATTTGGAGGATTTTTTTAATACTGATTTAGATATATAATTAATAGCTCCTTTCAATTTGTTTTGACACGATAACGCCCCGGTCGGAGTTTTCCGCCGGGGCGTTTGATTAATAGTTTCTTATTTATGATATTCGAGAGCCCACTCGAAACCATTATATGCGTCCCATATCGTTTCTATTTCAGAGCCAATAATTTTCCATATCCTTTTAATTGTATAATTTCTGCGGGCCGCGTATTTAAGACCCATCCGCCGGGCGAACATATATAATAAGTGTCTTTTTAGCTGCCGATGGTCTTTAAATGCAAATGTTATATTTTTATATGTTATCATTTTTATGAAAATTTGCTGATTTATTACGCCACAAATATACAAACTAATTTCATATAAACAAAAAAAATAGGTGGCAATTTGTACCACCTATCAAACAAATAGTATAACTAATCAGCAAATTACACCAGTTTATACAGCGTTTTGTTACCGTCGCGCCACTTTACGACCGTGGCGGTGATGGGGTAACAGTTGACGGGGATTTGGGAGAGTTGCTCCTTTAATATCTTTGCGTTTGTAAAGAATTTGCCCTCGCCTGTTTCCTCGTTCTTGAAGTGTACCAACGTGCGCCCTTCGCCCTTCTCCGTCTTGATGTTCTCAACAATGTTGAGTATTACAATGTTTTTGCCCGCGATGTCGTCGATGGGTACACGCTTGCAACTGTAAGAACTTGCGGCAACGTCTTTGACTGTGCCTTCTTGGATAAGGTCTGCAAATGATTTCATTTGATACTGTTTTCGTTGCAAATTCTTTCAATCTCCGCCTTACGCTCCGCCCGCTCCTGCAAGAAGGCGCGGTATCGCGTTATTTTTTGCTCCATCTCGCCGTCGGGGTACAATCCCATTTTTGCGGCGTTGTACTCGTTAATCAACTTGTTTTCGTAGTCGTTGCCAAACAGGAGCGTAAAGATATGCTCGATAAAAATATTTTGCGTTATCGGTTCGTAGCGTCTGAACTCATACGCCGACCATTGCGGGCCGCCTTCCGTTTCATCAGTGGCGGCGACGGCTGGCTCTTCGTTGATGTCAAGCCGGATTATTGCGCACTGTTTGCCGCGCTCAAACTCCGGCGGCTGCTGGCTGTAATATGTCTTTATCATAGTTGAATAATTTTTGTAGTAAATGATTACTGTTTGAATGTTTCGCCCAGCCGTACCACGAGGCGGTCTTGCGCCTTATGGTTTCGGGTGTGGCGTTTTGCTTTTTGAGCCGGGCAACGGCGCGGCAAAAATTTTGCTTAATGGATTTGCGGATAAGTTTTTGATGTCGGTAAAACTTAAACCCTACATAATCCAACGCCCGCCCGTGCTTGTCTTGCCTGTTTTCCGCTATCGGGAAAATTTGGTAATTTGGTTTGATTGATAGGTGCAATTTGTCTTGTAAATAGTCTTTTATTATACTAAATACGCGGTGTAGTTCATTTTTATTGTCTGCATAATAAACTATGTCGTCGGCGTATTCAGTGCATTTGATTTTCAAAGTTTCGTTGCAAAAGTGCATGAAGTAAGCGAGGTAAAGATTGCTTAAATACTGGCTCAAATAGTTGCCAATAGGCAATCCGCGCTCGCTGTCTATTATGTTATCAATTAACTTTAACAATCTAACATCCTTAATCTTGCGCCGTACAATCTGCTTTAAAATTTCGTTGTCGATGGATGGATAATATTTTTTAAGGTCGATTTTAAGGCAGTACAGTTGCCGCCCCTCAAACTCCTTTATTATCCGCTCTACTTGTGCGGCACACGCGGCAATCCCGCGCCCCTTGATGCAACTATATGTATTATATGTAAAAATCCGCGTCCATATCGGCTCCAATACATTCATTATTGCATGGTGGACTATGCGGTCGGGAAAATATGGAAGGCGGTAAATTTGCCGCTCCTTTGGCTCGTAGATTGTAAAAACGGTATATTGTGAAGTCTCGAATTTTTCCGCCTTCAAAATCTCATGCAGCCGTTGGAGGTTGCCTTCCCGGTCGCGGTCGAATATCTTAACGCCGCGCTGTCGTGCCTTGCCTTTCCGCGCCTTGCTGTCTGCAAGTTGCAGGTTGTCGAGGCTGATTACTTTATCATATAAGTTGCCGTAACGCTTCATTCTGCATTGTAAGTTGTGAGCCGTCGGCGTTGCCGCCTACCGACACACTCAACAGTTTTTATATTTTTCGCCAAGTGGCGAGGCTGCTGTCCTTTTTTTGAGTTTCTTTTGTACAAGCATAGCCGCGACCCGATATTCGGGTTGACGTTGCCGGGCACGTTGTTCGAGTTCGCGTACAGGAAGCCGCAGTGGGAGCCGTTATTCGCATTACCCCCGAAGTGAACGCCCCGGAAGGACAGCCAACCTTGTATTTTCTACAAAAAATTTTTCGCCTTACGGCGAATATCTCGCGCGGTCGCGCAGCGCGCTCCATTAGGGGGGCGGGATGGCGCAGAGCCGCGACCCGAAAGCCGGGTAGACGTAGCCGGGCACGTCGGACGAGCGCGCGAACAGGAAGCCGCAGCGGGAGCCGAGAAGCGCACTACCCCCGAAGAGAACGCCCCGGAGCGACACACCCGACGCGGGATGATTTGTGCCCCAGTAGCAGTCGCAATAATACGACGTTGACGAGCCGCCCTGTGTCTTGCAAATAATATCGCCCTGCTCACCGTCGAAAATCGTTTTTATCCAATTGTCGGCGCGTGGAGTGTTGCCCAGTTCGGTGTATTGCGAAAATTCCGTGCTCGAAAATTTCGCGGGGTCGTCGGTGGTGTAACACGTCGATACGCCACCCGCCGCGTCTGATTGTACATTTATCAATATGCCGTCCGTCCAGTTCCAAATATCGCCAAACGGTGATTGAATGCCGCGATAACTGTTTACTGAGAAGGTGTGCAATATGTTACCGTCAGCGTCTAAGACGTTGTAATTTTTAACCGCGCTTTGGTTGCCGTATTCAAGCATATACCCACACGGGATTAGCGGGTTATGGTTGTTGTATGATAGCCATGTGTCGCTATCCCAGTCTGACACGCCCGGCCCTAATCCGCCTTGCGCGTAGCCGTTGGCATCCTTCGCCGCATTGAAGGTTTTTTGCGAATTGAGCGTCGCGTACTCGGTAACGAATAGCCAATATAACACCCTTTGTGCGAGATATATGTGGCAGTTCCACGCCGTGCCGTTGCCCCTATTGCGTGCGTACTGGCGGAAATTTGTTAAAGAAATATTGCCGGCGGGCTTGCCTAATAACGAGCGGTAGGTGTTATCCCAGTCGGCTGTGTTTTGTCCGCCGCGATACTCCGGCGACGAATTGACGACGCTGCACAGTTTCGGCGTTGTCGGGTCGGTGCGGTCAACCGTCGCCTTCTCCGCAGATACATACATCATTGGAATTTCAATGAAGCCGGCAAGCGGGTATTGCGAAATCAGTTTTTTGTGTATTGTGCCGTTAATCTCCGACTTGAAGTAATGCTTGGGTATTTGCAGCATCAACTGCCCCGCGCTGCCGTCCACCGTCTCGCCGCTCCAATCCGACTGGTCGGTGAAGGGTGTAAATGTCAGGTCGTCTTGCAAAAGACCGCCAACGATGGCATTTTGGACGGGCAGCTCCGCGTGTAGGCTCATATTTCCTATACGTGTGCAATCCGGGCTCGGGTCGTTTTCGTCCCACTGCACGCCGTAGAAAAAGAAATTGAGCGAAATGTCGTATATTTGTTTGTCGATGTAATTCCGCGTGTTTAACGCTTCCAACAAGCCTCGATGGTCGTTGTCGGCGGTGGTGATGTCTTGTATGGTGAGCGACGAGGAGACGGTCTGCGCGTTGTTGTTTTTCGGCGTTACGGTGGTTTTGATGTAATCGCCATCCGTGCCTTCGTTGATAGTTTGCAGCGCGGTGTCTGCCTTTGCGCCTTGGGCGGCGGTGGCAAAATGGTTGCCGTGGACATAATCGTAGAGCGTTTTAAATTCTGTGCTCGATGGATTGTAAATATTAACTGCATTTGGAGTAAGCGACGTGTAGCCCGAAGGCGACGCGGCATAGTTGATGCTTGCGTCGCTGGTAAATTCGAGCTTTGCAAAACCTTTTAGGGTGTTGCCGCTAAAATTAAAATTCTTTGTGCTGTCGTAGTTCGTACCGTCGAACCCTACGCCCCAGTAGTCTATAATGTGCGCTGTGATACAATGCAGGGAGTTACCAACATTTTCTAAGCTCCAAACGCAATCATTTATGCGCGGGAGGTCGCTTCCGAGGTAGTTTGTCATTACTTCACAATACAGGAAGTAAGTATGCAGCGACGGTGAGCCGCTGCTTGTGGTGTCAACTTCGATTATAGTATGCTGTTTGTCAAACGAATGGCAAACAAAATTCATAAATATAACATACTCAAAGAAAAAGCGGGTAGAGGCTTTTGTTGACACTATTTTAATACGTGCGTTAAAATAGTCGCTTTGATTGGCTGTTTGAGCTGTAACAAGGCTCGACGCATTAAAGCGCACTTGGTAAAAATAGCAATATTCACCCTGTATAAAAAAGGTGTGGTTTTCTAAGTAAATGCGGTTGTCATGCCCGTAAATTTGACAGTTATCTAAATTTACGGTGAGATTTTCGGCAAGCGATATGTCCGCTCTTAAATGAATGCGTACAGACACCTCCGCGCTACGCTCGACCGCCGCCACAAATTCCGCCAAGGTGCTAACATCAATATCGATGCTGTCTGATGTGATTTCGTCGATTTTGTTTGTTATCACCTTGTTTTGTACAGGGTTTGTGGACGTGGGCGAGAGTTCGTCGTCCACGGTGGTAGGTGCGGGCGGCGTGGGGATGTCCTGCTTTTTCTGAAAGCCTTCCTTCAATAGTGGGTTATATATGTATCCTGCCATTTTCTTAATCGTCGTTAGTGTCGCACAATATTAATGTAATATTGCCGCTCGCGTCATACTCAAAGTGTTTAACGAATACGACCTCGCCGTTATTGATGTAAGTGAGTTTTACGGGGTTGCCGTCGGCGTTTACCGTCTGACGGATGCCGCGTCCTGGAACTGTCGCCCATGCGTCGCGGGCTATCTCTGTATATTTGCTGCCTATCATTATTTTAGCGTGTTTTTGAGTTCTTTTAATACTTCGATAAGCTCATTAAATGCGCGGGTGTTGTCGGCAATAATCGATGTTAATTGCTTATTTTCGTCCTGCATATATTTAATGTGCTTCTCGTTTACTTCGCTTATCATTCGCGCTGCGTCGTCATTCTGCTTTAATTCGCGTTTGAGGATGAAACATAAGGAGTAAACTAAAACCACAATTAAAGCGACTGGAAGCCCGAATTTTTCAAAGATTTCTAATAGTAGCTCCATAGTATTATTTTTTCGTTACAAAATACACAACGCCCGCCGCTGCAAGTGCAATTAACAGCCATTTTGCGCCGTTGCCGCTGGATGCCGCGCCGTTGGCGTAGTCGAGACCGAAATATTTTTTAATAATTTGGTCTATCTTGTCCGCGCCTTGCCGGTAGAGCTTGTTGCCATATTCGCCGCTGCCCATCGTGCGCCGCTTAGCTTGTAACAGTTGATACAATGCCCGCGCATCCTGTGTGCCTTTGCTATAAGCCGCGTTCATAACTTCAACAAACTTGCCGAAGGCGACCGGGCCGTTGTAACAGGCATAAAAAAATTGCAGTGTCAACGCGGGATCGCTAAAAATTTTTTGCGCCGCCGCCGCGTCGAGTTTGTATTTTTGCGCGTAGCTGTTAAACAGTTGCAGGATAATGTCGGCGGCGTATGACTTCAATGTCTGCCCGACGGTGGCGGGGATGTCTGCCTTCTTGCCTGCCGCCATGTCCGCGTAATATGCGGTGTCGGCGTGATGCTTGCCGTAATAGGCATCAACCGTGCGCCAAAATGCCTCCTGCGAAGCTCCGACCGTTACGGCGGGGGCTCCCGCCTTCCTGTCCAATCCGTACATCGTCTCGCCGCTATCCATCATCAACTCGCCGCCTTTTAATTTTGACTTCATGTCGGGGTGATAATAACCGCCTTCGAGGTTGTCGATAATGATTGTAACGTATTTTGTTGCCGTTGTCTTGTCCATGATGCATTTTATTTTATGTTAACCATATCCTGCGGCACGTCAATAATTACCTCGGTGTCGTGGTAGCCGTCCGCGCTGGTTACTTCGTTGATTACCTTATACGTCTTATTGCCTATTATATTCACACCGTCGCCAACGATTGCGCCGAGTATGGTGTTGGCCGGGAATGTCTTTCCACCGCCCGGTCGGTAGGTTTGGTTTGTAACCGCCTTTTTTGCCGCCGCGTACTCAATTGCTTTATTGTAGTCATTGTCGGTAAGTGCAGAGTTGAGCGCATTTATAAGCGTATATTCACCGTTACAAAGTGCGCGGAATTTCTTTTGCAAGTCTGACCAGTCAACCACCGCGAGCATCTCGTTAAGGATTTTAACGTGTGTTTGCGCGTTAAAGTATGTGCCTACTTCGCCGTTAGTAGTCCAGCCAAACGCACCCTTTGACACACCAAGCAAACCTTTGAGTTTTATTGCTTGTTGTGTTTCGTAGTCGTCGATGTCCTCGCTTATTGTGTCCTGCTGTTGTGCGTCTTTTTTTGCTTTATTCTTAAAGTATATCAACACCCCACCAGCAAGCAATAAAAAGCCGCCCGCAATCAACAAACCTGTATTTGTCTTATTCTCTGTCATATCGTACTGTTTTTATGTTGCGAATATGCGGCGGCGGGCGTGATGCCATACCACCGCAACAATCACAACAAGCTGCTACTACGGGCTAAAAACCCGCCAGTTTTGCCTTGGCTTTTTCTGCCATGCGTTTGATGCTTTCTTTCTTGCGCTGTTCTGCTTCGTAAGCAGACACCTTCTTCTTGTATTCGGCAATTCTCTTGCTGTTTTCTGCGTCGATTGCCTTTACTCGCCTTTCGTAGTTCTTCCAAGTCTCGACCGATGCTGTGGATTTCGGCATCTTCGGAGCTTTTACCAACTTAGGCTTTGCGGGTTTTTTTGTTGCCATAGTCGTAATTTTTTATGGTTAATATTCTGTGATTTGTGTTTTATTATAAAAATCTTAGTGCGCTGCGCAATCTTGCGCCGTCGTTGGCAAGCTGTACTAGTTTTTGCAGCTCTGCGGCGGTGATGTTGCCGTTTATGAATTGCGCTTTTATGGCGTTTGTTAATTGCTGTGTCAGCGTTTCCACGTCAGGCGCGGCTGCGATGGCGGCGGAATTGTTGCCGCCTTTGTGGAGAAAATCAAACATTTTCGTAACCGTCCTCCTCGCCGGTGTAAAAGTTGACCACCGGCGGCTGCTTCTCCGCTGTCTGTGATGGCGCGGGCTGCGGCTCTTTTGCCTTCACCCGCTGGCTTATTGCCAATGAAATTTCATTAATATCTTTTTCTGTCAAGTTCGGGTCGGCGTAGAGCGCGTTTGCCAAAACTTCCACCGCGTTATATTTCGCGTCTGCCGGTCGGCTTTCCTGTGATGGTGCGCCCGACAATTGCGGCGGCGTTGTCGCTGCCGGTGTTGTCTGCGCGAATGGTAACTGCGGGAACAATTCGCCCAAAATCTTTTTAACAGCAAAAACCAACGTTTCAGCCGCCGCGCCTGTGTTAGATTCGTATTTTTTACGCTCGTCTTGTAGCTCCTTGCGCATTTCTTCCAGTTCGCGGCGTTCTCGTCTGCACTGCTCCCGGAAGGCATCCTCTTTGTGCTTAAATAAAATTTCATTTATGCGTTTTTCGTTAGCGGCGGCTAACGCTTCCAGCTTGCCGTTCAACGTCTCTTCCGACACCCAGCCGGCGGGCGGTTGGATGAAGCCAAAACCGCCGAAACCTTGCGGCGCGGTCGGCATTGCAGGCGCGTCGTCTTTGTCGCGGTTGGTAAATTCAAGCGGGCCGATTGTGCCTTGTGAGCCGTTAGCACCCTTCGACGACTTCAAGTCGATGCTCAAATGAGCGTCCGCCGGATAGTCGCGCAGGATTGATGAGAGCCGGGCGACTGCCTTTTCCGCCTTGCCTTCCGCCATGTCGCCTTCCTCGAAGTCCTCGCCGTTGTAGAAATATAGCGGTATGCGCTTGTAATTCTGCACGACGAACAACGCCCAACAGGGGTATTTGGTTTGTCGGATGTGGTTTGTTATGTAATCTCGTGTTAGCATGTTGATTTGTTGTGATTGTTTGTATATCATTGATTTACTCTAACCTTTACAAACAGCTCCTCGTTGTCGCTGTTTGATTTTGCGGCGTTGCTTGTTGTTGCCATTGCCTTATCTACCACCAAAGGCGACATATATATATATTGTGCGCAAAGGTTTGTAATGTTGTTAAACATAGCGTCCGCCGTACCTTCGTAGAGCTTAAAATCCAGCGTGTTATCCGCGCTAAATATAAAGTCGGTGCAAACCTTCTGAATTGCGCCAAAATCCACAATCTCCACGACTGGCGACAAGTCCCAGTAGTCGGTCGGTGTGTCTATCTCCAAAAACTTTTTACCTACATTTGAAATGTCGGTAATTTCGCCTTCTGCAAACAGACGGTAAAAAAATGCCACACCGCCAGAAAACTGCATCCTCGTTGCTGTGTCCGCCTTCGTGATGTAGCGGCTTTTGAGGTTGTAGTTCTCTATTCCGTGCGCCTTCGCGTAATTCTTTATGTAGTCGTAAACGTTCATATTATTAACGAATTAATAAGAATGTAACGGTAAAGTCGCTCGGCGTGTACGCCGCAATGGTAGCCATCGGCGTAAGGCGGAGGTTGACTTGCTTATTTTTCGACATAAAGGACAGCGGGAAGAAGGTTTTGTCGTAGCCCTGGTTCTCTGTTACCTTCAAGATAGACACCGGCACGGGGTCTAATAGGTTTTTGAGGTTGTCATTAACATCTAACGCAATCTGTCCAATATTCGCGGTGTCGCCGCCAACAAAATTAATGCCGGCAACTGCATTGAAATTAGAAGGCAGGTTGATGTTGTAGTTAACACCCAACGCCGCCGCCTTCACCGTAAAGGACTGCATGTCGTAGTTTTCGACGTTCTGACCGAAAATGTTAACGACGGGCAGTTCGTTGGACTGTCGGAACAACGCCACGAATGTAAAAGCCGCCGCGCTGTTTGTTACCTTCACGTTAAGGTAATAGTTTTTGCCCGCCGATTTGCTAATTACAGGGCGGAAAACGTTTGTGAGGTCGTAGTCCACCGACGCGGTATTTTTACACCAGTTAACGACAGGAGAAAAGGACAGGATGCTGGCGAAGTCGTCGCGGAGCTCAATTTCTATCCTTTCCGCTGTCGGCAATGCCGTAACAAGCGGGCACGCAATGCCGGCGAGATACTGGTAGAGTTCGTCGCTCTTGAAGTTGTACGAATAAGACTTTGTGCCTGTTGTCGCCGGTATTGTGAAGTAATATTTTTGTATTAGTGTGTTAGCCATTTTTAAATATTTTAAGTTAGTGAGGGGGCGTGCTACGAGTTACGCTTCCGCGCCGTTTGGCGTCCCCTCTGGATTGGTGAGCGGGTTTCTTGTTTCCCAAGACCTCGTGAACGTGCTATTTTTTTACGCGGATTTCAGCACCACGGAGCGCAACCTCGATGAAGTAGCGGTTGGTAGTGCCCGCGATGGTGAGGCCCTGCGGAACGTGGAGGCGGAACTGCATCTCTTCCGCGTCGGTGATGAGCTTCGGAGCGGTAAGGATGATGCCGTCTTTTTCGCCGTTGATGCCCACGGACTCCTGGTTGAAGGAGTTGATGGGGGCCTGGAAGATGTTGAGCTGTGCCACGTCGATTTCAAGCTCGCAGTTTGAAACGATGGGGTCAACCGTGCCGATTTGTGAAACAGGCAAATAGTTGATTTGTGCCGCGTTTGCGGTGGTGTTGGATGCGACGACGTAACCAACGCGAACAGTGATGCGGTCAATCATGATTGCGCAACCCTGTTTGATTTTCTGTTTTGAAATGTTGGTGAAGCCGTCCTTGATTGCGTCGTCGTTGTACAGGAGGTCGAGGAGACCGCCCGCGCCGGTGATTTCGTAACGTTTGTAATAAACGCTGTCGGAGAAGTTGAGGTTGCCGTTGTTGAAGTCCTCCTGCATTGCGGGGGAGAGCTGGTTAAGTTTGAGCCTCAAAAACTCCTGTGCTCTTGTCAAAAGTGCCATATCTTTATACTTTTATAGGGTTAATAAATTCGTGTTGTTGTATTAAAACATACCCATCAAAAGGGCTGCTTCTTGTGGGGTATCAACGCCCATCAATGCGGCGGCTTCGTCTGCCGGGCCGTTGACGGTGCGGGTGATTTGGTCGGCGTTGTCGATGTTCTCGGCAAGATACGCCCAGTCGTTGTTGTAGGTCTTGCCGTCGCCGTCGGTGATTTGACGCTGACCGGCTGCAAAGGCTGTGAGTTCGGGCGGGTTTGCCGTGGTGGAGTTCTCGTCGGTTGCGGTGGTTGCGCCAAGTGCGCCGATGCCGGACATAAGGGCAGCGTCCTCTTCGGGGCCTGCCAAACCAGCCAAGCCGAGCTTAGGGGCGAGACCGTTTGGAGCGGGCGAAATTACCGCGATGCTATGAAGTCCAGCGTAGGTGGTGATGCCTTGACACACCGCGCGGAGGTTCGGGCTCTCCAACATCATGTCGCCAAGTACGCCAAGGGCTAACATGAGCGGGCCGCCGATGTTGTGCATTGTCTTGTTGTCTGTGCCGTCAGACTTAGTAGGGCCAAAGAATTTTTGCAAGCCCCACGCCGTTACCGTACCGCCCGCGATACGTGCGCCGGATTGGATAAGGTTTGCGGTTGCATCCTTCTGCCAGTTTTTTTTGATAAATCCGTTTGCCATATTTGTATATATTTATTGTTATTACTTCTTTGTCTGTGAAATGATGATGATGCCGCCCACAACTGAAAGCAACGCAAGCCACGCTGAATAACTCAACGACCACTCCTCCGCCGCTTTTACCTTGCCGGGATCCGGTGTTGCCGCCGGCATTGTTGCCGCCATCTGTGCGACTGGCTGCACCTTCGCCGCGTCGGGCTTCGCCGTGCGCGTTGTATTCTGTGCGCCGCACTTGCAGCCCTGCTGTGGCTTCCTGTTTACTTCTACTAACACAATCGCCATAATTACCTCCTTTTCTTTTTTCCTGTTAGCATCTTGTATGCTCCGAAGGCAACCGCGCCGCCAAGCGCAATCCATAACAGGTAATCCTTCCAAGTTTTGGCGGGTTTGGTGTATTGTGTCCGTGTCGTCGCCGGTGGAAGCGTCGCCGCCTGTTGTGCTGCTGGTGTCGCCGCGCGTTGTGCTGTTTGTCCTACTGGTTGCACAATTGCCGCCGTAGTGGTTGCCGTCGCCGAATCCGGGTTTTGATTGTTTTTTGCGTTGATGGCGGTTCGCAAAGCTTGTCTTACTGAATCCCAGCCGCTGCATGTGTTGTAATATTCTCCCATAGCGTTATTTTCTTGTAATTAAGTAAATACCCGCGACCGCGATTGCGCCGCCGATTAGCCACGGTGTCCAATCGGTCTTGTTTTCACCGCCAGTGGTCGTCGCCGGCGGTGTGGTCGTCGTCGGCTGGTAAACTGTCGGCTGGTAAACTGTCGGCGTGTAGGTGTTTTGTCCCGTGTACAGGTTTGGGTTTTGGTTGTTTTTCGCGTTGATGGCGGTTTGTGCTATCTGTCCTGCCGTGTTGATTACAGGCGTTAACGCTTGCATTACGTTTGTGAAGGTCTCGGCGCCCGCGCCCAAACCGTTAAACGCTGCCACTTCGTCTGCTAAAATCTGATACATAATGTTACCTCCTGCTGCGGCGTTTGCCGCCTTTGCCGCCGCCCATCAACGCCGCGCCGCCAATTACGACCGCCGCGCCGATTGCAACGTATTTAATAATATTTTTTGTGTCGCTGCCTTCCTGTGCCGGTTGCTGCTGTGCCGCCTGTGCCGCTGCCTGTGCCGCCTTGATGTCAGCGTCGATTTGCCCCTTTGGCACTGGTCGCCCGTACTGGTCAACAATAACATTACCGTTTGCGTCTGTCTCGTAGTGTTCCGCGTTGTATTTGCGTTGCTCTTCTGCTTGCTGCTGTGCCGCCTTGTTTTCCTTGTTTTGCTTTACGGTCTGCACAATGTCCTTAATCCATGCCCAAACGCTTGTAAGGATGCCAACACATGCCGCGACCATCGTTGCCACTGTTGCAAGCTCGCCGAGGGTTGTTTCGCCATCGTCGGTATTGCTGTTTGCAAAGTTGAGCTTGCTGTCCGGGCGTATGTCCTTAGAGAATAGCGGTTTTTTCTTTGCGCCGTTCTTGATAGATTTTACAAGTTTGTCGGCGTTGCCGCCCATCTTTTTGTAAAGTTTTTTTGCCCTCTCGATTGCCTTTTCAGCCTTGTTGTAAACGTCGTATGAGTAGCCCGCCTTTTCTGCTTCGCCCCACGTCATAAGACCAACCGCGAGACGGGTTGCCATGCCTAAAAAGTTGATAGCCATCAAACCTCTCCAACTGTTACGTATCATAACAGTTACAGGATTGATTTTGATAAACAATACTTTAAAGACCTTACCTGCAATCTTGACAGTCTCTTTGAGTATATCGAAACTGTCTTTTACCATCGTTACGGTATCTTTTACCACTGTTTTTACGGGGTCAACGGCCGCAGATACAAGCTGCTGTCCTGCTTTTTTCATTGTTTCGCCCGCGCCCTTCGCGTTGCCGGTTACTAATTGCGCCGTCGCCTTCACGGTGTTTGCGGTCGCCTTTGCGACGTTGGCAACCGAATTAACCGCCGCTTTGCCAGCGTTAACAACCGCTTTGCCGACGTTCTTTGCTGCGTTCTTAATCTTACTCCAAAGGCTGCCTAAAATTGCTTGTTTTCCGTACTCCGTGCAATGTGGGCTGTTACAATATGCCACAAACTCATCCTCGCCAGCCGCCGCAATGCCCGCCAGTTCTTGCGACGGGAATATAAAGCCGCCGTCGGTCGGGTCTACGTCGATGACGTAAGGCATATAAAGCGATGCAAGCCGGTATGCGTCGCGGTCGCTGTTTCGCAATGAGATAAGCACCTGCGCCTTGCGCTCGTCGGGATTGTTGCCGGGGAGCAACACGACACGCGCCGCGCCGCCAGCCTGTGCGGCCGTCGCCGTTGGCTGTGAGTACACGCCATCTATGCCGCTAAGTCCATAAACAGGTATCATAATTTTTCGTTTTAAAATAATTGTCCTAAATTGTCTAACATTCCAACTTTAAATAATTCCGTTTTCGTGATGAACGGCGGGCGGCTGTTGAATATAAACCACACGCGGTCTATCACTATGCCGTCCAAGTTGATGTATATGTGAGAGTACGCGGGCTTGTTCCTAAATGCCGCGAGTTCGAAGGCGGGGTCGTACCCCATACACTTCAACACGCACCAAGCAAACACGCTAAGGCAATCACAGTCAACGCCGCGATGCCTATCCGCCCACACTCTTGCAGGCGTTCTAACTTCTTCGCGTCCTTCTCTGTCATATTCGTATCTTATATTATGGTGTAACCAGTGCCACAAATTAAATGCGCTTTGCAGCTTCGTTTCCGCCTTCAAATGCCGCGCAATCGCCGCACACTCCTTATAATGATTGCGGCAAATGTCCGCAATTAATTTTTTTGTATCTGCAAGCCCGAAGCCCTTCAATGAATTTTTATTGGCGGCGGGTTTAAAAAATGCGTCGTAGCTCGACAGCGGCTTGTAGGTCGGGCGCATCCCGCGATAATCCAATATTTCAAGGTTGTTGTAGAGGGCGTTGTTGGCGGTCTTGCCAAACAATGCCATCTGCCGTTCGTCAGCCTGTAAGTATTGCCCGCGCTTGTCCCTAAACGCTAAATAATTAGCCTTAGCGATAAGGGCAGCATCTTTGTAAGGTCTTGCAGCTGCGACGATTTGCGCGTCGCTGATGCTGTTATCTTTGCGCTGCCTTGCCTTAAATTCGCCTAATTTGCGCGTCAGGGTGTCGTCTGCGTCCACCCATTCCTTTTTGAGCCGCGCAAGCTCCGCGTCATATCGTTTTTCATTCTCCGATTTGCCGAGGTTGCGCTCCATATTTAAAGCCTTATCCGCGTTAAAATTGCCCCATTCGGTGTTCTTTTCTATTGCTGTCTGTACGCGCTTTGCGAAGTCTGCAAAGTTGCGAACGTCCGAGCCATAGTGTCCGTTGGTGATTAAAAAGCGGTACAGCTCGTTTTCGTGCATTTCTGTAAGCTGTGGGAATTGATAGCGCAAATGTCCTATCCATTCCGCCGCCACCGTCATTCGCTCGCGATCCTGTGTTCCTGCGTTTTGCAGGTTCTTTAATGCGTCGTAGGTGATGCCGCGCGGTGTCAAATACGATAAATATATAATGCGGTTGGCGTTTTTGCCTTCGTTTTTTCTTGCCAGTTCTAACAGTTGCTTGCGTATCTCCGACTGTTTGCCGCCGCGCTCCATCAGTTTTGCGCGTCGTTCCCTGTAATAGTTGGCTCGCTCGATGTCGGTCTCCTTCGTTGATAGGGTGTTGGAGTTTAACGCCAGTTCCCGCGCCTGTTCAAACGTGCCGTCAAATATTTTTGCGGGTATTTTGTCAAACTTCCTGCCCTGCGCCTGTGCGCCCTGCATCGTCAAACGACGGAAGGCTTCGCTGCGGCTGTGTCCGCTCAATACGTATATCTTACCGTCGGAAGGATTGCGCCACACTGTTATCGGGTCAAAGACCGCCCAGTTAAATTCGCCATCCGCCACAGCATCAATTATGCGGTTAACGCTTGTTTCGCTATACTCGTCCTCGCGGTTCTGAAAATTCTTAGTGTCAAAGTTTAGGTCGAAAATTGGAATTAAGACCACGCCGCCGTCGGATTGCCCCGCCGCTGATGTCGCGCCGCCTTCCACTTTTTTAACGTCGAATTTGCGGAATGCCGCCGTATCTTCCAAGTCCTTCCGGGCTCGCGTCCTTGTGTCGGTGATTATGTAAGTGTCGCCAGGCGCGCCAAGCGAATTTTTTTCGCTAAATGTTTGGCGGTCTGAAATATTACTATTATCTTTGTCGGCATAAGGCAGACAGATTTCAACGACTTCAAAGGGTTTGTTTGTGCGGACGGTACCGTTGAGACCGGGAACCGCACGGCTTTCTTCCCAACCATAGGGATATAAAACATTACCGCTGTTTGCCTTTTTTATTATGTCTTTTAACTGTTTCGGATGGCAGGAACTTACGTAATTATAAGTATCGAACACCAACACAACACAAAACAGAATAGGCTTCCCGTTGTAGTTGATAAACGGTTTTACAAATACCAATCCATTGTCTTCTAATATCGCCATACGTGGATTTTCCAAAGTAGGCTTTATCAACGCTTTGAATTTTGTGCGGTCTTGTCCGTTTGAGTTTTTCCCTTTGAGTTTGTCTTCTAATTGGTAATCCCTCAACACAATCCATCTATAAGGTCGGGCAAGTGGTGTCTCCACTATATATGTCCTACGATTGCCCGTTGCATTATGTACTGTAAAAACGTTTTTGAATGATTTTTCATTGAACTCCTCTGGCGGAATGTACGCCGCCGGGTCTTTTGTCAGATATTCTGTAATTTTCTTTTTATCAACAACTTTCACCCCTTCCACCGGCGTAAACATCTCCTCCTCCTCGTTCCATTGAACGGGCGCGGGCTCCTCGTCCTGCATCTTCTTAGAAAATGCAACGAGAGCCTCGTTGTCCTCAAACTCCAATTTGATTGAGGGCTTGCCAAGTCCGCTAAACGCTCCGTGTATGTTGCCGTAAACTCCCATTATTGCGCGGTTTGGTTTTGATTAGACAATGCACCGACCGAGAAGGGCACGGTGGTATTAACTTTGATTGTAAAGCCCAACGCCTTGATTTGTCCGTCGATAACCGCCTCGGTGGGCCAGTTGGCTTGCCCGCCTGTAAGGAAGCCGGAAAGGATTTTGAGAGTAGCCACGCCAAGGTTCGCCCACGGCACGGTAATATCAAAAGACTGTGCGACGGTAGAATTGGCTGGGATGGTGATTGGCGCGTTGTTGGTGTTGAGAGTGCCGACACGATGTAATGAGCCGCCGAAATTCAGAAATACATCCAAATACATCTGCGTAACAGTTAACGGCGTAGGCTCCAAGTTTGTAAAGTTCATCCACACGCGGAAAACTAAATTACCCGCGTTTGCGAACTGGTAAAGCTGCACCCGCGTTAATTGATAGCGCAGAGATTGTGCTGCCTTCGCTCCACGGATGAGATACACGGCATACGCCGCGCCGCTAGCGATGGCTGCCGCTAATAAAAATTTCCCTATGTTGTTGTTATCCTTTGCCATTTGTGCCTATAAAAAAATTGTCCTTCCGTATGCGCGAAGGTAGGCACAATAAAAAACCTATGCAAGGGGGGTAGTCTGCATCAAATTTGGAAAATGGGAATAGAAAAGGCGTAACACGCTATTCTCATCGATAAGCGCGTAACGCCGCTTAACGCCGCTAACTAACTGCATAACAAGTAACTGCCCTATCCTTTGCGCCGTCCAGTTCATACGCCGGAGGATGGGGTTTCGTTCTACGATTTCGGAAGGTGTATATAGCGGTGTTTTCATGCTGCAAATATAACGTTATGAAAATCAAATACAAAACTTTTTTCAAAGAAAAATGCAGGGTAGTCTGCAAATTTTTTTCAACCCGTCCCGAAACCCCACCACAAACCCACCCCGAAACCCCATCCAAAACCCCGCCCGAAATCTTATTTATAATACAATTTTTGCACATTAAGACACTTTAAGCGTCTTAATGCGCACAAATTTTTTGCGACAATTA
>JAZSQB010000003.1:0-3983 GCA_045537695.1 Clostridia bacterium | reverse complement strand
TCCGACTTAACAGCCACTATTATGTCCGCAAGACCAATGGTTACGAATACTGGACAGAACTTCGCGAAGTTCGTGACTGGACCATTTTTGAAAAGTAAAAAAGCCTAACACAAAACGAGATCGAACTTGTCAGATAAAATGATAAAATGATGGCAGACACAAAAAGTGTCTGCCATTATTTTTTATGCGATACAAATTACAGCAATTCGTACACCTATGCATCATCGCCCTCCGGTGTAAGGTGGAGGCTGCCGTTTTGCCGTCGGCACGGATGCTGAAATAGCCGGCATGGTAAAAGGTTTGCACTGGCAAAATGAGCGCATTCATCAAAATAAAATACATTGCCAACGTGCGTACAGCAGGCTCGGTATTGTATGCTTTTGGAAACAGTCCGGAGCACAGCGCCATAACAACGGCGATGCTTGTAGATGCTACAACGGCTAGGGTGATGAGCTTGGTGTTGGTGTCGATGGCTTACTCTTTTTTTGCCTGCACCCAATAGCTGAGCGATGATAATTGCTACCACGCTGCCCATGGCGTGGAAAAAATGCCGAACAGGTTGGAAATGGTAGATGTAATGTTCATGGCGGCAACGGCGGTTAAGCCGCGGTAGGAATAGCTCTGCGTGCCGAGTCTGCCGACCATGATGTTATCAATCATCGTGACAAAGGCGGCAATCAGATTTTGTACGACAATCGGGATGGCAACGTGCATCGTGTTTTTATAAAATTCTTTTGTGCCGAAAAACTTTCCCATAAAATACACCTTATAAATAAACATGTTTAAATAGTCTACCATGGAAAAAAGGAATGTCAAGATAAGCAGAAACAGAATTGACAACGGGACAAAAAGCAGATAAAATAAAATTGAAAACCAACAGAAAGGCGGGCATGATATGAAAAAATGTGTAGCAGTATTTTTGGTGCTTTTGCTCTGTTTGAGCGGTTGTGCAGTGCGGAATGCATCTTTGGACGGTGTGCAGGAGTATATGGGCACATGGCATATATATATCCATGCCGGACCGGACGGCGATGCAATCGGCACGGTAACGCTTTCGGCAGAGGATGAGGAAATGTTTGCGGTGGAGATTAACGATTTTATCGGCGCTGCGGATATTACGGTTGTGAAACATGCACGCGTTACTGAGCAAGGGAAGGCTATAGGCATTGAAAAGGTGCAGGACGGTGAAAGTATGCTGGAAATGCACTTTCGCTTCGGTGAAGATGAAAACGGCAAGCAGATCATTGTGCTGGATTTTATCGCGCCGGATACAGAGCACCGCTATGCGCTTGAAAGTTTGCATTTGTATAGATAAATAAAAAGCAGGTAGCGTGCTTTTTTGTGCTGTCTGCACAAATTGGTTCGGTTCATCAATCGATACCTGCTTTTTTATGCGCTTTTTAATCCAACTGCGATGTATACAGTTCATAATACAAACCTCTTGCGGCAATGAGCTGGTCGTGGCTGCCGGATTCGGCGATGTTGCGGTCCGCAACATACAAGATGCGGTCGCAGTTTTTGATTGTCGATATGCGGTGTGCAATGATAAACGAGGTTCTGTTTTTCAAAAGCTCGGCAAGACCTTTTTGTACCAAAAGCTCTGTCTTGGTATCCATTGCCGAGGTTGCCTCGTCTAAAATCAGGATGCGCTGCTTTTTGCGGTAAATGCGGTTGTTTGTCCACATAAATGCCGCCACCGGCACGATACCGACCATGCAACCAAAGACAGCTTGACATCTGTGGTAAACATGAAAATCGGAATGATAAACAGCGATAAAAACTCGGCAATCAGGTTGATTGAGCAGATCGCAAAAAATGCAGCGACCGAGTTTACGTAGTTGGCCATCGGCAGCCCTTCATGTATCGAAATACCCATTTAAACTGTGCCATATCTAACACCCCCGAAACAGCAGTTTTAGTGGTGGTCTGCCGTTTTCACCGCCATTATAAACGCATACCATAGGAAAGTCAACCCCCTTTGTCGAACTTGTCATAAAATATTGAAATATCCGTTTTGCGGGGCGCAAGAAACGTATTCTAAGTGCAAAATAGCAAGGAAATGTCCAAATTGAAAACGATTTGTGAACAAATTCAAATTTTGTTGTATTTTTTTTTGAAACAAGATATAATACAAGCAGACAACAACTCAAAGGAGGACATCGAATGCAGCTTGCGATTTTTGTACTGAGTAAAACGGAACTTTTGGATGATTTTTTGCTCGGACTTTCGGAGGCAGGTATTCGCGGGGCAACGGTGCTGGACAGTAAGGGTATGGCACACGCGCTTCCGCAGGAAAGCTCCTTTGCCGCATCGCTTCGGTTGCTTTTAACACCGGGGCACGAAAACGGAAAGACCATTTTTATGGTGGTGCAGGATGAGAAAATCAGCGTGATTTCCCAAGTGGCAAATCAGGTTTGCGGTAATTTAAACGGTCCGGAGAGCGGCGTGCTGTTCGCCGTGCCGGTTTCCTATACAGAAGGTATCAAGTTTTAATTTCTATATATTATTTAAGAAACATTCGACCTCTTCCTTATGAAGCACTTCTTAAGGGGGAGGATTTTTATTTTCATCTTGACAAGACTACACATCTATGCTATACTAACTGTACTAAGACAAATAGTACAGTTAAACAGAAAGGAGGCAGCTGATGTTTACACTGGATTATAACGACCACCGTCCGGTCTATGAACAGATTAAAGAAAATATCAAAACGCTGATTGTGACCGGTGCGCTACAGGAGGGCGAAGGACTGCCTTCGGTGCGTGAGCTGGCGGGGGTGCTGGGCATAAACCCCAACACCATACAGCGCGCATACCGCGAGCTGGAGCAGGAAGGGTTTATCCATTCTATGCGTGCGAAAGGCAGCTTTGTTGCACCGCGCAGCCATGCAATCAGCGAGCGACGTAAGGAAGAAATACTGCTGCAGATGGGTGCGCTGCTTTCGGAATTGTCCTTTGGGGGCGTAGAGAAAGCGGAAGTGGATGCCCTTGTGGCGCAATACTATCAAAAGGAGGAACGGTAAATGATTCACGTAGAGAATTTGGTGAAAACCTTTGGCGATTTTACCGCTTTGGACGGACTTTGTATGCATGTGCCGCGCGGCTGTGTCTATGGGCTTGTCGGTCCGAACGGCGCCGGTAAGACAACGCTGATTAAGCATATTGTCGGCGTATTGCGCCAGGATGCGGGCACGGTGACCGTCGGCGGCGAAGCTTTATATGAAAACATCACCTGCAAGCAAAATGTGGTCTACATTCCCGATGATGTTTTCTTTTATAAAACCTACACCATCAAGGATATGATGAAGCTGTACAAAAGCATTTATCCGCGATTTAATATGGAAAGATATGCAAAGCTCCAAGAGGTGTTCGGCATCGACGAAAACAAGCGTGTGATGCGCCTTTCGAAGGGCATGCAAAAGCAGGTGGCGTTCTGGCTCGGTATTTGCACGATGCCGCAGCTGATGGTATTAGACGAGCCGGTCGACGGTCTCGACCCGGTAATGCGCCGCCGCGTGTGGAACCTGATTTTGCAGGATGTGGCGGACAATCAGACAACGGTGCTGATTTCTTCGCACAACCTGCGCGAGTTGGAAAGCGTGTGCGACCATGTCGGTATTTTGCATCAGGGCAAAATTGTGATTGAAAAAGAGTTAGACGATATCAAAAGTGATGTACATAAGCTGCAGCTGGCATTTAAAGGCGATATGCCGGCAGCGCTTTTGGAAGAGCTCAAGCCGATGCACACAAGCACCATCGGCAGTGTGCATCTGGTGATTGCGCGCGGCAGTTTAGAGTCGCTTCGGGAAAAGGTTGCGGCATACGAGCCGGTGATTGTCGATATTTTGCCGCTGACACTGGAGGAAGTATTTATTTATGAGTTAGGAGGTATGGGATATGAGTTTAAAGACATCCTTCTTTAATAAAGGCTTGTTTTTTTCAAATCTGAAGCGCTTTGCCTGGGCGACGGCGTTGGAAACGATT
>JAZSQB010000006.1:0-5409 GCA_045537695.1 Clostridia bacterium | reverse complement strand
ATTACGATGAAAACTATCTTCCCCCAAGGCGAAGAAACAGCAGACGTGATTTATTTGACTACCAACCCAAAAGCGGAACCGCAGTTGCCTATGACTATGCCGCGAAAAAGAAAAAGGAAATTATAAATGTTTTTAAACGGTGCAAGAATAATGTTTAATTTTTTGAAAAAGAAAAAGCAAAGTGCTGAAAATGCTTGCTTTATATTGAATTGTTCACTAAATTATGCTATAATGTTATAATAATAGCTATTACGGAAAGCGAGGTGTGAATATGGGATTTGAAACTGCACAGCAAGCGGCAGTGCGTTTGGGCGTTACTGTCCGCGCAATACAGAAGTGGGCGAAGCAAGGCAGAATTCCCGGAGCGTACTTTGACCGCTTTTGGCATATACCGAAAAACTTTACCCAGCCGCTTAAAGCAAACGAAGCTGTACCTGCAATTAAGCGTTATCATCTTCCGCTTCTGCGTTGTCCTTTTGAGCTCGGTAAGGCAAAGGAATTTATCGACAGTATTCCCGACCCTGATGATCGTAATATTGCGCTCTCGGAATATTACTATTATACAGGTTATGCGGAAAAATCGGCTCAAATTGCCGAGCAATATATTGACAGTGAGGATGAATCTCTACGCTATTCTGCAAATGTAATGTGTACTTTTGCAAACATATTCAGAGGACATATTAACCTTGTAACATTCTACTCCGACCTTGTTACAAAAGACCTTGAAAAAGGACTGCAAAACGAAAATGCACCGAAAGAGCTTCACGCAATAGGTATACTTACAGCATATATAGGTAAATATCTTTTGGATGTGCCTGTTCCTGAAACACCTCCTTTGGAAGAATATCTGCATTTTCTGCCGCAGGGCATAAGGATTTACGGCTGCTACATATTGGCTTATATAGCCTATATTGAGAAAAATTATGAGAAAGCAATAGGAATTTGCGACACAGCGCTTGCCGTAGCAAACAACTTCTATCCCATAGCATCTATCTATGTTTTGATTATTGCCGCTGCAAGCTGTATGTCGGTCAAAAAAACAGAACTCGCAAAAAAATATTTTATGATAGCGTGGGAAACTGCAAAGCAGGACGGACTGATTAAACTGTTTGGCATACACCACAATCTGTTGCAGGGCTTGATCAACCGATGCTTAAAGCACGACTACCCAGATGACTATAAGAGAATTATGAAGGTTGTCAAAGAGTTTAATGATGGTTGGTACAGACTGCATCAGCCGGAAGAAAACAACCTCTCTCATACTTTAGAGCCAATAGAAATCACGATTGCACTTCTTTATAACCGTGATTGGCGTGCAAAAGAAATCGCAGAACACCTCAATATATCCGAAAGCCGGGTAAGAAACTATATCCGTGATATATACGATAAGCTGAATATCAGCAATAAAAAAGAGCTTCAAGATTACTTGGAAAAATAACTTTATCCCGTTCGCTGGCGAACGGGATTTTTGTATTTTAAAACCGCATAAATACTGGACTATTGGGAATTTTGAGTCTTTACTTAAATCTAAAATCGACAAGAAAACAGCCAAAAATTGTAGATTTTACCCCCTCAAATTGACCTTATTTTCTGGAAATTTTTATGTTACAATATAGTTACAATATGGTTATAATAAGAAATAATGAAAAGAGGTGGTGCAATGAAAGATAGCATTATCAAAACCTATCATATTGACGATGATGTTTTGGAGATAACTTTTGAATATGATGAGCTATCAAAGAAGCACTTGGGGAAATATCCTGATTTTATCGATAATCCCAGATATACCCCCAACGGCAGAAAATGGGTGGATGCAATAACCGAAGATTGTCCCTTTGCTGACGGAGAGGATAAAATGTGCGGTACTTGCACCTATATGCTAAAGCAGGACAAAAAAGACATTGTTGGAGTTTGTGGTAATGATAAACTGAAAACTGATACAAAACAAATAGTTTAAGTTGTATCTGAATACAATATATAAAACCCTGACTGCTTTAGAAAATAATAACGAAGAACATGTCTTGAAAGGAATGATTTTATGAAAACAAAAAGGATACTGGCAACAATTCTGACATTTGCAATGCTTATAACATTGCTTCCTATAACTGTTTCAGTTTCAGCGGCAGAACCTGTTGTAAATGATGGTATTGTCTTTAACAAAACCGCACAGACAAATGATAACGGCACCGTGGATATCATCATGGAGGCCTATACTACAGGCACCGTAACAACCACGCAAGACTCCGTGCCGGCGGATATCGTCCTCGTTTTGGACATGTCCGGCAGTATGGATGATGATGCGACAAGTGCAGGCGTCAAGGAAGCCGTTTTAGGTGCAGACATATCATCCTTCCTTGTCACACGTTACGGCTTTAGTGATACCTCCGATTCGTATTACATTAAAAACGCTTCCGATGAATATGTTGAGGTTACATATGTTGGCTATGATGACTCCGGTGCATTTGGTGTTGGCATAGGCCACCAATATTATACGGACGGCGTAAATAATTATTATCCGAAGCTGGCAACCGGATTATCCACCTCCGGCAGAACACAGGCTTACGAGGAAAAGCAGTTCTATAAGGTGGAGTACCCGTCGCACATGGAAGTTTTAAAAGAAGGCGCAGGCGCCTTTATCTCGGATGTTGCGGCAAAGAACGCAACTATCACCGATCCGTCGAAAAAGCACCGCATTTCCATTGTTAAATTTGCGACCGCAAGCTATTACAATGGCACCACCGGTGTCACGGATCATACACAAGCGGTTGTCGGCGATAACCGACAATCAAACGGCTATAACTATACGCAGGTTGTAAAGAACCTGACAGTAGTGGATGCTGCCGGCGAAGCCGAGCTGACCACCGCTTTGAATAACTTAGTTGCCGGCGGTGCAACTGCGGTTGACTACGGTATTCAGCTGGCAGAAGATGTTTTAGGAGCCAGAACTGCAAGCGAGATTGTCGGCAGAAGTGAAGCCATCATCGTATTTACGGACGGCTCACCAACGCATGGCAGCGGCTACAGCGCATCTGTTGCAGGCTCTGCCATCAACGAAGCACTCGCACTCAAGAACGCCGGCGTGAAAATTTTCTCCATCGGCGGTGCAAATGATGCAGACAGCGACATACTTGGCAATAACTCCAATGCATTCATGCATTATATTTCCAACAACTATCCGAACGCAAGCTACGCAAGCGGCACAATCACCCCGGGCGAGGGCAGCATCACAAACGGATATTATATGACTCCGTCCGACGATAAAAACCTGGAAGAAATCTTTTTGGATATTTTCAACCAGACAGCAAACTCGGATATTATCATGGGTCCAAGTGCAGGCGTGATTGATACAATTTCCCCGTATTTCACCATTCCGGGTGCAGACGAAGCTGCAAAAAAGGCAAACATCACGCTGCAGGTTGTAGAAAAGATAGCAACAGGCTGGGACGCTACACCAGAAGCGGCGCCCAGTGAGGTTCAGGCAACCATTAACGGCAACACCGTAACCGTTCGCGGCTTTGATTTTGACAAAAACTATGTTTCGACCACACCGCGTACCGTGGACGGCGCTGATTTCTACGGAATGAAATTAATCATCACCATCAGCAATTTAACACCGGATTATGATGAAATCGATTTGCACCATGATGCATTAAACGGCGGCATAATCCCGACAAATGACGGCGATGCCGCAGTAGTTGACAGCGAAAACAAAGCGGTTGCAACGAAGAATTCTCCGACCGTTCAGGCAAAGACCTTAACCTACAAGCTAGACGGCACAACAGAATACAAGTCCTTCTATCGCTTCCCGGGCTCCGAGGTCAGCGTGATTTCGGATGAACCGACCAAGGAAGGTCATAACTTCTTAGGTTGGGACCGCACGGGTACATTCACCATGCCGCCTGCTGACGACGTAATCAACGGCAGCTTCACAGTAAACGACTATACAGTAACATATGTATATTCAGGTGTTGTACCGACAGGCGCATCCGCACCATCCGCGCTGCCATCGCAGGAAACCAAAGCCTACGGCGCAACTGTTACGGTAGCAGCGCCGGCAAGCGCATCGGGCTACCACTTCGTTGGCTGGACACCGCTTCAGGAAAACGTTACGATTACACCGGTAGATCCGAGCGATCCTGACAGTGCAAAGCAGTTTACCATGCCGGCAAACAATGTAACCTTAGTCGGTTACTTTATGCCGGGTGATGACACAGTGTATAAGATTGAGCATTACACCGAAACCTTTACAGACGGAGAATTTGAGCTTAAGGAAACCGAAAACAAATTCGGCGAAACGGATACAACCGTAACGGCAACCCCATTGACCTTCGCAGGATTTACATTCGACAATTCCGTTACGGGTACTGTAATTTCCGACACCGTTGAAGGTGACGGCTCCACCGTACTCAAGCTCTACTACACAAGAAACAAATATAAGGTTGTTTATGAACTGGACGGCGATGTGCCGAGCGGCGTAACCGCACCGGCACCCGTAACAAAGAAGTACGGCGAAAGCTACACCATTGACAATGCAATGAATGAAGCAGGCTATAACTTCTTAGGATGGTACTACACCTCCGACTTAACCTATACGGATGTTTCCAACGATACCATCATCGTAGACAGAGATATTTATCTCGCAGGTGAATTTACCGCAAAAACCGATACACAGTATAAGGTAGAGCATTGGATTCAGAACATCGATGATGATAATTATACCCGTGACGATGCGCTTACCGAAGTCTTAACCGGTACAACCGACACAGAGGTAACCGCTTATGCGCGTACACTTGAAGGTCGCGAATTCAGTATGGTTGAAACCAACAACAATCTTCCGAGTGACCAAACACTGGATACAACAGGCGCGATTGTGGCAATCACGGCAAATGTAGACCGCAACGGCGACACCGTGATTCGCTTCTACTACGACAGAATCGAATACAACGTAACCTATAAGTACGAAGGTACTGTTCCTGCTACCGGCACAGTAGACCCGACAACACTTACACAGGCAAACATCCGCTACGGTGCAACCGTAATTGTTGACACTACAGTCCCAAGCGGTGCAATGCCGACAGGCTATGACAGCTTCTACGGTTGGTACAGAGGTGCGGCGATTGACGCTAACCTCGTAACAGAATTTACAATGCCGGCACGCGATGTAGAGCTTTTGGGCTACTTTATCCCGAGTCAGCACACACAGTATACCGTAAAACATTATCTGCAAAATGCAAATGATGACGGTTATACGGAGGACACAAGCCGCCAAGAAACCTTGCAGGGCGAAACACTGCAGTCGGTAACGGCATATCCGCTTAACACCATCATCGGCATGGGTTATACCTATAACCACGCTGCTTCCACATACGAAGGCATAATTGCAGAGGACGGCAGTCTGGTGCTCGAGCT
>JAZSQB010000074.1:0-17923 GCA_045537695.1 Clostridia bacterium | reverse complement strand
GCCAATACACCACTCTATAACATCTGTTTCAATGTCTGCATCGTATACTTCGCCATCATAAGCATCGGGGCATTCAAGGCTTTCAAGATAGCATTCATAATCGCAACGCAGACCATACCGCAGTATATCCCCCTCAAATATTGGTTTGTCGTCCTTGTCCGTCAGTCCCGTATATTCGCCTATGGTGTCGGGGTCAACTTCGTACCAATCGGGATAAAATTCGCCGCAATCGCTCTCGGCAAAAAGCCTATATATTCGTTATGTCTCCCTCCCTTTATAGAGGTTTACGAAATGGGCATAAAACCCCTTTACCCACTCGCCGTTATCTGTCCGCTTGCCACGGAATAAGCCCATGTGTTCACGCATTGTCAACCCTCCCACTTATCAAACAGGCCGTTTTCTGCCATGCTTTTCCCGATGCTGTTTGTCATGTACTGCAATAGCTTGTCGATCTCCATTCTAACTTCGACATAAAGACTTGTCAGACCAACAAGGTCGGTTTCCTGTGCAAACCATTCTTGGATGCATAGTTTCATGTCATCAATAGGAACTCTACCCATTTTCCGCTTCACCCCTTTCTTCAAAACCGAATCGCAAAAGAATTTCTTTAACGGTTTCTTCCGGGTATATCCTCCGCAAAATATTTTCGAGTTTACACTGCGGAAGTGGTTGGCGTTCATCCCTTGGTTTCAAACTAACTTCACGCATTGTCACCACTCCGTTCTCCGTAGCTGCAAAAACCATCTTTCGGCATACTAAATCCATGCCACGCACACAGCACGCTGTCGGTAAGGTCTGCTGATTTTCGCCGGTTTTCGCAGTCCTTACACCGCACGACCTCAACGGCATCGACTGTGGGGGCTTGCTCCGGCATTTTCAGTACAACACTCCCCTCAACTTCTGCCTGATCGTCCCACCCGCCGCAAACTTCTTTCGCCCACTTGCGCAGCCATTCACGATCAACATACTCAGCCATACGCACCTCCTACGGCCTATACCAGCCGACATACTTCTTATCGCGGAAAATATACCGCCTGCCGAACAAACACACATACAGCGTGCTCTTGTCTTCACAGCTTCGTTTGAACATATTGTTGTTCCTTAATACCGCTTTTCTTCTAATACTTAATAAACCCGTCTCCGTATATCTTGTTCAGCTCGTCGAAAACGTGTCCCATGCCAAGCCCCTCTTTGTTTGGCTTCCACACTCCGCTCTCGTCATACTCGCCGCCGCCGATACAGTAAGCATACTGGCGCGGGTGGGTTTCCTTTAGCCTTTGGAAGCGCGACGGCTCTTTTTCCAAGTGACAGCCGAACCCGCAGAATATACAGCCAGTACGGGAACAGCCTGTAGTAGTAAGCCGCTGTTGTTCTTTTGTCTCAAATACGGCTAACTCCGGGTTGAGTTCGCCCCAGCGCATTTGCTCTGGCTCTATAGCGTATTCGATCTCGCCGTATACGCTCGCAATCGGTATATTTCGCGTCTTGATATATTGGAGTACGTCTTGCTCCGTCCAAAAGCTCATGGGTTGGCTCGTCTTTCTTTTTGCACTAAAGGCGTTACAACCGTTTTTAAGCCACGCGGCCTCCCTTGTTGTGCTTTCTTCCGCAAGCGTCGCTATAATGGGGCGTCTGCCCGTTTCCTTTTCGTATTTTTTAGCGGGTCTTTTTTCATTACGCCGCAACACTCTTCCGAGATAAGAATGTCCATCGGTAGCAACGCTCTATATTTTGGCGTTACAAACTTGCTGTTTTCTGCCGTTTTATCATAATCATATTTCCCGACGTCGCGAAGCCCGCCGTATTCATCTTTTTTTACGCCAAGCTGCCGGAGCCGCAAGGAGTACGTCCCATCCTGTATGTTGGCTCTCGCCAATCTGATCTTGTTGGCTACGTGTTTGCTAATTATCGGATATCCGTAGTTTTTTAGAACTTCCGGGAAAGGCATCTCGGGTCGCAAAATGTCAAGTTGTACGTCGACCCCGTATTTCTCTCTAAGCCATTCCGCGAAAAACTTAACGTGCTTTTGTATTTCGGGGTATTCAAGGCCGGTATTCACAAACACGAGATAGAGCGTCTTTCCGATCACCTTACACCAGCGGGCGCAAATGTCAGCCAATACGGTACTGTCTTTTCCACCAGAGAAAGAAACGTATACGTTCCCGTCCCAATAGCTATACCACTCGCCGATTTTTCCGAGTGTCCTTTGTATTTTATCTTCGAGTGGCTCGGCCTGTAGCGCCCGCAAGTCCTCTTTCGTATATTCTGCCATCGCACATCTCACTCATAATTAAAATACGTCAGGCTCCAAAACCAGTCCGTCCTCGCCTCGTGGATCTCATAGTTCCCGCTTCCGAGGTAGTCAAACTCGCTCTGATACACCACGTTGTCCGGGCAGTCCACTTCGCCGTTTATGGCATCCAGCGCGTTCCGAAACGCCCTTTGCACCTCCGGGTTCTGATCTCCCCGCTCCGGCAGATTGCGCGTGTACGCGGGATCGTACTGCCCCGGCGCATTCACGACGTCCTTCACCGTGTCCGGGAAATACGCCAGAGGCGATGCCACACGGTTCAATATCACCTGCGCCACCAGCTGCTGATGCCGATCGCTGCAGTGCGGCGCCTCATGCAGGATCACGTTGGCGATGATTCGCAGGTCCTCTTCCTCTTGATGCCAAAGCCGCTTTGCCTCCTGAATAATCGGGTTACTCTCGGGCAGACCGAGCGCACGGGCTCGATTGGCAATGTCGTGAAGCTCGTTCTGTCGGTTTGTGCGCAGAGGCTTGTTGCCTTCCTCTGCTTTGACAAATCCGCAAGTGCAAAGCAGTGCGGAAATTACAAGGACGAATGTGATAATTCGTTTCATGATTCCTCCATAAGCTTGTTTATTTCGTTTGCCCAGCGGCGTATGGTTGCAATGTCCGTGTTCGTGATGCTTGCCGTGAGCGACTCGCTTTTGCCTTTGAGCAGCAAACGAACGGCCTTGCGTTTCCGCTCAAACGCTTTCCCGCGCTTCGTGTCATGATCGTGCCGCGAGCAGAAATCCGGGCATTCGTTGAACATCGGCCATTCACAGTTGTTCAGGCATACGGACGCGTCTTCTTCGTATGTGGAAACGCCGGTCATTCCGCAATCTCCGCAATCTCCACAAGTTCGCCGTTTTGCAGCGTGTACCATGTGTCCGCTTTGACGGTTTCGCCGTCCACGACAAAAGCCTTCCACTCTGCAATGCCGTAATCGTTCTCGTTTTCAACCGCGATCACGAGAACAGCGCCCATCCCGCCGCGCGCCTTTACGCCGTTTCCACGGACAAGTCCAACGCCGTTTTCACCAACGGACACCGAACCCCGAGAGGTCGCCGCGCCGCCGTCACCCGCAGTCGCCGCGCCTCTGTAACCCGCAGTCGCCGCGCCGCTGTCACCCGCAGTCGCCGCGCCGCTGCAACCCGCAGTCGCCGCGCCGCTGCGACCCGCAGTCGCCCGCGCGGGGTCTGTATGCTCCGTCGTGGTATGTTCTTTGACATATTCGACCTGCGCCTTGACAAGACCGGGTATTCCGATCTCAGCTCCAATCTTGATTTTGCTGGACGCGACTTTGCTGTCGTCGCCGTCGCGGTCAAGTTTGCCGCCCTGTTCAACCTCGCAATAGCGGCTTGTTGCCGGCGGGTAATAGACAAACACGTCCAACGGGCGCTCGCAGGCGTGAAAGCCTTTGTTGCAAGCGGCGATCTTTCCGCTTTCTTCATATTCGCCGCCGATTTCGTACTGGAAATCACGGCATTTGAGGTCTTTATCAAAGCCTTTGAAAGATTTAATCGTTTCCATTTTTCAAGCTCCTTTCAGCTTCCCATGCACGATAAATCGTGAAAAAATCTTCTGCGCGCAGGATCATGAGCCATGCGTGGTCATTCCTTCGCCAAGCCACGACGGGAATTTCACCTTTTCCGCTTTCGGCGGCGTCGTGGATGGATTGCGTCATATAGTCCCATACTTTGAGCGCTTCCGTGCGCTTGACTTCGACGTGAATGCCGGGCAAGCCCTCAACATCGCCCGCTGCGCCCGTATTGCCGCGAAACTGCGCCGTGCGGTGGGTGTCATAGCCCATATCGCGGCAGAGCTTTGCAAATTCGCGCTCGCCGCGCTTACCCTTCTCGCGTGACATTTTGCCCATAATTCACCTCGCAAGATTGGCAAGCATGGCCTCCATCCGTGCTTGTTCGTCAGCCGCATTTGCGTCAACTTTGTTCGATTGAAAGCTTGAGCCCTCTTTCATGTGAAGCTCGTCGCTCCAGCGGCCTTGATTGAGCCATGTGGTCGGGTTTGGAATGAATTGACCATTGTTCTTGCACCACTGTTCGCTGCTCTTCTGGCTTTCAACGGCAGATATGAGCGTCTCCACAGGGACTTTGACTTTAGCGAAAGCTTTTCTTGCAGCTTCTTTTCCAACTTTTTTCGGATAAATCTTCCACCACGCATCAAACGCGCTTGCGCGTGATGTTTCGGATTTGGATTTGGATTTGGATTCGGATTCGGATTCGGATTGGATTACGGGGACATTTGATAGCATTTGATTGCAAGTGCTATCAAATGATGTAATAGCGTCTGCAGGTGCAGGATATTTACTGCGCTTTGCGCGGATCTGCTGATGCTTATCCCAAGATGGCAGATGCAGGTACGGCTTGCCCTCAAACACATACAGGACTACCAACTCTGCACTCACCAGCTTATTTATGGCTGCATCAATGCTTTTAGCAGTAATGTTATCCTTTAGGGGAAACAGGCGGCTTTTTATGACCGCCGGTCTCCCGTCAAATCTTCCGTAATCGTCGCAGTTTACAATCATCCGATAAAACAGAACTTCCTCAAACCAAGAAAGCTGGTCGATACTTTCCGAGGTGCACACGCTCTCCTTGATTATTCTGTTCGGCATGGCGCACCGCCTTTAGAAGGGCAGTTCGCCGTCTTCGTCGTCCTCGATGTCCTGCGCGAGCTTTGCGCTTGCTCTGCCGAGCCACGTGGGGCTTGCCTTGACCTTGTCCGCGAGCCACGTGGGCAGCTTTTCAAGGTCTGCTTCCTCCGCGGTGTCGGCGTCAAAGGCCAGAAGCGGCGTAAGCGCCTGCGGCTTCGGCATACCCTTCGGCATGGAAGAGATACCGGCGATGTTGGCGTAAGTGCCGTTGGCGGTGGTCTTGTGCACGATCTGGATCATGCAGGGGGCGCCGAGAATGTTGCGCAGGTCAAAGGCGCGCAGCTCGTCATCCGTGAACTCTCTGCCGCGCCAGCTCTTGAGGTCTTTGCGCAGGCCGCTGCGCTCGTGCAGAGACATGGTGTATGTCTTGCTGACGGTGCGGGGGACTGTGTCTTCGCCAAGGGTGACGGTTTCCCCGGCGAGCTCCCACACGATCGCGACCTGATTGACGTCGCGCTCGGTGCCTTCAAAGCTGATGTGCTGCAGGCCGACATCCACCAGCTGCACGCACACGGCGGCGTAGTTACCTGCGTCCGGCGGCGCGATCTTCGGGCCGGAGCTTCCTTTTACGATGAGTGACATGCTTTTTCCTCCTAGAATGGTGTTTCGGCATCAAAGATGGCGGGGCATGCGCGCCCGCGGTTGTTGAGCCGGTTCTTTTCGATATACTCGTTGGTCAGTCGGCACTTGTAGGTGTTGTATGTTTCCGAATAGGTGCAAAAGTCACAATGCCGACAGTTTGCTTCGCCCTCCGGGAAATAATAGTCAAAGCAGAATGTGACTTTCGTGTACCAGTCGATGCCGTTATGCATGTTCAGTCAAGGCTGCGCAGCAAGGCATCTACAGAGCTGCGCAAAGCCTTGACTTCGGACAACAGGGCGATCAGGTATGTGTTCGTCATGTCGAGCGGGGTGGCATTCTGCGCCTCTTTTTCTTCGACACACGCACAGGGCGGTGTCACCTTTTTCGGGGTGTCGACCCCAAGGCGCGCAGCGGCAAATTCGATAATGTGATAATATTTCTCGCTATATCGCTCATACGCTTTACCGAGCTGTTGGCTTTTCAAAAGCGCAAAAACGTCGAGCACGCGCCGGACGCAGCTGTCGGAGATTTCAAGAATGTCGGAAATCTCATTGGGGTGCATGCCGCTGCCGCGCATGGTGATAATGGCATTCATCTGCTTGTCAGAAACGCGAGGTCTACCCATAAAACAATCATCCTTTCATTTGTTCGAGTAATAAGTTTCGTGCGGGATATGCATGGCGTCTGCGATGTCGGTGATCAGCTGGTCTTTGAGCCACTGTTTGAAACAGGGCTCGCAAACTTCCTCGCCGCAGAACGTGAAAGTGTTGTCGCCGTCCCGAAAATGCATACCGCACCATGCACAATCGGGGTTCGGCTCATCCGGGTATGCGTCGGGGTAGCCGTTTCGCTCGATCTGTGTAATGACGGGATGCTCAAGGTTTCGGTCGTTATACATTGACATCGGCCTCGCTTTCTGTTATGCTCTCGGTGGTGTTATTCACTTTTGCCGTCTTTGAAGTGCCAGCTTCAAGGGCGGCTTTTTCTATATACAGCGCTACGGCAAATTCTGCCGCAGACTGCATATCGTGCCGATAGTAGGCGCGCGCCTCGTTGAATTTTTCCGTGTCCTCCGGCGTCAGTCGGAAGGTGTACTGATCCGGCTTGCGGCGGTTTGCCTTTTTTCGCGGTTTCTCCTGCGGCGCCGGTGTCTGCGCGAACAGGGCTTCGAGCTCCGGCGCAAGGACACAGCCGTAATCGGGGTTCGAGCAAAAGCTATGGATGGATTTGCTGTACTTCGGCTTGAGGCTTTTCGCCCGCACGACAAAGTCTTTTGTGCTGATGCCCGCGTCGATGCAATACTGTTTCGGGTTAATCCAAATTCCTCCTTTTCATAATTTTGTTGCTGGTGTCGCGCAGATATGCCCAGGTTTCGCCTTTGGCGATGCGTTCGGCGCTCTCTGCGCGACGTCTTGCGTAATACGCCATGTAGGCCTCGCAGTTTGCGTGATTGCCGCAGCCTGCGTGCTCGCAGCCAAAGCAGGGGGACTTATCACTCATGCGCCCACCCCGAACAGCCTGCAGAGCAGCTCGCCGACGACGGCAAGCATGACATAGCCGCCGACAAGAAAGAGGCCGACGATGATCTGCTCCACGGCGGAAACAGCCAGACGGCGGCGTTTTGCCTTGTCCATGCCGCACCTCCTCATGCCAGCGCCCGCGCCAGAACAACGGCGGAAATGCAGTTGTCCTTGAACGGCAGATGCTTTTTGCACCACCATTCCGTTTTGCCCGTGTAGTTCGACACGGCTTTGACGCTGAGCACGCGCTTGCCGCCTGCAAAGCTGATGATGTCTTCCAGAACGGCGCGGTAATGCTCCTTTTCCCTTGCCAAGTCAGGCACGCTCCTTTCTCGTTTCGACCAGCGCGGCGGAAAGCTCTTCCTCCGTGCAGCCGAACAGCTCACACAGGCGCGTTCTATGCTTTCGGCACACGCCTGTTTTTCCCGCTTCCCAGCAGCTTACGGCGGACTGGCTGACGTTCAGCGCCCGCGCAATCTCGCTTTGCTGCATGCGACGGGATTTGCGCAAATCCCTCAGATTCGTGGTGTTTCGCCTCCTTTGAAACCTCATAAAAATGAGTTTTTATATTGACACTGCACATAAAACGGTGCTAATATGAGTTTGCGAGACACAAGTTAACACCGTTTTATGCCAGTGCGTTCACACCGATTCATGGTTGGGCGGGTCGCTTTCCCCTGCTTTCTTTCACTTCCCCTAACAGAGCCATAGAGCCGCGGAAGGAAAGATGTGAAAGGAGGTGACGCGTTTGAGAATTACGCTTGTGCGGATTAAAAACATCCGCAAAAACGGCTATTCCATCTTCGCCTTTGGTAAAAGCCGGAAAATCCTCAACGTCATAGGCGGGTAAGCCTTGGGTTGAACCGATGTGAGCTTGTTTTTGCAGCCACACGAAACGCAATAAGTTGTGGCACATAGGGGTTGCTGCGTCTACAATTCGTGGGTGCGGTTACATAATAACTCATAAATACTTCACTTGCAATAGGAAATGAAGTGTTTGTATATTTTTGTGCGATGCGCACAATTTGCGGGTGAACAAAATGGATGAAACGCTCAATAGAATACTGTCTTTGCTTCCCAAAAAGCCGGACGGAAAGTTGATGCATGGCGCCAAAAAGGCGTTTGCGGAAAAAATCGGATTAAATCACCCGCAAATCGTTTCTGATTGGCAAGCCGGTCGAAATGCGTCATATAGAAACTATCTGTACCAAATCGCGGAACAATACGATGTTTCCGTTGAATGGCTCAAGGGCGAAACAGACGAAAAAACGCCCGCCGCCAAAATGGGCGACGAGCGAAGCGCAAAGGAAATCGTGTTGGAGAAGATTGACGAAATCGCGCAGAACGGCAGCGATCAGGAGCTGTTGGATCTGCTTGCGGTGATCACAGAGAGGTTGAGAAAGTGAGGGGGCGCGGCAAGGATGCGCTTTTGGCTTTTCTTATGGCGCTTTTGGTTGTAGCCGGATTGACAATCGCAACCATGACCCAAACGCACGAAGCGGAGCTGCAAGCAAAGCGAACTGAGATTGAGAAACTGCAACGAGAGCTGAGTGAAGCGCAAACGCAGTTGGAAGGGTTGCGCTCCCAGGATTACACGCAATTAACACAACCGTCGCCTCGCACCGAAGCAAAAAGTGCGCATGGGGAATACATAGCGAACAAAAAGACGATGGTGTTTCATAAGTCCAGTTGCGTATCTTTGCCCGAGGAGAAAAACAGAGAGTATATTTCAGAACGAAGCAGTGCAGTCGCAAAAGGGTATAAGCCGTGCAAGAATTGTGAACCATAAAGGGGTGGCAATGGTGAAAAAGGTCTTAAACTTTTTCCATGAGTTTTTGCCGGTTGTCGCCGTCATCGCGTTGCTCATAATCTTTTCTTATGGGTGCGAACAAGAGGCGGACGAACGCGCGTATGAGAGGCAGAATGAAATTGATGCGGCATATGAACGCGGGAAAGAAGTAGGATACGAAAACGCCTATAAAGAAAATCAAGCGTATTTTGAGTCGGATACATTCGACGAGGAACTCAGGGATTACTTTTGGTATAGCCTCGACGAAATGAGCTACGAAGAGCTGCGAAGTTACATAAACGAGCGCTTTTGGGAAAAGGGATGCTACACATACGACGAGTTTGTGTCGGCTTATATCGTAGGATATAACCACGCCAAAAACGGAATCGAAAATATCGCCGAGCAATACCAAGAGCCGGACGAAGAAGGCATGAGGCAGGCAGAGGACTTCTTTTCGGTTGAAACATATGACGAAGAGTTCTTTGACGAAGAGCGTTGGATTGAATAATAAAATAAGCCGCCCGTTTCCGAGCGGCTTTCCGTTAATATCCAAGTTCTTCAAGTGTGTAGAGAATTTCGGCGCACGCCTCCTCCGTGGCGGCGTTGACCAATTCGTATAACTTCGAAATTATCACTTCCCGTGTTTCTTCTTCCATTTTGTTTTGTCTCCGTTCTCGACCCGCCTTGTCAGTGCGTTCATCATACCGGGCGGCGCGTCCGATAATACGGACGGGAGGCGTCTGCAAGTATTTTCATGGCTGCATCGCGCTCTGTGTCGTCGCCAAGAAGATAAAACAACACCGTTTCAAAATCCTGTTCCCCGAGCGCTGCGATCCGCTTCACCGTGCGGCGGCGCTCCTTCAGATCATTATACAATTTTGCATTTCTCCTTTTTACAAATGGCGTGGGAGCGCCTGTCGCCAAACAAACCGCCCCCACGCCGCCCCGAAAGGCTGAGCGGGTTTCTTAACCCACTTACAGCCTACCATGACACAGTCGGAATTTACAGCGTATTCTATGGGGTTTCGCCCGCATAGTTCGTCCGGGAAAACGGACATGCATTGCGGGAAGAACCTTAAACAATGACAGGTGGTGGCTGTTTTTGAAAAAAGCAATTGCAAGCATGACCGACAAGCCGTATAACCGCTGCCTTGGATGCGAGTTCAAGGGTATTAAGTGTGACGGGCCCAGAACATCCGCCATGCCGCTGCTGCGCTGGTGCGAGTATATGCGCGACATGAAAGACGTTGCCGGGTTGACCAATCAGGAAATTGCGGAGAAATCCGGCGTTTCATTGAAAACGGTCGAGCGCATTATGGCGATGAAGGTGGAACAGGATATTTACAGAGAAACGGCACGCGCCATTGAGGATGTGGTTATCGGGTCGTCTAACCAGTTCCCGTGCTATATGGCGTTTCTGGAGGATGTGCCGGACAGCTCCAATGAGCTTTTGCAGGCTTCCCGCGAGTTGGAACGCGTCCTTAACGATAACGAAGATTACCGAAAGGCGCTTGACGATATCCATGCATCCTATCAGGCGGAGATGAACGAGATCCGCGGCGAGGCGCAGCGGAAAATTGCGTATCTGCTCAAACAGGTCGACCGGCTGCGGGAAACCGTCGATTATTTGCAGGAGGAAAACCGACGCAAGTCAAAAATCGTCGATAAGTACATCGACAACAACTGAGCTGTGCGGAAGGCGGTGGTTGCATGTTAAAGCGCAGTGACGGGCGGTGGTGCGAAACCGTCAGCATCAACGGCAAAAGGAAATATTTTTACGGTGCAACCAAAGCGGATGTACTGCGAAAAATGCGGGAGTTTGAAAACAAAAAGGACGACAGCCGCCTGTTTTCGCGTGTTGCCGAAAGCTGGGAGAATTTGCACCGTGAGGAGATCGGCGCAAAGACCTGGCTAAACTACAGGCCGCATTATGAAGACATCGTCTCCACGCACGGCGACAAAGATGTAGCAGACATTACTGCGCTGGATGTCATAAACGATTTGAAGCGCAGCGCGGCGCAGGGGTACTCCGCAACGATCATAAGCACAAGACGCAGCCTGTTCCGCATGATACTGGATCATGCGCTGGTTTGCGGGTATATCCAGCACAACCCGGCGATTGGCGTTGCGATGCCGAAAGGCGCGAAACGAAACAGGAGAGAGGCGCCGGACGAAAGCGTTTTCAACACCATCATGCAAAATGTAAAAGAGCCTTTTGGATTGTTTCCCGCGCTGGTTGCCTGCACCGGCCTGAGAAAGGCAGAGGCGCTTGCGCTCACTTGGGGCGACATAAAGGACGGGTATATTTCCGTCACGAAAGCGCTGGACTATACCGTGCACGCGAACCCGGTAGTGAAGCCGCCAAAGACGCAGGCGGGCGTCCGGGATGTGCCTATCATGGCGGTATTAGCGCCCTTACTGGTGAAACCGAAAGGTGCAAAAAATTCAGACCTCCTTTTTCCAAGCAAACCGAGCAATCGAAACCCGAAAGCCAGCGGTTACATGACTGAACGAGAATATGAAGGCGCGTGGAAACGATACTGTGCTGCAGTAGGGCTTGTGGACGGTAACGGTAAGCCGACGATCGGAGTACATCAGCTGCGTCACGGAATGGCGACAATGGGATTCGAGGCCGGAGTTGACGAGCTGACCATGCAGGCGATTTTGGGTCACGCAAGTCCCACAACAACGCGGGATATTTACACGCACTTGAGAAACAAAAAACGGGCACAGTCCATCGAAGCGCTTGACAAAGCGTTCGCACAAATGTCGAAGTGATTTTGTGTCAAGGTGGTCAAAATTGTTGTCAATTTTGTTAAAAGTGTTGAAAACACAGGGGAAATAACAGACTGTAAATCTGTTGTCAATGACTTCGGTGGTTCGAATCCACCCGCTCCCACCAAAGCCTTGAAACCATTGAGTTTCAAGGCTTTTTTCATGTTTTCGGAGGTCAAAAATCGCGATGCGAAAAAACAAAAAAACATAAAAATCCTGCAATAAATACAAGTATTTTGTTGTCAAAATTGTTGTCAAAATTTCAGCCAATTCAGGCGCACAGAAAAACAAACAGAGGGAGGCGCTTGCCTCCCTCTTTTGCCGGGTTCGATTTTGCGGTTTTACTGTGCCTTGACAACGCCAAAATAGTATTTTGACAGCTTGTCGCCCTTGACGTCCTCATCGTCCAAAAAGGCTTCGGCGAGGTCGATATAATAGCCGTCGTGGTTCAGGCCGTATTTCTGCGCGATCTCGCAATAGTCGGAATACATCATATTGAGCGCCGCCCAGAACATGACGGGATCCTGCTCGATGCCCTTCTGGGACATGAGCTTATGCACCTGCTCCATAGTCCAGTGCGCGCCCCTGCTGCCGTCCGCGTTCTGCATCTGCTGCAGCCACTTTTCCACAGTCTGCTTGTCCAGCTTCTTGCTTTTCATGCCGCCCTTGCCCATTTGCATCTCAGACTGCCGGTGCTGCATTTCGTCGCCCTTCGGGAACTCGACCATGTTGCCGCCGCGAAAGCCCAGGACTTCACGGCCTTCAAACTCACGCGCCATGCGGGGCGGCTCGTAATAACCGCTTTCCATTTCCATCTCCGCATCCATTTCGCCGCGCGGTGCAAAGCGCCCGTTGTCGTAGTGCCTGCGTCCGCGGCGGTCGCGAAAGGCGTTTTCCATCTCGCCGCGCATTTCGTTGCTGCCGTAGCCGCCGCGCATATCGTCCTGCATGCCGCCACGCATTTCCCCACGCATGCCGCCGCGCATATCGTTGCGCATTTCCATATCGCCGCCGCTGCGCATCTCGCCGCCGTTGTTCATGTTGCTGCGCATCATAGCCAGCTTCATGGCGTTTGTCATGCGCCGTCACCTCCCGCAGCGGGAGCGGTGCCGTCAATAGCGGGCAGCGCGTCGTTCGGCGTCAGCACGCAAGCCCTGCCCAGCAGGCGGAACGTGCCGCCCGTCGCAGTGGTCTGCACGCAGAAGGTATAGCGCGTGCGGGTGTCGATCGTGCGCTCGGTGAGCACGTTGCCGCAGGCGTCAACAGCCGGGTACAGAACCGCGCCGCCGCCGATCGTGAAAACAACCGGCGCGTTGCGCGTGGTTTCGGCGGGGATTGCGTCTGTCACAACAATGCAATAGCGCTCGCCGTTGTTGTACGATCCTGCAGGCAGGTCAATAACAAGGTTCGGCGCGGTGAATGTGACCGTCTCACTGAAAACCAGACGCGGGCACAGCCGCTTGATATAGCCGCAATATCTCATTTTGTTCACCTCCGTTACTCAGGGACGGCCGGAGCCGTCCCGATTGTATGCAGCATCAGAAACCACAGCCGCAGCCGCCATAGCTGCCACAGCCGCCGTAGCCGTTGCCATAACCGCCGAACTGAACAGTGCCGCAGCCGTTGGTGGGAAAGCTCAGAGGCGTGGAGGGCTGGACGAGATAGGCGGGGACGGGGTTGTCCTTGCCCAGTCTGCGGATGAGCTCCGCCGTCTGTGCGTCCTGATTTGCCGTGATAAATGCGTTCTGATGTGCCTGCGATGCCTGGAAGCGCAGCGCGAGGTTTTCGTCGCGCAGGCTTTCGATTTTCTCGTTGGTCAGATAACCGAGAATTTCGCGCGTGCTGTTGGCAATAGCCTGCTGCGTGCTGCAGCAGCAGTCACTGATCTGGTGGCTGATGTCACACAGGCCGCGGTCTACGCCGTGAAAGCCGTTTGTAATTGTGTTGTTCAGTGCATAAGTGCTGTCACAAATGCCCTGCTGAATGCCACGAATACCGTTGTCGATACCCTGCCATGCAAATCCGGCGCTCACGTTATCACCTCCACCGTTGCCGCCAAAACCGCCGCCAAAGCCGCGATTGCCAAAGAGCAGGGCGAGCAGGATGATGCCCCAAAAGCCGTCACCGTTGAACATGCCGCCGCCCCCGTTGTTGCCGTCTGCGCCGAGCGCATAGCCCATTGCAAAGCCGCCGTCTTCTGCCATAAATAAAAACTCCTTTCAATTTTCGTTTTCTCCCGACGTTGCGCACCCGCCGGAATGGGGTGCAGTTTTTTGTCAAGATACTGCCGAAAACTGAAAGGATATTTCAAAAGCGCGGGGTTATCTGTTGCTTGGTATTGCGATGCCCAAAGACCGGGCGATGTCTTCAACCGTCGTTCCGCGCTGTGCCGCCATATTGCGGGCGATTTGCTCTAGCTGCTGGGGTGTCTTGCCTGCCATCATTTGGTGCAGCTGATTGATGCGCGGATCACCGCTTGCCATGAGCGCCGCGATCTGCTGCATAAGGTTATTGCTCATTTGCCGCGCCTCCTGTCAATTCCGCTCGTAGGGCGTTGAGCTCGTCGATCGTGGCGTAACGCACGGCGGGCGTTGTCTGCCGCGTATAGGTCACAATCGGCGCGGTGCCGGTGTTCATGTCAAACGCTTTCGCGTAAATCGCGCCGCTGCTCGTGTCGACGAAGTAAGTTGTGGAGCCGTCGAACGGGATTTGAAAGACTTCCGCTTCTGCTCGGCACGTAACGGGACGGCACACAAAGCCGCCCTGCGGCGCGTTTTGCTGCGGGGGTATATTCGGCTGCGCCGGGAATGGGAAAGCACCGCCAGCGGAGTTATACGGCTGCGCGGGGCTGTTGTAGTAGCTAAACGGAAAAGCCATGTTTCCGCCTCCTTTCGCATGTATTATATCGGCTGTCAAGTGCCGATATGCCGCAGGGAAACAGCACAGAAACAGCAAAAGCCGCCCCAATTCGGGACGGCTTTATGTCAAAGGTTTTCAATTGTTTTCTGCCGGATGCTTTTTAATGCGCGGTCGATGGTGCTGCGATGCATATACAACTCCGCGGCAACGTCTTCAATCGCCCAGCCGCGCCGATAGTATAAATCAAATACAGCGCGCTCTCGATCTGTCAGCCATGGGTTTTGATACATGCGCTCAAGCTGCGCGGGCGTAAAGCGGAATTTCACCCGGCGACCAGCTCCAATACAAGGCCGAGCCAATAGGCATTTAAGGCCAGAACCGCGGCGGCAAATGTTACGGTCAGACCGGCGACGATCAGTGCAAATACAATTTTTTGCTTTCGGTTTTGTTCGCGTAAGTGTTTGACAAGGTCAAAAAGCAAGTTGTGCTTTTCGTTCGTGTGGCATTCCCCCTTTTGTGGTGTTTTCGGCGGCAGTGTAGCGCGTAAAGCGAAAAAATGCAAGCACATTATGAAAGAAATAAAAAGCCGCCCGGTGTGGGCGGCTTTGTGTGGGCTACAGCATCAGGTTTACGATGCTCTCCGCGCAGAGCAGGAAGGCAATAAATGCGGTGAACGTGAGCGAGTGAAGCAGCTTTTTCATGCGCCGACCACCTCCAGCTTGATCCGCTTGCCGCCCATATCGAAAGCGTCGAACACACAGCAGCCGGGGCGGGCGTTGATCTCTGCAACCTTGTCAGCCAGGTATTCAATGCCGGGGACGCTCACGCTGCCGACATCGCGACGAATGCCGCGCCGGGGGCTGATATTGTAGTTAACGGGCTTGCGGTATACAATCGTGATCGCGTTCGGGTTATACATGTGTGTGACCTCCTTTAGTTATTGCTGCGCTTGGCGGCTTCGAGCGTAATGATAACGCGATCACGGCCGTCGTCGATTTGCTCCACGTTATAACACAGGAATTTGTAAGCCCCGGTGTACATCTCGACAACGGTGTCAAAATACGAATCGTAAAAGTTGAGATTGTTTCTTTTCGCCCAGTCGGTTATAAGCGTGGCGGGGGTAAAATTCGCCCCGTGCGGTATCGTGGTTTCGAACCTCTGCACCCACTTGATGCCGTCATACTTCTCACCGGTGATAGTTCCGACAAACTTCATCACGTCGGCTTGTGTGTATTCAAATTTGCGCGGGTCTGCAGTGGGGCGGTATCCATACATGCCGCTTTGAAGATCCGCAGAAAGCCCGCAATCATAGACCAGCCGCGGCGTCTTTTTGCTGTAATCGTACACGTTGGTGCGCATCAGATCGCCGCAGACGCGAAATCCATCGGCGTGCCGGACGTCAATAAATACGCGGTAGTTTTCCATGTCGGAGCGCTCGCGGATTGTGTCGCCCTTAAAAAACTCGCAGCCGCGCTTTTCACAAAACAAATAATTTTTTCCGTTGATAGTCATTGTAAAATCCTCCTTGTTTTTGGAGGGCAAGCGTGGTATAATTTGCTCGCCCGTTTGGTTGGTTCGGATGGGTTGCCTCGGTTAGCTGTGCAAGAGCTGCCGGGGCTTTTTAATGGCCTTGCATACTGGCGTTAGTACGCTATATTTTTAAGGGAGCTGTGTCACTCCCCTAAAAATTTTTCGATTGCTTCGAGCAGCACGCTCGCTTGTGATCTGCCGGTCTTTGCGCATTTTTCCTTGAATGCGGCGACGGTGTCCTTTGGAAGTTGCAAGTAAATCCGGCTGTAAGTTTTTTCGTTATAACGCCGCTTTGCTTCGGTGCTTGTTTTGGTTTTCGCTATTGACTTTCACCCGCCTTTGCATTATAGTGTTCACAAGAGGCGCGACCGCGGCAACGGTCCGGCTAACCTCGTTACAAGTTTATAGCTTGAAGATTTAACCGTTCTCGTCGCTGGGGGCGGTTATTTCTTTGTCATTTCAATGACTCCGAAAACAACAACGGCTAACAGGTTTAGCAGTGTGAGCACTTCCAAAACTGTCATTGCATCACCTCCGTGATTGGTGGAGGTTTAGCCGTTCGCCTCTTGCTTGATGCAAATATAACATACTAGCGTTACCATGTCAATACCCAAAATAAAATATTTCAAAAATAAATTTTTACACGGGTTTTATTGCTTATATATCACTGTTTGTGTGTGTTTTATTTGTTCTTATATGAGTATATAAAAGAAATGTAAATAAAGTAATATCGTGCATTGACAATGGTTTGTATTGGTTTTATATATCAAAATATAGCAAGTGAAAATATATATTATATATATTAAATTTATATATTTTACAGAAAGGAGTTTATATATGCCTAGACCCAGAAAAATAGTTGATTGTAATGATTTGGAAAAACGTATTAATGCTTATTTTGATGGTGTAGATGCTTATAATAGTAATCCAGACAATGTGATAAAAAAGTTTTATACATGGGCTGATTTGCTTTTGTATTTGGGTGTCCATCAATCTACAGTTGATATGTGGATCAATAACACAGAAACATATATCGGTTATAAAGATTGTATTTTGACTGCACAGCTTAGATTGCAGGCACAGATAGAACAGATGGGTTTGCAAGATGGGAAAAAAACAGGAATTGTTGCATTTATGCTCAAGCAAAAGCATTATGGCGGATATACTGATAAACCTATTTCTGCGGCTGACAGTATCAACGTAAATGTTAATTTGCAGGGTATGGGACACAAAGACGCTTTCGGTTAATTATGCAATAAGCTTTTGAATATTTGCAGAAATATCGAAAGTTATTAAACAAAATAATATTTTTGCTGTAATTTGCATTTGCAAAAGCCCTGTGTTTTCAATGCTTTTAAGCTTATGCATAATATGCAACAAGCAAATACAAGCCGATTGGTCAATTTGCCCTGAGATTTTATGCAGCACTGTCAATAAGCAAAAGGCGCCGCCGGAGCCGGTGAAAAGCAGGAAATCGGCCTTTGCCCAGGACCCCATTTTTCGGGAAGGGGGTGGCGGAAAAACGGGGTGGGGGTCAGCGGTCGGGCGTACCCTATATCCCACACACCCACGATATCAACCAAAACTTTTTTGGCCCACACACCCACTTTGCAAATTCTGAGCACACACCCATTCAGACGATTTTGGGCGGCAAAGCGAGCACAGGCACAGCGACGAAAACGCGCCTTTGTGCAATTCGTGCAAGGCAAAGAGAAACGGGGCAGCACACAGACGATTTTTGCAATTCTATGACAGCAAGGTCAAGCACAGCGCCACGGGAAAAGCGTGTGTTTGACAGACGACGGAAACTTCGATACGATAACGGAGGTTTATGGAGAAAGCTGTAATACATGACAACTGGGTACTTTGCCCGCGATGCTGGGGCAAGCTGGGCAGGGTAG
>JAZSQB010000034.1:0-3175 GCA_045537695.1 Clostridia bacterium | reverse complement strand
TCAAGCAGGCAAAAATTCTCACACAAGGCATCTATCATATCCTCATTTTGAGAAGATAACATTTTTACAATGCTTCTTATCGAATCCCGGGATAGATTAAGTTTGATTTTTCCGCCAAAATAACGCAGATATAATAATCCGTCTGTGAACAGGTCCTTGATTTTATTTACACTCTTTGTCCAAACGCAGTTTTTCTCCGGACTGTAATATTCAAAAAAATATCCAAGGATTGTCAACCCTTGTTCTGGCAAGAGAAAATCCGAATCTACTTGCAAGGCAAGAATATGATTTTTCATTCTGATTTCAGTCGTATAAGGGTTGATTTTTGGCGTCGAAAAAAGCCAATATTGTCGGCGTGCATTCTCATACGCTGCTTTGATTTCCTGCACATTATAACTTCGATAAAAGGTAGTTAACTGCTCCGTATAGTCCCTCATAACCCTGCATCTCCCACTCGCTTGATTCTTTAATCATAGCAAATGCTATGGGGAAATTTGGGTACATATTAACTACATAAAAAATGATGACAGACACTTTTTTGTGTCTGCCATCATTATATCACTTCCTATTTTCTTACTTTTTGAACGTCTCGTTCATTCCCTGAATCAGCCTCCTGTAGCCGCTTGGCGATTTCCCGTAAAAACTATGGAATTTTTTTGAAAACTGTGCCGCATCAATAATGCCTACCCGACTCATAATTTCGCTCATGGGTAGCTGCGTTTCTTCAAGAAGCCGTTTTGCGGTTTCCATTTTTCGCAGCTGAATATACCTCGCAGGCGTTTCCCCCGTTTTCTTTTTAAACGCCCGGATAAAATGCGTCGGGTGTAAATGGCATACCTGCGCCAGCTCATCTAAGGAAATCGTTCTTTCCATATTATTTTCAATAAATTCAGAGACGGCTTTCACCATCGGGTCTAAAAGCATCTGTATTTTTGTCGCCGGCGCCGCCAGCCGCACATATTCGGCAATCAGCGCCAGAAGCATCGCCTTAGCGTCGAAAACGGAGGTCATCGTGTCATCTGCGGCATTTTTAAAATACCCTTTAAACAGTTTATCCGCTTTGCTTCTCGGCGGCACATCCACATAACACGGCAAATCCATGCTTTCAAAAAAGTTCATATTGTCAGGGTATATATCAAAGTGCATCCAATGCTTGCTGAAGGGCTTTGTTTTGTCGTTATCATAGGCATGCGGCGCACCCGCAGGAATCAAAAACCACCTGCCCGGAATACCGGCATATTCTTTGCCGTTTATGGTGATTTTGCAATTGCCGCTTTTAATGTAGTAAAACTTATTCTGTGCAAAGGCACCATCGCCCTTTTTCCACTCCACACCTTTTTTTATAGAATAAAAGCCGCCCACATGGCAAACCGCATTCAAATTTGCCGCAAAAACATTCTCCGAAAGATGCATTTTCTACCTCCGCTAATTTTTGACAAGTTAAAACTAATTTTTTCTATTTCAATTGGATTATAACAGATGTATAATTGAATTGTCAACTCAAATAAATCAAAGGAGAAAAGCTATGCTGAAACCCGAGAAAAACTACGACTTTCGCAAAGAACTTATGCAGGTACACAAGCCGAACAGACGCGACCTGAGTCTTGCGCCGAACAAAAACGAACTGGTTTTAACAGACGGACTTTGTATTGTGCTTCCCGAAAACGCAAACATCGTTGTTGCCACAGCAGCAAAGGATTTTGCAGATTACCTGGATGTGTCGATGAATATTGTCGCCTCCGTTTCTAAAAAAGCAATTGACGCTTGTCAGCGCATCACACTGTGCATAAACGAAGATATCGAAGAAGCCAGCGGCTATATGGGCTATCGCATCACCGTATCTACGGACGGCATCTTAATCGAAGGCTGGCACGACAAGGGTATTGCGCAGGCGCTGTATGCCCTTGAAGATATAATGAATCTGCGCAAAGCGCCATTTGTTCCGTTTGGCACAATCAAGCGCAAAGCAGTTTTCGAGCGCCGTTTCACACATTCGCCTTTGGGATATCTGCTATATACCGACGAAGTGCTTTCGCTGATTGCACACTGCGGTATGGACTGTATCCTCGTATGGGCAAGAGATTTGGAAAGAGATTACAAAGAAGAGCATTATGACCTGCGCCTGATTTGTGAGCGCGCTGAAAAATACGGCATTGATGTCTACCTTGAATCCTATATCCCGCACGAAAAGCACCCCGATGATAAAGGTGCAGAAGCATATTATGACAAGCTTTATGGCACATTGTTTTCAAAATGTCCCAAGCTGAAAGGGCTTTCCCTCTCCGGCGAAGCGCAGCGGTTTTACAGTCACGACCCGCACGCGCAATCCCCCGCAGAGAGAGCCGTTACGGATAATCTGCCGAAAACCAAACCCAATCCCGGCTGGTGGCCTTGCAATGACTATCCTGCCTGGGCAGCATTGATCAAAAAATGTGCAAGCAAGTACCGCCCCGATGTAGATATCACATTCAGCACCTACAACTGGGGATATGTCGATGCCCGGTACCGCCTTGAACTGCTTCGAAATATGCCAAAGGACATCACCATCAAGCCTGCCTGGGATATTTTCGGGCATTTGGATTTTGGCGATGTCAAAGCGCAGGTTGCAGATTATTCCCTCAGCTACATTGGCCCGAGCGAATACTTCACCTCTGAGGCTGAGCTTTTAAAAGAAAAGGGGCACCGCTTTTACGGCAATTGCCAGTGCTCCGGCAGAACCTGGGACTTCGGTGTGATCCCTTATGAGCCAATGCCGTACCAATGGATAAAACGCTATGAAAAAATTGTTGAAGCACACTACAAATGGGGCATGTGCGGTGTGATCGAAAATATCCACTACGGCTTTCATCCGTCCTTGATTACCGACCTTGAAAAACAGATGTTTTTCACCAACGGAAAAGACCCAAAGGCAATCGTGCGCGACCTTCTTATCCGAGACTACGGCGAAGAAAACCTCGAGACCGTAGACAAGGCAATGCATCTTTGGAGCGAAGCAATTACACATTATGTTCCTGCCAACGAAGACCAGTATGGTGCCTTTCGCGTAGGACCTTCTTATCCACTCTGGACGCACAGCGGCGCACCATATGACGGCAAATACCCGGCACATAAGTATGCAATATTTGGAAACCGCATATTTACTGCCAAGTACAATCCCAGCTACGGGCGCCCCAGC
>JAZSQB010000053.1:0-53297 GCA_045537695.1 Clostridia bacterium | reverse complement strand
GCCGACAGAAAACTTGTCGGAATCGCTGAGCTTGATGAGTACCCCGACCTTTACCACCGATACCTTCACCTTTGATGTACTCGGCAGAATGAGCAGTGCAAATGTAAATGGCACAACTACCACCTATACCTACGATGGTAATGGACTTAGACAAACAAAGAATAATAAAGCCTTTGTCTATGATGGTGCAAACATCGTCTGGGAAGGCGAAAGCTTAACCACAGGTACAACCTATTACAGAGGTTTGGAACTGATTGCGTACAAAACGCTGGAAACAAGTAGAACCTTCTACTACTCCGATTGGCACGGCAATATCGAAGGCTACGACTATGATGACTTCGGTAACCCGACCGGTGGTAATGCTGCAAATCCATTCCGTTATAACGGGGAGTATCAGGATTTGTGCAGTGGACTCATTTACCTGCGAAATAGGTACTATGATCCGTCAATAGGGCGATTCATAACAGAGGATCCTGCAAGAGATGGGCTGAATTGGTATATTTATTGCGGAAACAATCCAGTGAATTATGTTGACCCCTTGGGTTTGGATGCAGTTTTAATAACAGCTGACCATGCGGCTGCTGGAGCAGGACATACATCGATAATAACCCAAGATACAAGAGATGGGAAATGGTATTATTTTTATTGGGGTGATAAGGCGACTTATTTCGTTGAAGTTCCTTGGGAAGATGGAGCTATGGGTTCGTTGGAAAATTTTAATAGTTGGCTTAATAAACAAGATTTGCCATATAGTACAAAAAATTATACTTCCGCAACTTTTGTTGAAGGAGATTTTAATGCTTCTGTAGATTATTTTAAGGATTTAGTCGCCGGGACTACGATAGAAAAAGGCTATAGAATGGAAGTAGGCAGATATGATAAGCCAACAATGGAATATTATCAAATTAATAAATCATATAGTTTATTAAAGGCAAATTGTCTCCAAATGAGCATGAAAGGATTCTACAAAGGAACGCTAAAAAATGGCACAAGTGTAAAATCTTTTATGAATGGTCAATTAGATAAAACATGGATGGCAGATACAATTCCTAATTTTGCTGAAGATGTATTTAATCAACTGTTCTTTAATCGAAGATTTACTCGTGCAGCCGCAAAAAACGATGTGACATGGGAAGCCTTATATGGCTCGCCAGGAGAACGTTATAAAACCAAGGGATTATTTTATGCCAAAACATTGGGGGTGTCAAAATGAAATATAATATTGTGGAAATTTTGATATCCATACTTGATGTGTTTATATTTAATAATCCCATAGGTATTACAGCTGTAGTTGTTGCTCTTTTGATAGGAATATTGATGTGCATATATGGAAATTTAAAAAGCAGAATTATTTGTGTATGCAGCCTGTTAGTATTAGCAATTTTCAGTATCATTGTTTGTATATCTGGAAATTCGCCGGATTATTTAATTTTGCCAATATTTATGTTTCCGTTTTTTGCAATAACACTAATCATTTTTATTGTTTATGATTTTATAAGGATGTTAATAAGTATAAAACAAAAAAACAACAACCAATAGTTTCACTCGGAGAGGTAGATTTAAAGTCTGCCTCTCTTTTTTTGAAAATTTTTGTAATTTGGTAAATGACAAATTGATATATTTTTGGCTATTTTCGAGGTGTACTTTGACTTTGAAAATGCTGAAAGTCTTGATACAAGCGGGTTTTGGCGTGTCATTTAGTAAAATATGACAAATGCTTTTTATAGTGCTATGATTTATCTGTAAGCTTACATCAATAACACTTTAAAGGGGACGTCGGACAAAAGGGGACGTACCTTTTTTGTCAACTTTTGATTGACAATTTTTAACTGATATGATACAATTTTGTGTAGGGTGATAATATGAGCAGATTAGCAAGAGAAATCAGCCCCACAGGATTGTATCATATTGTTTTTCGTGGGGTAAATAAGCAGCATATTTTCGAAGAAGAAGCAGATTACCTGAAAATGATACACATTTTGCATGAGTTAAAAGCAGAACTATATTTTGAAATATATTCTTATTGTTTTATGAGTAATCATGTTCACTTATTACTTAAAGAAAAGAGTGCTGGTGAAATTTCACAAATCATGAAAAGGCTCCTCACAAAATATGCAATGTATTTTAATAAAAAATATCAAAGAACCGGTGCATTGATAGCCAATCGGTATAAGAGCCAACCGGTGGAATTTGATGAGTATCTTCTTTCTGTCATAAGATATATTCACCAAAACCCTATAAAGGCGGGCATTGTTAATAAAATTGAAGACTATCGTTGGAACAGTTATAATGAATATGTGGATGGTAAAAAGAATATCATCGATACTGACTTTGTATTGCAGCTGATTTCACGAAAAGAATTTAAACAATTCCACCAAGATACAGAGTTAGACGTTTTTTTAGTTAGTGATAAATTGAAAATTACCGATGAGGCAATTAGACGTGCAATCATAAAAGAACGAAAAATTGAACCTCAACAAATTAGCACTTTTGACCGAGCAACAAGAAACGCTTTGTTGCATGAGTTAAAGGAAAAATATTCGATTAGACAACTTGAGCGAGTTACCGGTATTTCAAGAGGAATTATTGCAAAAGCTTAATTAAAAAAAGTTGACAAAAAAAGGTACGTCCCTTTTTGTCTTTAAAAAGGTACGTCCCTTTTTGTCTTTCTTTTGTGCGTAAAATTTTAGTTTTTGATGAAGACAAAGCAACATATATTCATTCGGTAATGAAGGAGTAAAAGACTATTATGCATGAAGAGATTAAAAGGAAATTAATACAGACAATTCTCGCGGTTGTATGTATTATTGTTTTGCGATTTATTGCTTTATTAATTAAACTGCATTAAAAACCAAACTACCAAACACAAGAAAAACAGACAAAAAAGGTACGCCCCTTTTTGTCTTTCGTCCCTTTTTGTCTTTTGGTTAAGTCAATCAAATGATAGGCAAGATGCGTTAATTGATGAATATAAATCTTTTATGGGGGGTTAAGAATGCCAGCTATATTAAAATTAATAGTGTTTGTCGTAATTGGAATGCTATGTATTTGTGCAGGAATATATAACTGGAAGTTCCCAAGCATATATTGGTATTTGCGTAATACTAAATATGGAGAATTGTTAAACCGTATTCTTTTGATTTGTTTAGGAATAGTAATTATTATAGCTGGAGTAGATGTTTTTATGCTTTGTTAAAAGACCAAGAGACGGTTCTTCAGTCTTATTGAAGGATTAAGAAGAGAGGAGTAGCTTTTAGCTGCTCCTTTTTGTTTGTAGGGGCGATTCGTGAATCGCCCCTACCTATTGTGTGTAAAAACCAAGAAAAATCCCCTATCTGGTACACCTCAAAAAATTTGCAAAAAACGCTTGACAAAGCTTGAAAATCCTAGTATACTATGCTAGTCTGGGTTTAGGTATGTGGGCGAAGTGCGCCCAAATGCAGAAAAGTAAACGAAGGATAAAAATTGGAGGAAGTTATGTTAAACACTTTGAAGGATGCTGACGCCCGAGTCGGTATCAAGCAGTCAAAAAAAGAAGTAGAAGCGGGTAATGTACAAACGGCGTTCGTTGCAGAAGACGCCGATCCTCACGTCACCGAGCCCTTCGTGCGCATGTGTGCGCACAAGGCGGTTGAGGTTGTTTATGTCAAATCCATGGCCGAACTGGGACATGCTGCTGGGATTCATGTTGGCGCAGCAGTTGCGGTCAAACTAAAATCGGTATAAGAGCAATTGCTTTTATATATAAATATGGTGGAAAGGAGGAATCACCAAGCATGCCTACATTTAACCAATTGGTAAGAAAGGGCAGAAAGGACAAGGAGTTTAAGTCTACAGCACCGGCGCTCCAGAAGGGTCTCAACTCTCTGAAGAAGAAGGCTACAGATCAAAGCGCACCGCAGAAGCGCGGCGTTTGCACATCTGTTAGAACAATGACTCCGAAAAAGCCGAACTCTGCACTTCGTAAGATTGCCAGAGTGCGTCTTACAAACGGCATTGAGGTAACAGCTTACATTCCGGGTATCGGTCACAACCTGCAGGAGCATAGCGTTGTATTGATCGAGGGCGGTAGAGTACGTGACCTTCCGGGTACACGTTATCACATCATCCGCGGTACGCTGGATGCACAGGGTGTTGCAAACCGTAACCAGGCTAGAAGTCGCTATGGTGCGAAGAAGCCGAAAGCAAAGTGATAATTCATAAAATTTGAGTTATGCGGCTTTGCCAAAAATCACAATGTTTATAGTGCGTATATCGACCTGTGCTTTTTAGCAAGGCTGTATAGATAGATGCGCGCTGACGGCGGATAGAGAGTGCCGCCGAGTACCTGTGATTATGATTAATCATGTAAGGAGGGAAGAAAAGTGCCAAGAAGAGGTTTTATTGCGAAGAGAGAAGTTTTAGCAGATCCGCTTTACAACAGCGTTGTTGTAACAAAGCTGATCAACAACATTATGCTCGACGGTAAAAGAGGCGTAGCGCAGAGAATCGTGTATGACGCTTTTGAAATTGTTGGGGAAAAGACCGGTAAGAATCCGGTAGATGCTTTCGCGGAGGCAATGGAGAACATTATGCCGGTTCTGGAAGTAAAGGCTCGCCGTGTCGGCGGTGCAAACTACCAGGTGCCGATCGAAGTTCGTCCGGAACGCCGTCAGACGCTTGGTCTGCGTTGGCTCACAGCTTACGCAAGAGCGCGTGGCGAAAGAACAATGAAGGAAAGACTTGCAAATGAAATCTTAGACGCAATTAACAACACCGGTGGTGCGGTTAAGAAGCGCGAAGATACCCACAAGATGGCGGAAGCCAACAAGGCGTTTGCACATTTCCGTTGGTAGTCTGCATATTTTCATGCAAACTGCAAAAACTATTTTGATGATAAGCTTACCTAAAAGTATGACATACACTATGTCGCATTTTTAGAGAAAGGAGGAGTTTCGTTTGGCTAGACAATTTTCACTTGAAAAGACCAGAAATATAGGTATTATGGCCCACATCGACGCCGGTAAAACGACGACGACTGAGCGTATTCTGTTCTATACAGGTCGTGTGTACAAAATTGGTGATACCCATGACGGTACAGCAACCATGGACTGGATGGCACAGGAGCAGGAGCGTGGTATCACAATCACATCTGCTGCTACAACCGCACAGTGGAACGGTCATAGAATCAATATTATCGACACACCGGGACACGTTGACTTTACTGTAGAAGTTGAGCGTTCCCTGCGTGTATTGGACGGTTCCGTTACAGTTTTCTGTGCAAAGGGTGGCGTTGAGCCGCAGTCTGAGACTGTATGGCGTCAGGCTGATAAGTACAGAGTTCCGCGTATGGCGTTTGTAAACAAGATGGATATCATGGGTGCAGACTTCTACAACGTTGTGGACATGATGCTTGACAGATTAAAGTGTAATGCAGTTCCGATTCAGCTCCCGATTGGCGCTGAAGCAGACTTCAAGGGTATCATCGACCTCATCACTATGAAGGCGCACGTATATTACGATGACCTCGGTAAGGATGAGAGAGAAGAAGAGATTCCGGAAGATATGAAGGAACTCGCACAGAAGTATAGAGACAACCTCATTGAGAAGGTTGCTGAGTGCGATGAAGCTTTGATGGAGAAGTACTTTGAAGGCGAAGAGCTTTCTGAGGACGAAATCCGCAAGACTATCCGTAAGGCAACAATTGCGAACGAGTTCGTTCCGGTGCTTTGCGGTACCGCATACAGAAACAAGGGTGTACAGCACTTGCTGGATGCTGTAATCGACTACATGCCGTCTCCGCTCGACATCGATAATATCAAGGGTGTTGATCCGGAAACTGGTGAAGAAGGCGAAAGAATTACAGGCGATAACCAGCCGTTCGCTGCACTCGCATTTAAGATTGCTACAGACCCGTTCGTTGGTAAGCTCTGCTTCTTCAGAGTATACTCCGGTACACTTTCTTCCGGTTCTTACGTGCTCAACGCATGCAAGGGCAACAAGGAAAGAATGGGCCGTATTCTGCAGATGCACGCAAACCACAGAGAGGATATTGACATTGTTTACTCCGGTGATATCGCCGCTGCAGTAGGCTTAAAGAACACCACAACAGGTGACACACTCTGTGATGAGGATCATCCGATTATCCTCGAAAGCATGGAGTTCCCGGAACCGGTTATCCGTGTTGCTATCGAGCCGAAGACAAAGGCAGGTCAGGAAAAGATGGGTATCGCTCTTGCGAAGCTTGCAGAAGAAGATCCGACATTCAAGACCTACACCGACGAAGAAACAGGTCAGACTATTATCGCCGGCATGGGCGAGCTCCATCTTGAAATTATCGTTGACAGACTTCTGCGTGAATTCAAGGTGGAAGCAAACGTTGGTAATCCGCAGGTATCCTACAGAGAAACCATCACCAAGAGTGTGGACATCGACCACAAGTACGCAAGACAGTCCGGTGGTCGCGGTCAGTACGGTCACGTTGTTATCACAATGGAGCCGCTTGAAGCAGGTGCTGGTTACGAGTTCGTAAACGAAATCGTTGGTGGTGTTATTCCGAAGGAATACATTCCGGCTGTTGACCAGGGTATCCAGGGCGCAATGCTCAGCGGTGTACTGGCAGGTTACAACGTGGTTGACGTTAGAGTTCGTCTGACATACGGTTCTTACCATGAAGTCGACTCTTCGGAAATGGCGTTTAAGATTGCAGGTTCCATGGCGTTCAAAGAGGGTTGCAAGAAGGCAAACCCGGTACTCAAGGAGCCTATTATGAAGGTTGTTGTTATCGCACCGGAAGAATATATGGGCGACGTTATGGGTGACCTTAACTCCCGCCGTGGTATGATTCAGGGTATGGAAGCAAGAAATGGCGCGCAGGCAATTACTGCACACGTTCCGCTTGCTGAAATGTTCGGTTACGCAACAGAGCTTCGCAGCCGCACACAGGGCCGTGGCCAGTATACAATGGAACCGAGCCACTATGAGCAGGTGCCGAAGAGCATACAGGAAAAAATCATCTCCGACAGAGCAAAGAAAGACTGATTTTTGCAAATTATTTTGCAATTTTGGGATTATTTTCTAAGAAAGACTTGATTTTTTCGTGCAATACAGATAAAATAGTATTATCATAAAATCTTTCTGTTAAAGAAAAAGGAGGAAATTTACAATGGCAAAGGAAAAATTTGAAAGAAGTAAGCCGCACGTTAACATTGGTACAATTGGCCACGTTGACCATGGTAAGACTTCCCTTACAGCAGCAATCACAAAGGTTCTCGCACTTCAGGGTAAGGCTAAGTTCGAAGCATATGATATGATCGATAAGGCTCCGGAAGAAAGAGAAAGAGGTATCACAATCTCCACAGCACACGTTGAGTATGAGACAGACAACCGTCACTACGCACACGTTGACTGCCCAGGACATGCCGACTACGTTAAGAACATGATCACTGGTGCAGCGCAGATGGACGGTGCTATCCTCGTTGTATCCGCTGCAGACGGCCCGATGCCGCAGACAAGAGAGCATATCCTTCTCTCCCGTCAGGTAGGCGTACCGTATATCGTAGTATTTATGAACAAGGCTGACCAGGTTGACGATCCGGAACTCCTTGAGCTCGTTGAAATGGAAATCAGAGAACTCCTCACAGAGTATGAATTCCCGGGCGATGACACTCCGATTGTAACAGGTTCCGCTCTTGTAGCTCTCGAGTGCGATTCTACCGATGCTTCCGCTCCGGAGTATGCTCCGATCCTCAAGCTCATGGACGAAGTTGACGCTTACATTCCGACACCGGATAGAAAAGCTGATCTTCCGTTCATTATGCCGATCGAGGATATTTTCTCCATCACAGGCCGTGGTACAGTTGCTACAGGTAGAGTTGAAAGAGGTCAGCTCAAGGTTGGTGAAGAAGTAGAAATCGTTGGTTTGACAGACGAGAAGAGAAAAGTTGTTGTAACAGGTATCGAAATGTTCAGAAAGCTCCTCGACTATGCAGAAGCTGGTGATAACATCGGTGCACTTCTTCGTGGTGTACAGAGAACTGAAATCGAAAGAGGTCAGGTTCTTGCAAAGCCGGATTCCATTCATCCGCACACCAAGTTCAGCGGTGAAGTTTACGTTCTGTCCAAGGAAGAAGGCGGCCGTCATACACCGTTCTTCAACAACTATCGTCCGCAGTTCTATTTCAGAACAACAGACGTTACAGGCGTAATCACATTGCCGGATGGCGTTGAGATGTGCATGCCGGGTGATAACGTAACAATTTCTGTTGAACTTATCACTCCGATCGCTATCGAAGAAGGTCTCCGTTTCGCTATTCGTGAAGGCGGTAGAACTGTAGGTTCGGGCGTTGTATCTGCTATCAACGAGTAATTTATAACCCCAAATAAAACAGTGTCCCTCGGGACACTGTTTTTTTATATGTAAACGAAAAAATTAATCCACCACTGTAGGGCAGGGGCTTGCTCCTGACGAAAAAATGATATAAACAAACGGTACGTTTGCAAGCTTATCCTACAATAATAATTAGGAATGGGTCTATAAGAAAACAAAAATTGTCAAAACCTGCGACAAAAAATGTGGACAGATTTTGTGAAAAATAGCAAAATAATATTGCAACACAAACTTAAAATTTGTTTCTGCACGGGGATATACCCTGGTAAAAGGTGTTACCCCTTATTTCAGTATACCTGTGTTGGAAAAGTTTGTGTTGCAACAACTGGGGAATACACATTTTCGGTGCGTTCTCTCAGGAGGGCGCACTTTTTTTGTAAAGGAGGAAAACTCTATGAACGAAAAACAGTATTTTGAAATTTTTAACCAAATTTCAGATATGATTGAAGAATTGAAGCATTTGCACATAGAAATAGAAGAAATGTATATTAGTGAAAAATAAAAAAGGATGCTAAGCGTCCTTTTTTACTTCTGTTTATATTAATTTCCCATCTTTTTGCTCTTCTCAATACATTTACCCATTGCATCCATAATGCAACCGCGCATACCGCCCTGCTCTAATGCTTCGACGGCATCAATGGTGGTACCGCCCGGCGAGCATACCATATCCTTCAGTGCGCCCGGATGCATACCGGTTTCTAAAACCATCTTGGCAGAGCCGAGTACAGCTTGCGCTGCAAATGTATAAGCCAAATCGCGCGGCATACCGCCCGCTACGGCACCGTCGGCAAGTGCTTCAATAAACATAAACACATATGCCGGGCTACTGCCGCTGACAGCAACGGCGGCGTCCATCTGCGTTTCGGAAATTACAGCAGCCTTACCGAATGCATTAAATAAATCCATTGCGGCAGCAAGCTCTGTTTCGCTGACCGGTGCAGGGGCATATACAGCAGTCATACCCTCACCAACCATTGCCGGTGTGTTCGGCATTGTGCGAATCAGCTTTGCATCAAAGCCAAAGTGTGTTTTAAGCGTATCTACCGAAAGACCCGGTGCAATAGAGATGTATAATCTGTCTTTTGCATCGTCCAGTGCCGCAAGCTCACGAATCACTAACGGATAAATGTTGGGTTTTACGGCAATTAAAACGGTGTCTGCCTGCATAGCAGCGGCTCTGTTGTCTGTATAGGTGCAGATGCCAGCTTCTTTAAAATCCGCAAGTCCAGCCTCGTTTTTATCGGATACGTGTATATCTGCGGCGTTGATTTTTCCGTTATTTAATATACCGAAAACCATAGCGTGCGCCATTTTTCCGCCGCCAATGACTGCAAGTTTCATATCTTTGTCTCCTTTTTAGTGTCTGTCCAGACTTCTGTATTGAATGGCTTCTGCCAAATGCTGTACCGTAATATTTTCACTGCCTGCCAGGTCGGCAATGGTGCGGGCAACTTTTAGAATACCGTGGTGTGCGCGTGCGCTTAAGCCCAAGCGGTCGAAAGCGTTCTTCATCAGGGCGTGCTCTGCATCTCCCAGTTTACAGAAGGTGTCTATCATTGCGGCTGTAAGCTGGGCGTTGGAGTGCACATTCGGATAGTCCTGATAACGCTGTTGCTGTATTTTTCGCGCACTGTCCACGCGGGTTTTGATTGTAGCTGAGGATTCTTCCGCTGTGCTACCTTCTAATGCTTCGTAGGGCACAGAGGCAACATTGATGTGCAGGTCAATGCGGTCCAGGAGCGGTCCGCTGATGCGTCCCATATATTGTTCTACCTGTGCCTGCGAGCAGTGGCAACGCCCGGAAGGGTCTCCATAGTAGCCGCATTTGCAAGGGTTCATTGCTGCCACAAACATCACATTGGACGGATAGTTCACTGTTGCATTTACACGCGCGATGGTTACATTGCCGTCTTCAAGCGGTTGGCGAAGCACTTCCAATGCTGTTTTTGAAAATTCCGGCAGCTCGTCTAAAAACAGCACACCATTGTGCGCAAGGCTGACTTCCCCTGGGCGCGGAATGCGTCCGCCGCCGGCAAGACCGACGGATGAAATCGTATGATGGGGTCCGCGGAATGGTCTGCGGGTTACAAGCGGCATATCGGACGGTAAAATACCGGCGACAGAATGAATTTTCGTCACCTCCAGGGCTTCGTCGAAGCTCATATCCGGCAAAATTGTCGGCAAACGCTTTGCAAGCATTGTTTTGCCACTGCCCGGTGTGCCAATCATCAGCACGTTATGGTTACCAGCTGCGGCAATTTCCAGTGCGCGTTTAACGCCTGCTTGTCCCTTGACGTCTGCAAAATCCGGCTCGTGTTCTGCGTTGAAACGGAAGATGCCGTCTAAATCCACTTTGGTTTTTTCGATGGGTGCGCTGCCGTCAAAATGTGCTTTAAGCTGCGCAAGATTTTGTACGCCGTATACTTCTATATCTTCTACCACTGCGGCTTCCTGCGCGTTTATTGCTGGGACGAACACGCGGCGAATGCCGTTTTCACGCGCTGTTAATACCATAGGCAGGATACCGGTAACGGGGCGCACTGCACCGTCGAGCGAAAGTTCGCCAAAAAACATATATTCTTCTATATTTTCAACTTTAATTTGTCCGGTTGCCGTCAGATAAGCGGCACAAATGGGCAAATCATATAGGCTGCCTTCTTTTTTTACATTTGCCGGCGCAAGGTTGATAATGATGCGCTTTGCTAACATTGTAAAATCGCTGTTTTTTACTGCTGCACGAACGCGTTCGCGCGCTTCTTTAACGGCAGTGTCCGGCAAACCGACAATATCAAACGAAGGTAAGCCGTTCGCAAGGTCGATTTCGACTTCAACAACAAAGCCGTTTAAGCCTTCCAGACCGGCAGATTTCACTTTCGCAATCATATAGTCACCTTCTTGCATCTTATTGCCTTCATTATACACTATTTTTTACAGGTTGTAAAACAAATTATATAAAATTAGTTATTTTTTTTCCATGCTTTGTATATATATCAGTAAATCCGCTAAAGGAGGGGTAGCCTATACAAGGAGCAATATTGTGTTATGCAGCTGAAAGGCGCACCTTTGCAATCGTGCGCAGACCGCAGGTGGAAAAACTGGACTTGCCGATGGAAGGCGGCTATGTATGGGTATATAGCTTGCCTTATACAGCGGATGGTTTTTGTCGTTTACGGGAAGAAAGAAAAAAGAAATTGCTACAGCGTTATGTGCGGCATATGGAAAAAAGCGGCGTAGGTTGCGTATATACGGTGCAGTCGCTGGAACGTTTTTTATATGGAAAGTTTTTCTTGCCGGACGGCAGACGTATATTTTCCGCCTTTGCAGGACAAATAATAGAAAGACATCTGCAACAGTTTTCTCTGTTGCCTGAAAAAACAAAGGTAATGGTTTATGAAAATCCGTTTACGGAAAATGCCGTACGCGCAGCCGCATTTATGGCAATGCATACGAAGCGGCTTTGCCTGGTTTCGCCTGACAGGGACAGCGCAATCGCCGGTGCGGCGCAGTTGTTCGAGACTTATGGTGTGAACACAGAGGTGACGGCACGAGAAAAAGTGTTAAACAAAGCAGATATAGCGCTTTTGCTGTCTGCGCCGGAAAAAGAGGTCTTGTCTTCAGGGCTATTGCTTGATTTTTCAGGGAATTACGTCTATCCGGCGCGGCGAGATGTGCGCTTCAGAATCGCCTTTGGGTTTGTGCCGTTTTTGCAGTATTTCGGGAAGGCGGACTGCAAAAGTGCAGCATTTATGCTACATTGTTACGGAGTGCAAACGCAGGATGGCGTGGTGGAAGCATTAGAAAAAATCGGCTGGAAAATATGCTACGATAAAAAGGCTTGACATTCTAAAAAACAATGGTATAATAATAGAAGTGTTTAAAATCCACAAGGAATTGAGAAATTTGACGAGCAAGTTTGTAACATTTTTACTGCGGATTTAGAAAGAAGTAATTGGAGGCTATTTATAATGGCAGAGGCAAAAGAGCTGTTAATGACAGCAGCAGGTTTAGCGAAGCTGGAGGCAGAGCTGGACGAATTAAAGGTAGTGCGCCGTAAAGAGGTTGCAGAAAAAATCAAGCAAGCGCTTGCGTTTGGTGATCTTTCGGAAAATTCTGAATATGATGAAGCAAAAAATGAGCAGGCACAGGTGGAAGCCAGAATTGCACAGCTCGAAGGCATGTTTAAGATTGCCCGTGTTGTAGATGAGGCGGACATTGCGACAGATGCTGTCGGTGTTGGTGCCCATGTCAAATTATTAGATGTGGAATTTGAAGAAGAAGAATGCTACACGATTGTTGGTTCGACGGAAGCAAATCCTTCGGAAAACAAGCTTTCTTATGAATCGCCGGTCGGCAAGGCGCTGATAGGCAAAAAAGTCGGTGAGCTGGTGGATGTACAGACACCGGGCGGCGTAGTACAGTTTAAAATTTTGGAAATTACAAGATAAGTAAAAGCGGATATACAAGGGCGAGTGTTCTTAAGGCGTTTTATCCTTAAAAACACTCGCCCAATGTATATCCGCTTTTTATCTTACTTTCAGACCATAATCCGTAAATATACGTTTTGCTTTTGCCATTTCTGCGGTGGTTGGTTCAGGAGTATCGGCTAATGTGTATTTACCCTGCTCCCATTTGTGCTCGCCGAGCTTGTGGAACGGAAGCAGTTCAACGCATTCTATGCAGTGGTAATATTGCAGGTGCTCCGCAAGCTCTGTCAGCTGCGATTCATCGAGCGTCAGACCCGGAACGACAACGTGTCGGAGCCAGACCGGTTTGCCGGTGATTTCGCAGTAATCGAGCATAGCCAGTGCGTTTGCGTTGGTGTGTCCGGTAATTTTTCGGCATAAAGCATTATCTATCGCTTTAATATCGAGCAAAATCAAGTCTGCCGTGTCTGCGATTTTTTCATATACGGCAGCAGGGGCAAAACCGGAGGTGTCTACAGCGGTGTGCAGGCCTTCATCTTTGCAGGCTTCCAGCAGAGCAAGCGTAAAATCCGGTTGCAGCATTGGTTCGCCGCCGGAAATCGTAACGCCACCGTCTTTGATAAAGTTTTTATAACGCAGAATGTCTGCAAGCGCGTCTGCAACAGTGATTGCAGTGCCACCATGGACGGGTATGGTTTCCGGATTGTGGCAGTACAGACAGCGCAAGGCACAGCCTTGCAGGAACAATACATAGCGCACACCGGGACCGTCTACAGCGCCAAAGGTTTCCCGTTGGTGCATATAACCGATTGTGTTTTGCATACATTCACCACCATTCGTATAAATAAGGAGCCGTGTGTGCCGTTTTTCGGCACGCAGAGGCTCCCTTTTATTGCACTTAAAATCTGTCGTGGAAGGTTCTACTGATGACTTCGAGCTGCTGCTCGCGTGTCAGTTTAACGAAGTTTACAGCGTAGCCGGAAACACGGATAGTGAGCTGCGGATACAGCTCCGGATGCTCCATAGCATCGTAGAGTGTTTCGCGGTCAAGCACATTTACATTGATGTGATGTCCATTTTCCACAAAGTAGCCGTCTAAAAGGCTAATCAGGTTATCCTCCTGCTCTTCTACCGTTTTGCCGAGCGCGCTCGGAATAATGGAGAAGGTATAGGAGATGCCGTCTTCGGACTCCGTAAACGGCAGCTTGGATACAGACATCATAGAAGCGACGCAACCGTTGGTGTCGCGACCGTGCATCGGATTTGCGCCCGGTGCAAACGGTTCGCCGGCTTTTCTGCCGTCCGGGGTTGTGCCGGTTTTCTTGCCGTATACCACGTTGGAGGTAATGGTAAGAATCGACATGGTGGGCACGCTCTTTCTATAGGTTTGCTGTGCAGAAAGCTTTTCCATAAACATTTTTACAACGCTGACGGCGAGGTCGTCTACACGGTCGTCGTTGTTGCCGTATTTCGGGAAGTCGCCTTCGACTTCAAAATCTATGGCAATGCCTTCATCGTTGCGAATCGGTTTCACCTTGGCATATTTGATGGCAGAAAGACTGTCTGCAACCACGGACAAACCAGCAATGCCGCCAGCGCAGGTGCGCAGAATTTCTTCATCGTGCAGTGCCATTTCCAACTTTTCATAGCAGTACTTATCGTGCATATAATGAATGACACTTAAAGTATTGACATACAGACGAGCAAGCCAGTCGCAAGTCTGTACAAATTTTTTATATACATCTTCAAAATCCAGGTATTCACCCTGCGGCAAATCTGTTTTCGGTGCGATCTGTGTGCCATAGCGCTCGTCTTTACCGCCATTGATGGCATACAGAAGCGCTTTTGCAAGGTTTGCGCGTGCACCAAAGAACTGCATTTGCTTACCGATGCGCATCGGGGAAACACAGCATGCGATGCCGTAGTCATCGCCGAACTTTTCGCGCATCAAATCGTCGTTTTCGTATTGTACAGCGGAGGTCTTTGCAGAAATACGTGCACAGAAGTGCTTAAAATTGTCCGGCAGATTGATGCTCCAAAGCACAGTCATATTCGGTTCCGGTGCGGGACCGAGGTTGATTAATGTGTGCAGGAAACGGAAGGACATTTTGGTGACCATGTGTCTGCCGTCTTCGCACATACCGCCGATGGATTCCGTAATCCAGGTCGGGTCGCCGGAGAATAATTCGTCATATGCCGGGGTACGCAGGAAGCGTACAATACGCAGCTTCATAACAAAGTGGTCGACCATTTCCTGAATTTCGCTTTCGGTATATTTGCCGTCTTCTAAGTCCTTTGTTGCATAAATATCGAGAAAGGTGGAAATTCTGCCGATAGACATTGCGGCACCATTTTGCTCCTTTACGGCAGCCAGGTAACCGAAATATAGCCATTGAATAGCTTCCTTGGTGTCAGTTGCCGGTTTGGAGATATCAAATCCGTATTTGCCAGCCATCACCTTGAGCTCTTCCAATGCGCGAATCTGCTCGGAAATTTCTTCGCGGTCGCGAATGACCTCTTCACTCATTGTGCGATTTTCAAGTGCTTTTTTGGCTTCTTTTTTCTGCTCGATTAAAGCATCCACACCATAGAGTGCCACACGGCGGTAATCACCGATGATGCGGCCTCTGCCGTAAGCATCCGGCAGGCCGGTGATGATGCCGGTATGGCGTGCAGCCTTCATGTCATCTGTATATACATCAAAAACGCCATCGTTGTGCGTTTTGCGATATTTGAATACATTCTGCACCTGCGGGTCTAACTCGCGGTCGTATGCAGACAACGAGGTGTTGACCATACGGATGCCGCCAAACGGCATAACAGCACGTTTTAAAGCGCGGTCAGTCTGCAGACCAACGATTTTTTCCAGGTTTTTATCTATGTAGCCTGCATCGTGTGCTGCAATTGTGGAAATGGTCTTTGTGTCCACATCATATACGCCGCCACGGGCTTTTTCTTCCTTCATATCTTCACGCAGGATAGCCCAAAGCTTTTTTGTTGCCTCGGTCGCTGGCGTGAGGAAGGATTCGTCGCCGTCATAGGGGGTATAGTTTTCACAAATAAAATCGCGAACGTCAATTTTTGTTGTCATATCTATCGCCTCTTTCTTGTCAAAATTGCATAAATAGCGATTTGACAAGAAATATTGTATCAAAAAAAAGCATTTGCTGTCAATGAAAATTACGCCCTTTCTGTTTTTTCTGCATAACAGACAAAAAAAGAGTGCATTGCGCAAAAAATCTTAGGCATAAATATGGGGAAAACGGAATAAAGTAACTTAGAAGCAGTAAGGCGGAAGGAGATAGAAAATGACAGACGGTAGAGAAAATAATCAAGTGATTGTATCGGGAACTATTTTAAAAACGCCGCAGCGGAGTCACGCGGTATACGCAGAACAGTTTTACATATTTCCGCTCGGGATACCGCGCCTCAGCGATACCAAGGATACAGTGAACATCCTTGTTTCTGAACGCTTATTTTCCGATGCATTCGCGATGGAGGTTGGCGCAAGCGTGACAGTACAGGGACAGTTTCGTTCATACAACAATTATTCCGGCGTTGGTAGCCGATTGGTGCTGACGGTGTTTGCAAAAGAAATTACAGTGGCGCAGCCGGAGAGTATGCAGGACCCGAATCGGATTTATCTGGACGGATTTATCTGCAAGGCACCCGTGTATCGGATGACACCGTTTGGCAGGGAAATTGCAGATGTTTTATTGGCTGTGAACCGTGCGTACAATAAATCGGATTATATACCGGTAATTGCATGGGGCAGAAATGCGCGGTTTTGCAGGGATTTGCCGGTAGGAACGCATATGCGCATATGGGGACGGATTCAGTCACGCTCTTATGTTAAGCATACGGATGCGGAAACAAGCGTTACAAAAACGGCATATGAGGTTTCTGTAGGCAAGCTGGAAATCGTGGAAGAGTATCAAGAAGAAATGAAATAAAAAAGAGCACGTAAAATATAAACTGTAGCAATTTGTGTAGACAGCTAAAAGCGCGCCAATGGTATCAATATTAACAAAGCTGCCTCCGTTTTTTTAGCGGGGGTTCAGCTTTGTTTTTATATTTTCTAGGCATAATGTAAGACCTGGACCGCCCAAAAAAGTTAGACTAAAAATCTAACGATTGGGAGGTTAGTTTTTTCATGGCAAAATATAATATGCATAAAAGAACACGACGCAAGGAATGGGTTGCTTTATATAAAAAAATTCTAACGCTATCATAGAAAAAGAGATGGATATAGGTGCAGTGAAGATAAGATTATTGAAATTCATAAAGAATACAGCTAAAAACAAAGCTGACTCCGCTTAAAAAACGGAGTCAGCTTTGTTGCTTCAACTTAATATTAATACCATTGGCGCGCTTTTGGCTGTCTACACAAATTGCTGCAGTGGATAGAATCTTCGGTCTTTGATTATAATATTATACAAATCAACCCGCCGCTGCCTTCGTTAATGATCCTAGAAAGTGTTTCCTGTAACTTTTTTTGTGCATCCTCCGGCATTTTGCCAAGCTTGCCGCGCAAGCCTTCGTTGACAAGCTCGTGCAGGGATTTGCCGAAAATGTTGGACTGCCAGATTTTCTGTGGGTCGGTATCGAATTCGCTTAAGAGATAGGATACAAGTTCTTCGGACTGCTTTTCTGAGCCGACAATGGGACTTACTTCGGTTTCGATATCTGCGCGAATCATATGTATACTTGGCGCGCTTGCGCGGAGTTTTACGCCGAAGCGGTTGCCCTGACGTACAATTTCTGGTTCTTCCAATCGAAGCTCTTCTATTGATGGTGTCACGATTCCGTAGCCTTTTTCATTTACTTCGTGCATTGCATAAGCAATACGGTCATATTTTTTCTTGGTTTCTGACAAATCACAGATGGTCTGAATTAAATCTGCTTCACCTGGAATTTGTAATCCGGACAGTTCCCCGAGCACATCATAGAACAGATTTTCTGGCATTACCAGCTCGATAACAGCGGTACCATCGCCAAGGTGAATGGCTTCGGCTTTGGCGCTTTCTACAAAATCATATGCCGATAGCGCCTGTGTTGCACTGGCAATGTCGCTGACATAGCGGATATTTTCCGTTGCGGATAATACGGCATCGTAGAGTTGTTTTTTGAGCGGATGCTCCATTGCCAGTCCGTCAATCCAACGCGGTGATTTTACCGAGATTTCGCTGATGGGGAAGCGGTAGAGTATACGCTCAATAATATGCGTGATATCTTTTTTGGCAAGCGTAGCGCAGTTGACCGGCAGCACAGTCTCGCCGTAGGTCTCGCTCAATTCGCGGGCAAGCTCTATGGTAGCGTTGCCGGTTGGGTTGTCGCTGTTGAGCAGAATGACAAACGGTTTGCCAATGGATTGCAGCTCGCGCACAACACGAGCCTCTGCTTCAATGTAGTTAGCCCTTTCTAACTCGGAAAAACTTGCATCGGTTGTAATCACAAGTCCAATGGTTGAATGCTCGTTAATGACCTTTTGTGTGCCCATTTCTGCGGCGCGGTCGAACGGAATTTCATAGTCAAACCACGGTGTTTGCACCATGCGCGCCTCGCCGTCCTCCATATGTCCTGCGGCACCTTCCACCAGATAGCCTACGCAGTCAATTAAGCGGACGCGCATATGTGCGCCGTCATCCGTAACGATTTCTACGGCTTCGTTCGGCACAAATTTTGGTTCGGTCGTCATAATTGTTTTGCCGGCGGCGCTCTGCGGCAGCTCGTCGCGTGCGCGCGCTGCTTTGTATTCATTTTCAATACCTGGCAGCACCAATGCATCCATAAATTTCTTGATAAAGGTGGATTTACCCGTGCGCACCGGTCCGACAACGCCTATGTATATGTCTCCTTGCGTGCGCTGTGCAATATCCTGATAAATGTTCATGTTTTTCGTCCCTTTCTGCCCGCAAAAGTATGCTTTAAGCCCTTCGTGCGCGCCGATTGCGGACAAACGGACGCGCGTGCTGCGTTTGTACATATATATTTTGCATGTCCGCGGAATATGCTTTTTCTTTTTGAAAATAACAGTAGCTTTTTCAAAAAAACTGTGGTATAATATATACAGCAAGCCTTGCATAGCAAGTCTTTGCGACTGCGTCGCCGATGTACTATGTACATCCTGTAATATTGACGGCTGCGTAAAAATGCCCTTGCAAGCAAGCATTTTTACTTATGGTATAATAACTCTCATATTGAAAAAAGGAGGTCTTGGCTGTATGCCAATCAGAATTCAAGACGGACTGCCGGCAGTGTCGCAGTTGGAAAGTGAAAACATATTTGTAATGACGGAGACGGTTGCCATGCATCAGGACATCCGTCCTTTGCAGCTTGTATTTGTCAATCTAATGCCGACGAAGGTGGTTACTGAAACGCAGATTTTGCGCTATTTGAGTAATTCGCCGCTGCAGGTGGATGTGGATTTTGTGCATATGAGCACGCATCATTCCACGCACACCGCGCAGGAGCATCTTTTAACCTTTTACAAAACATTTGACCAGATTCGCGACCGCAAGTTCGACGGTATGATTATCACGGGCGCACCGGTGGAAAACATGGAATTTGAGGAAGTGGACTACTGGGAAGAGCTTTGTGAAATTATGGAGTGGTCGAAGACGAATGTGACCTCAACGTTCCACATTTGTTGGGGTGCACAGGCGGGTTTGTATTACCATTACGGTATCAAAAAGCAGCCGCTGGAAAAGAAGATGTTCGGCGTGTTTGAACACGGCGTGAATCGTGCAACGGCGAAATTGATGCGTGGGTTTGACTCGTCGTTTTATGTACCGCATTCCCGCCATACCACGGTGCTGCGCGAGGATATTGAAAAGGTGCCGGAGTTGGAAATTCTGTCCGAATCGCCGGATGCGGGCGTGTATATTGTATTTACCAAAGCTGGTAAGCAGATTTTTGTAACAGGGCACAGTGAGTACGATGCAGATACGCTCCATAAGGAATATATGCGCGATGTGGACAAGGGATTGCCGATTGAGATTCCGAAGAATTATTATCCGGACGATGATCCGACCAAGCCGCCGATGATGCGTTGGCGCTCGCACGCGAGCCTGATTTATTCTAATTGGCTGAATTATTTTGTGTACCAGATTACACCGTATAATATTAACGAGATTCAGTAGTGGGGCGCAGAAAATGAATGTGCCAAAGCGAAAAACGACAAGGTTGAAAGAATAGACTATTCCGCACCTGGGACGTATTTTATTACGATATGTACGTATAGAAGGAGAAAGATTTTATCCAATATCGTAGGGGACGTTCACGAACATCCCGAAATAAAATTGACAGCATATGGCATATTGGTGGATAAGATTATTCAAAAATCCCCTTACGGTTTCAGGTTATTATAGATAATTATGTGATTATGCCAAATTACATACATTTGTTAATTACCATTTCTGAAAAGGAAAAACGGGACGTTCGTGAACGTCCCCTACAAGAAAAACAGCATTCAATTATTGCAAATATTGTGGGATATCTGAAAATGAATGCGACAAAAGAGATTCATCGCATTGACCAGGATATAAAGTTGTGGCAGAGATTGTCAAATGACCATATTATTCGTGGAGATGAGGATTTTTGCAAAATATGGGAATATATAGACACCAACGCAATCAGGTGGGAACAGGATTGTTTTTATGATAGCGAAGAAGGGCAGTGATGGTCATTGCCCTTCTTCGCTTTGTTATATCTCGTTACAGATCGTCGGCGTCTTGTACCGGCACCTCATTTTTGTCAGCCGGCTGCCCGGTCCAGCTGCCCTGCGGGTCGGTCTTTTTTTCTTTTCTGCCACAGTACGCCTGCACGACTTCCATCGCTTTTCTTTGCGCTTGTTTTTTATCCATAATAAAAACTCCCTTCCGAATATGATACACTTAATATCGGTTGGGAGCTTATTTTTTATGCATGGATTGCTTCGACAATTTCGTTGACTGTTTGCGCAAACCGTCTGGTCTTCGGCTGCACGGTTACATCGGCGTACTTTTCATAGAGCGGCGTGCGAAAATTGAAAACATCAAGCAGAGACTGCTCCGGTGCACAGGCGATGCCGCGCGTGGCCCGGTTGTGGATGCGGCGCTCCAGTATTTTGTACGGCACTTTCAGATACACAATGGTGCCGAGTGATTTTAAATGTAGCATTGCTTTTTCGCTCAGAACGGCGCTGCCACCGGTAGCCAGTACCAGATTTTCACCGGAAACGGACAAAATGCTGTCCTCTTCTGCCTTTAAAAAGGCATCAAGACCCTCTGTATCCAGGATTTCCTGCAATTTTTTGCCGTATCGCTGCTGCATGAGCAAATCCATATCGGAAAAGCCCATGCCGAGCACTTTTGCCAAGACCACACCGAGCGTGGATTTACCGCTGCCGGGCATACCGATTAAAATAATATTTCTGTGCATATGCCTCACCTCAAAACTGTAGTATCTTCATTATAACAAAAAAACAATTGAAATGCAATTTTTTGTGAATGTTTACGAAAAAAATTCGCAAAAAAAGAAAAAGAATGTGCGTTGAGTATATTGACGAACACGCAAAAAAAATATATAATATAATATGGTATAAGTACAATTATGCCTTATGAAGGAGAATTGTATGTTTAAAAACATTCGATATGATATAAAATCGATACTGGAACGTGACCCAGCGGCAAGAAATGCTTTGGAAGTATTTTTGCTCTATCCGGGGTTTCATGCGTTATTGTATCATCGTGTGGCGCATTGGCTTTACAGGCGTAATATGAAATTCTTGGCGCGTTGGGTATCGCAGACCTGTAAATTCTGGACGGGAATAGAAATCCATCCGGGAGCAACCATCGGGCGCGGTCTTTTGATTGACCACGGCGCAGGAGTTGTTATTGGCGAAACAGCGGAAATCGGCGATAACTGTACCATCTACCAGGGTGTGACGCTCGGCGGTACAGGGAAAGATGTCGGCAAGCGTCATCCGACGCTGGGCAACAACGTGATGGTTGGCGCCGGTGCAAAGGTGCTTGGTCCGTTTAAAGTGGGTGACAATGCCAAAATTGCGGCCAACGCTGTTGTTTTATCCGAAGTTGAAGAAAATTCCACCTGCGTGGGTGTACCGGGCAGAATGATAAAGCGTGCCGGCAAGCGTGTCTGTGCAGACCTTGATCAGATTCATATTCCCGATCCGGTCAGCATGGAGCTTTGTAAGGTGCTTATGCGTATAGAAAAGATTGAAAAGCAGCTTGCACAGGAACAGGAGGCAGAACGATGAGATTATTCAATTCCTTAACAAAAGCAAAAGAAGAGTTTGTACCTATTACGCCCGGGGAAGTGAAAATGTATGCTTGCGGTCCGACCGTGTACGACTTTTTTCACATCGGCAACGCGCGTCCATTCATCGTATTTGATACATTGCGTCGCTATTTTGAGTACATTGGTTATAGCGTAACTTTTGTACAGAACTTTACAGATATTGACGACAAGATGATTAACCGTGCCAACAAAGAGGGCATCACTGTGCGCGAACTCGCTGACCGCTTTATCGCGGAATATCGTGTAGACGCAGAGGGGCTCAATATTCGCGAGGCAAGCGTGCATCCGCGCGCAACCGACCACATTCCGGAAATCATTGCAATTGTGGAAAAGCTCATCGCCGAAGGCTACGCCTATGAGGTGGATGGAGATGTATATTATGCAACAAAGAAATTTAAAGATTACGGTAAGCTTTCGCATCAACCGTTAGAGGATTTGGAATCCGGCGCACGTATCAGCGTGGATGAGCGTAAGCGTGACCCGATGGATTTTGCGCTCTGGAAGGCGCAGAAGCCGGGCGAGCCTGCATGGGAAAGTCCGTGGGGTATGGGCAGACCGGGTTGGCATATTGAGTGTTCTGCGATGTCAACAAAATATCTTGGTAAGACCATTGACATTCATGCCGGTGGTAAGGATTTGATTTTCCCGCATCACGAAAATGAAATTGCGCAGAGTGAAGCTGCAAACGGCCAGCCACTTGCTCACTACTGGGTGCATAACGGCTACATCAATGTAGATGGTGTAAAAATGAGTAAATCCCTCGGCAACTTCTTTACCGTGCGTGATATTGTAAAGCATTTTGATTATTCTGTTATCCGATTTTTTATGCTTTCCGCGCATTACAGAAGCCCGATTAACTTTGCGGATGCACTTTTGCAGCAGGCAAAAGCCGGTTTAGAGCGTCTGCAGAACTGTGCAGAAAATCTGCGCTTTAAATTAGAGCATGCCGCAGACGGTGCGCTCGATGATGAAACGGCTGCGCTCGTTGAAAAGCATGTAACCGACTTTAAAAATGCGATGGATGACGACCTAAATACAGCTGCTGCCATCGGTACCATTTTTGAGCTGGCGAAAACTGCAAATACCGTGGCTGCCAACGATGCAAAAGCAAATAAGCCAACGCTGGAATTCCTTCTTTCTGCGCTGACAGACCTCTGTAATGTGCTCGGTATTGAAACCGAAAAGGAAGCAGAATCCATCGATACGGAAGTCGAAGACCTTATCGAAAAGCGTACCGCCGCAAAGAAAGCAAAGGATTTTGCAACTGCGGATGCGATTCGTGCTCAACTTCTCGATATGGGAATTGTATTAGAGGATACCCGCGAAGGCGTTAAGTGGTCTAAAAAGTAAATTTCACGAATTGCTTCGTTGTTTTTATGGCATATACAAGAGTATTATGCCATAAAAGCCGCCTTGCACTTCATCTAAATTTTCGTTTTCAGACGAGTGCGAACGTTTTATGTTATATGATGACGATTTTTTGTAGGGACGGCGTCCTCGACGTCCCGCTTAAGAAAAGGAATAACCCATGAAACTGATTTCACAGTCCGGTATTGAAAAGCCACAACTATATGCACCGCTGACATTAGCGATTATCGGTGACAGCGTATATGATTTATATGTCCGTACGCGCTTAAGTGAAGGTGGTTCCCTGCCGACCAATACGATTCACAAAACGGCGACCTCGTATGTGAAAGCGGCGGCACAGGCAAAGAGCGTGCATACGATTTTAGATAGTCTTACGGAGGACGAGCTTGCAGTATTTAAACGAGGTAGAAATGCACATAGTGCAACAGTGCCGAAAAATGCGAGTATTTCTGATTATCGTGCGGCAACGGGATTTGAGGCGCTATTAGGCTATCTGTTTTTAAAGGATGCCGACGAGCGATTGGGTGAAATTCTGAAAATGGCATTTGATGCTGCAAACGCATAGAAGTAATAAATTTTTTAAATAATTTTTACACTGGGGAGGAAGACGAATGAAAGCAGAAAGAGTTAAGGAACTGGCGCAAATCGCCAACCGTGTGCGTAAAAACGTTTTAATCGGCGTATATAACGCAAAATGCGGACATCCAGGCGGATCGCTGTCGATCACAGACGTGCTGACCGTGCTTTATTTTGATGAAATGAACATTGATCCGAAAAATCCGAAGGACCCGAAGCGTGACCGCTTCGTGCTCTCCAAGGGTCACTGCGCACCTGCACTTTATGCTATACTGGCAGAGCGTGGTTATTTTGACCCGGCGGAGATCGTAAATCTTCGTAAGTTTGGGCATTTCCTGCAGGGACATCCGGAAATGAAGGGTATACCGGGCGTGGATATGTCCACAGGTTCGCTCGGTCAGGGCGTAGCAGCAGCTTGCGGTATGGCAAAGGCTGCAAAGATTGACGGTTCTGACTACCGTGTATATGCGGCACTTGGCGATGGTGAAATTGAGGAAGGTCAGGTTTGGGAATCTGCTATGTTTGCGGCGCACCATCAGCTTGATAATCTCACTATTTTTATTGATAACAACAACCTGCAGATTGACGGTGATATACGTACCGTTATGAATCCGCACCCGATTGATGAAAAGTACAAGGCGTTTGGTTTCCATGTAATCTGCATTGATGGCCACGATTATTCTGCAATCGCGGATGCAATCGCAGAAGCAAAGACCGTAAAGGGCAAGCCGACAGCAGTCATCTGCTCTACTATTAAAGGCAAGGGCGTTTCCTTTATGGAAAATAACTATGCTTGGCACGGTAAGGCGCCGAATGCTGACGAATACGCACAGGCAATGGCTGATCTGGAAGCCATCGACAAAGAACTGGAGGTGCTCTGATTATGGCAGAATTAAAACCGATTGCAACCAGACTCGCGTTTGGTGAAGAGCTTGCTGAAATTGGCGGCAGAGAAGATATTATTGTTTTGGATGCGGATTTAAGCAAATCCACAATGACCTACATATTTAAAGAAAAGTATCCGGAGCGTTTTGTAAACTGTGGTATTGCAGAGGGCAATATGATGACAACGGCAGCAGGTATTGCTTCCACGGGCAAGAGAGTATTTGCAGCTTCCTTTGCTATGTTTTCTTCTGGTAGAGCGTATGAACAGCTCCGTAACTCTGTTGCATATCCGGGGTTAAACGTATGTGCAGTTGGTTCGCACGCGGGTCTCACCGTTGGTGAAGACGGTGCATCCCACCAGTGTGTTGAAGATGTTGCATTGATGCGTGCAATGCCGAATATGACTGTTATTTCTCCGGCAGACGGTACAGAAACAAGAGCAGCACTTCGCGCGATAGCGGACTTCAAGGGTCCGGTTTATCTGCGTGTTTGCAGATTGGCTATGCCGATTCTTTTTGATCCGGACGAATACGGTACGTTTGAAATCGGTAAGGGCAGAATCCTACGCGAGGGTAGCGATATTGCAATTATTGGCTCCGGCCTTTTGCTCCACGAGGCTGTAAAGGCTGCAGATGCACTGGAAGCTGCAGGCATCAGCGTAAGAGTGGTGGACATTGCGACCATCAAGCCGCTTGATGAAGAACTGGTGATAGAATCAGCCAAGAAGTGCGGCGCTGTTTTGGTATGTGAAGAGCACAATGTTATCGGTGGTCTCGGTAGTGCGGTTGCAGAAACTCTTTCCAAGAATTGTCCGACCATTATGGATATTATCGGCGTAAAGGACACCTTCGGCTGCTCTGGCGAGCCGATGCAGCTTTTAGATAAATTCGAGATGAGCGCTCCGCACATCGAGAAGGCAGCAAAGGCACTTATTGCAAAGAAATAAGAGAATGCGATATAAAAGTCTGCAAAAGGGTGAGTATTCTTAAGGATACAACGCCTTAAAAAGCTTTTGGAAAATCGCTGTGTTAAAAACGACCAAATCCGAAAGGATGACGGTCGTTTTTGCTTTGCTTTTTTTATCTTAACTATTACCGATTAAAACGTTATAGCCGTAAGGCGTTTGCCCTTTTGCAGGATTTTTTGGTTTAATGAGACAGTTGAAGTATCTCATACAACATTGTTTGGAATGCTATCGTAGGGCGGTTATTCACCGCCCGTTTTTTGACATACAAAATACGGGTTTTTTAGTTGCTTTTTTAACAAAAAACCGTTATAATAGACAACGGCGGTTATACTAAAGTCAAAGGAAGTGAACTATATGCATAATTTATCTGCCCTGGAACCAAAGTGTGTGTTTCAATATTTTGAACAAATCTGTACGATTCCGCATGGGTCGGGCAATATGGAAAAAATCAGCACATACTGCCTGGATTTTGCGAGAATGCACGGCTTGCATGCTGTTCGGGATGCGGCGAATAATGTAATTATATATAAAGATGGTACGCAGGGGTATGAAAATGCAGAGCCGGTGATTTTGCAGGGGCATCTGGATATGGTTTGTCAGAAAACAGATGACAGCCCTGTGCGTTTTGAAAAAGATGGTATCTGTCCGTATGTGGACGGCAATTTTGTAAAAGCAGCGGGGACGACTTTGGGCGCGGATAACGGCATTGCCGTTGCAATGACACTTGCGATTCTGGCGAGTGACACGATTGCGCATCCGCCGTTGGAGGCTTTGTTTACCACGGATGAAGAAACTGGTATGTACGGCGCGATGGCACTGGATGCAAAGCAGTTGCGCGGTAAAAAGATGATTAATATGGATGCGGAGGAGCCGGGCACGGTGACGGTATCTTGCGCCGGAGGCAGCAATTTTTGGATGACCTTGCCGGTGGAGCGTACGCAGGTGCACGGCACACGGCTGACCTTGCGTATCGCGGGTCTTGCCGGTGGACATTCCGGCATTGAAATTCATAAGGGCAGAGTGAATGCGGACATTTTGATGGGTCGTATTTTAAATGAAGCAAAAGCCGTGGGTGATTTTCACCTGCTTTCCATAAGCGGTGGCGACAAGGGCAATGCGATTCCGCTGTCTTGTTGCGCAGAAATTGTGGTGGAAAATGCGCAGGTATTTGCCGAGAAGCTACGCCATAGCATGGGGATGATTGCAAAGGAGATTTCCGAAAGAGAGCCCGATGCGGAATTCAGTGTACTCATCGGGGAGATGGGGGCATTTGATGTTCTGCCGTGGACAGCAAGCGATGCGCTGATTTCGCTTTTGCTTTGTGCGCCGAATGGTGTAATGGATATGAGCGTCGGTATTGCCGGTCTGGTGGAAACCTCGCTCAATCTCGGTATTATGAAAACGGAGCATCATGCGATTGAGCTTCTGTTTACACTGCGTTCAAACAAGCAGACGGCACTGGACTTTTTGGAAAAGCGTCTTTTTGCACTGGCGAAGGTATTTGGATGCAAAACCAAAACGGATGGACACTATCCGCCATGGGAGTATAAGCCGGCATCTACGCTACAGCAACTTTACAAAAATGCGTACAAAGAGCTTTGTGGCGGGGAAGCGAAGGTGGAGGCAATTCACGCCGGACTGGAATGCGGTGTGTTTGCTTCCAAAATTCAGGATTTGGATTGTATTGCCATCGGACCCGCGCTTCTGGATGTGCACACGGTAAATGAACGACTGGATGTCGCATCGACGGCAGAAACCTTTGCGCTGGTAAAGCATATTTTAGCAGCGTGTAAATAAAGGTTTACAAAGCCTGAGGGTTTATGGTAAAATAACAAAGTAATAATAGCCGCTTCGGCGGCGGAATGGAGATAAATATGAACAAGCAGACAAACTTTAAGCCGTATGTACCAGCAGAGAAGATTACACCGGAAATTACGGCAACTTCCATTATTATGGGTATTCTTCTTTCTGTTATTTTCGGCGCGGCCAATGCATATCTTGGTCTGAGAGTCGGCATGACGGTTTCGGCATCGATTCCGGCAGCCGTAATCGCGATGGGCGTTATTCGCGTGATTATGCGTAAAAACTCCATCCTGGAAAGCAATCTGGTGCAGACCGTTGGTTCTGCGGGTGAGTCGCTTGCAGCCGGCGCTATCTTTACTTTGCCGGCACTGTTTTTGTGGGCAAAGGAAGGCATTATGGCAAAGCCGGACATTATCAGCATCACATTAATTGCGCTTTTGGGTGGTCTTTTGGGTGTATTCTTTATGGTGCCGCTGCGTAATGCGCTGATTGTAAAAGAGCATGGCATATTGCCGTATCCGGAAGGCACAGCTTGTGCAGAGGTGCTTTTGGCAGGTGAAGAGGGTGGCGCAAAAGCGTCTACCGTATTTGCGGGTATGGGCTTTGCGGCAATATTTAAGTTTATTATTGATGGCTTAAAGCTAGTTGCCGGAGAAGTTTCCTATACATTCAAGGGGTTTGCAGGTACAATAGGCACCCAGATTTATCCGGCGGTTATGAGCGTTGGTTACATTTGCGGCGCGAGAATTTCTTCTTATATGTTTGCCGGCGGTATCCTTAGCTGGATGGTGATTATTCCGCTGATGATGCTTTTCGGTGCAGATACAACACTTGCGCCGGGCGCAGCGCCGATCGGTACTTTGTTTGCAGAAGGCGGCGCAGGCGAGCTTTGGGGCACCTATGTGCGGTACATTGGCGCAGGTGCACTTGCAGCCGGCGGTATTATCAGCCTGATTAAGTCCCTGCCGCTGATCGTGAAGACCTTTGCCGGTGCGATGAAGAGTGTTGCCGCTTCCAAGGGCGGTTCTGACTTGCGTACAGAGCAGGACATCAGCCTGAAAATTGTATTGATTTCTATTGCAGTGCTTACATTGCTCGTATGGCTCGTACCGGCAATTCCGGTATCGCTCATCGGTGCAATTATCGTGGTTGTATTCGGTTTCTTTTTTGCAACCGTTTCTTCCCGTATGGTTGGTCTGGTCGGCAGCAGTAATAACCCGGTTTCCGGTATGGCGATTGCAACGCTGCTCATCACAACTCTGATTTTGAAGTTTACCGGTATGAGCGGTGGCACAGGTATGCAGAGTGCCATCGCAATCGGCTCGATCATCTGTATCGTTTCTGCAATTGCCGGTGATACCTCGCAAGACTTAAAGACCGGTTTCCTTTTGGGTGCAACCCCGAAAAAGCAGCAGATTGGTGAAATTATCGGTGTTGTTGCAGCTGCGTTTGCAATTGGCGGTACGCTGTACCTCTTAGATATGGCTTGGGGCTTTGGCGGCGATGAACTTGCTGCACCGCAGGCTACACTGATGAAGCTGATTATCGAAGGCGTTATGGAAGGTAATCTGCCGTGGTCTTTGGTATTGGTTGGCGTATGCATTGCTGTTGTTGTTGAACTGATTGGTATTCCGGTACTGCCGTTTGCAATCGGTGTGTATCTGCCGGTACAGCTCAATGCTTGTATTATGGTTGGCGGTCTGCTCAGATTGTTGATGGATAATCTTAAGAAGCCGGAAGAAGAAAAGAGGACGATTACAAATGATGGTGTACTCTTCTGCTCCGGTATGATTGCCGGTGAAGGCTTAGTTGGTATTTTATTGGCAGTACTTGCTGTATTTGGTGTTGGTGAAGCGATTGACCTTTCGGCAAAGCTTTCCTTGTCTCCGGCGTTTATGAATATTGGCGCATTGGTTCTCTTTGCGTTGATTATCGTATCTTTACTGCTGTTTTCGCTGTGGAAGAAGCGTAAGTAAGCCATGAGAAAGAAGAAAAATGTTATTTCCGAAAATTATTTAGAGCGTGTGCCAATGCGTCCGGAAGGCCTTGTCTGGACGGCGAATGCAGAAGGTAAGGTTACGCTCGAGATTAAAAACAAAGGTGCGTTTAACCGTATTGCGCAAAAGCTGCTTAAAAAACCGAAAATCAGCTATGTGCACTTAGATGAAACGGGTAGCTTTGTCTGGCCTTTGCTTGATGGTGAGAAGGACATTATTGCCCTTGGCGAGCTTGTGGACGAAAAGTTTGGTGCCACTGCGCATCCGCTATATGAGCGACTTGCAACGTATTTTCAAATTTTGGATAGCTACGGATTTATTGCTTGGAAGTAAAAAAGCGATACAATTATCCATCGACCTCTCAATCGTTAGATTGTTGACCTAACGATTGAGAGGTCATTTTTTGGAAAATATAGTTGTAAATTCAATTAAAATTAGTACAGGCATATTTGAATAGCGAGGGTGGTTGTGAGCAATTAACGTGAAGATAGGGCGCTTGCACAGGAAATGCTTTTTTAGAGAACTGTCCCTCATCCTTGGCAATTACACAAAGGGGTTATAGCCAAAATGGATTCAGTTGACAAACCAATAATTATTTTGTACAATAGGTGTGGGGGGATTGGCATGAAAAAGGTTTTAGTAGTTGTAGACTATCAAAATGATTTTGTGATCGGGAAGCTCGGCTTTCACAAGGCGCTTTTGTTGGAGAATCCGATTTGCGACCATATAGCAGAGGTCCTGCGCAATGGATATGAGGTCTTTTTTACAATGGATATGCACGACGCGAAATACTTGCAGTCCCGCGAAGGCAAAAATTTACCGATACCACATTGTTTGCGTGGAAGCGAAGGTGCAAAACTGTATGGCAGAGCGGCAGATTTTTTAAATTCACCGCACGTTCATACGGTAGCGAAATCTACCTTCGGGGCAAAAGATTTGCCGATTTTAATTAAAGAGGTTTGCGGCAACGTAGATGAAATTGAAATTTGCGGTGTGGTAACGAACCTTTGCGTGATTTCCAATGCGGTTGTGCTGCAGAGCCACTTTAAGAATGCAGAAATTAAGGTTCTTGCTAAGCTTTGTGCGTCAAATGTCGATGCTCTACATGAAAAGGCAATTGATGTTATGCGGAACCTACAATTCAGAATTATATAATAAGACAGGACTGTAAAAACAAGTGTTTTTTACAGTCCCTTTTTTATCCAAATAGTGCTACGAATATGCCTGCAAGCACGATGGCGGTGCACATCAGTTTATAGAGAATATTTTTTTCTTTAAAGCACAGCCCGCCCATAAGTACAGTGATAAGCACGGAGAATTGCTTAATGATAGTCATTAAGGTTACCTGACTTGCAGGGTCGGCATTAGCTTCGAACAATAGGCGGTCGCCCAAAACGAGCGACAAGCTCATCAGCGGTATCCAGTAGTTTGTTTTTACGCTTCTGACGGAGATTTTTTCTCTGCGTATTAAAAGGATTGCACCATAGATGAGCGTAGAGAAAAACATAAACCAGAATTGCAGTTGTGCCGAAGTCATATATTGCATCAGGATTTTATCCATTGTGCCGGAAACGGCATTGAAAAAGCAGTTTAAGAGCGCAGCCGCAAGTGTAACTGCGGTCACGCCTTTTGCGGCGGCACTCTTTTTTAAATTGACGAGCAAAAGACCGGTGATGACTAGCGCAAGACCGATATATTTTGCGAGGGTCATTTCTTCGCCGAGTACAATTACGCCGAGCAACGTGGAAAATATGACGCGCGATAAGTCCATAATACCGTACAGGCTGACGGACATATTTTTGAGCGCCCACATAGCAAACAACCACGCCGCGCTGACGGCACACGCTTTTACGAAGGAGCAGAAAATGAAGACGGGCGGTGTTTGGAAAGCGCCGGCAGAGAATGGTATCGTTAAGATCAGTCCGATCAGCGTATAGAAAAACAGAATTTCATTTGCACTGCTCTTTTTGAGCGCCACTTTTTTCATCCCGTCGCGCGAGCCTTTTAAAAGGCTGTATATGACAATAAAAATAATCCATAAATATTGCATAAATTTCACCCCACGAAGAACTATTGTACTACGAAATGAAATTAAAATCAAGTTTTGTTTACTTTTGATTTTTGCTGTGTTACAATAAACGTTGGTGATGTTTATGATGGAGAAAAAGAAAATAACGCAGTGCGAAAGCTGCGCGTATTATGATTATGACGATGAAATGGATGCCTATATTTGTCTTGTGAACTTTGATGAAGATGAAATGGTGTCGATGTACGGCGCGCACCATTCGTGCCCGTATTATCGTTTTTATGACGAATACAAAATGGTGCAAAAACAGAATTAGGGGAGAAGAAATGATGGAATAGTTGTTTGTGGCGGTGAATATCCGTTTTGCGACAGCAGAACAGGAACAATGGATTTGCAGTCGTATGCAGGAAATTGCCGATGCGGTTACGGTTTTGGGATGTAAAACGATTTTGAGCCGTAATATGGACAAACCGGCGATGGGATTGGTGGAGTACGATACTGCGCTTTATGAAGATGAACGCTTGCGCCCAAGGGATGCAGGCTTTGATCAATATACCGAAAACTTATATGAACATATTGTGAAAATCAATAAAAGTATTCTTTTTTCTTAACTAAAAATTAGTTGACATTTGTAAAATTGGTGATATAATAGGCTTTGCGTGTTTTTATACATACTCTAAATAAGCAACATTTTTCTGAGGAGGAATATAGATGAGTACATTATTATCTGTATCTATTGCTCTGTTGGGCGGACTTTTGATGACAAGACTTTTTAAGCCGTTAAAGCTGCCGAGTGTAACGGCATATTTGATTGCCGGTGTGTTAATCGGTCCGTATTGCTTGGGGCAGCTCGGTATTGAAGGTCTCGGCTTTGAAAATGCAGATGCAGTGCATGCGCTTGGTTTAATTTCGGATGTTGCGCTTGGCTTTATTGCTTTTTCTATTGGTAGTGAATTCCGTATGGAAGATTTGAAGAAAATTGGTAAGCAGGCGTTTGTTATTGGTATATTCCAGGCTCTGGTGGCAACCCTGTTTGTAGACTTGGCACTTTGGATTGTACATCTGCTTATGCCGGATGTGCTCGGCATACCGCAGGCGATTACACTCGGTGCAATTGCAACCGCAACAGCACCAGCGGCAACGCTTATGGTTGTACGTCAGTATAAGGCAAAGGGTAAGCTTACGGATTTGCTTTTGCCGATCGTTGCGCTAGATGATGCGGTTGGTCTTATTATATTTGCCGTATCCTTCGGTATTGCAAAGACGCTTACTAGTGGACAGATAGATATGGTTTCCATTATTGTAAATCCACTTGTGGAAATTGTGTGTTCCCTCGGCTTGGGTGCGGTTATGGGTTATATTCTTACGTTGCTTGAGAAGTTGTTTAACTCCAATACAAACCGACTTAATATGTCGATTGCCTTTGTATTTGTAACGGTTGCGCTTTCTATGCTGAAATTTGAGATCGGTCCGGTACATGTTGGTTTTTCTTCTTTGCTCGTATGTATGATGCTCGGTACGGTATTTTGCAATGCCTGCCCGCTTTCGCACGATATTATGGAGAAAAATGAGACGTGGACTTCTCCGCTTCTGGCGCTGTTCTTTGTTATCAGCGGTGCAGAGCTGGAGCTCGGTGTATTTGCAAACTGGTCGATTGTTGTAATTGGTATCGTTTATATCATCTTCCGTTCTTTGGGCAAGTATATTGGAACATTTATAAGTGCCAAGGCAACAAATTGCAGTCCGGAAATCTGCAAGTATCTCGGTATTACCCTTTTACCGCAGGCAGGTGTGGCGCTCGGTATGTGTGCGCTTGCAGCTGCAGCTTTGCCGGAGCAGGGTCCGCTTATTCGCAATATCACACTCTTTGCAGTGTTGATTTACGAATTGGTTGGTCCGCTCTTTACCCGTATGGCACTGCAGGCATCGGGTGATATTCAGCCGATGAGCGAAGATGTGAAGATGCGTCGTCAGACAAAACTTGCTGAAGCTGAAAAAATGAAAAACAATTAAGCTTTTAAACCGAACACTGTCCGGTGTTCGGTTTTTCTTTGAAAGAAGGAAATGATATGGGGAAGATTTCGGTTCAGTTGAAATTTTCATGGGATTATGTCAGAACGTTTTTAAAATGGATTGTGCTTGCAACGCTGGTTGGCGGTATCGGTGGCTGTATCGGCAGTGTGTTTCATCTGACGATTGACTATGCAACAGAGCTACGTATGCATCACACGTGGATTTTGTTTTTGCTGCCGGTTGCCGGTCTGGTCATTGCCGGGATTTACGCGATTTTTAAAAAGCAAGGCAGATTGGATACGAACCGCGTTTTAGAGGCGGTCATAACCGAAGAAAAGGTGCCGCTGGTGATGGCGCCGCTAATTTTTGTCAGCACGGTGCTGACGCATTTGTTCGGCGGCAGTGCCGGCAGAGAAGGCGCGGCATTGCAGCTTGGCGGCAGCATTGGCTATAATGTTGGGCGCATTTTTCGTTTAAAGCAAAGTGATATGCACATTATTGTGATGGCGGGTATGAGTGCCGTGTTTTCGGCGCTGTTTGGTACGCCGTTGACAGCTGCAATCTTTTCTATAGAACTGGTATGTGTTGGCGTAATGCACTATACGGCGTTGCTTCCGTGTGTGATTTCTGCGATGGTTGCTTTTGGCATTGCAGGGGCGTTCGGACTTTCGCCGGTGCATTTTGATGGAATATTTTTTGCGGATGTGCAGGCGCTTACACTGGGCAAAATTGCGCTTCTGGCGGTATTGTGTGCGCTGGTGAGTATCTTATTTTGCACGGCAATTCACTATTGCGAGCAGTTTATGGAAAAGCATTTGAAAAACAGCTATCTGCGTGCTTTTGTCGGCGCGGTGATGGTTGTCGGTTTGACGCTTTTGGTCGGCACGAGAGATTATAACGGCGCCGGTATGGATGTGATTATACGCGCATTGCACGGCGAGGTAAGATGGGAAGCGTTTGCGCTCAAAATTGTTTTTACGGCGATTACGATTGCCGCCGGATTTAAGGGCGGCGAAATCGTGCCTGCGTTCTTTATTGGTTCCACCTTCGGCTGCTTTGTTGGTAGCCTTTTGGGTATTGATCCCGGTTTTTCGGCGGCAATTGGTTTTGTTTGTGTCTTCTGTGGTGTTGTCAACTGCCCGATTGCATCGACGATGCTCGCGCTTGAGGTGTTCGGCAGCGAAAACATTCTTTTATTTGCACTGGTATGTGCCATCAGTTATATGATGTCTGGGTGTTTTAGTTTATACAAGAGTCAAAAAATTGTATATTCAAAATTAGATGCGCATTATATTGATGTAGACGTACAATAAAAAGGGGATATAAAAAAGCACCCAAAAACACGCTAGCCGAAAGTAAAAATCCGCCTTTAAAAATCGTGGTTCGGAGGATTGTCTTTCGGTTAGCGTGTTTTTTGTGCTGTCTGCATAAACTGGTGCAGTTTAATCTGCGTATCGCTCTTTATTCTTTATCCATATAGTATACTTCGTCTACATTAAAGAAGGTTTTGTTAATATAGTCTTTTTTCGTGCGCATATTGTAGCGGTCGAGGTTAAAGCGCTCGGAGAAGAGAATGCCTTCTTGGGTTTCATACGTGCGCATTGCAGGGCTGACCGGACAGAAAATGGTGTAGCCCATATCCTTCATATATTGCAAACGCTCGTCACCTTCCGGCAAATGATACCCGAACGGACTGATGTAAATGTTTGTATTGAATATCAAATTGGCAATGCGTTCATCAAAACGGTTGGTATCGTAGGTTAAATCCTCCATTTCCACCCCGCCGTCACGAAAATAATCATTGTGTGTGTAGCTGTGACAGGCCAAAAGCCAACCGCTGTCTAAAAGCTTTTGTGAAATTTTCAGCACTTCAGCCTTGGCTTTTTCCTGTTCTTCACCTTCCAACTTAACTGTTCTGTAGCCAAACACGCCTTCATAGCCGGTTACGGCAACAACACCCTTTGCGCCACGGTAGGAGAAATCCGGATGCTCGCGCACAAATTCGTCCAAAATCGGCATTACATCGCCGTCATAGGTGGTAATGACCTCGCCGGTCGGCGTGGTTACTTCGCAGGCAAGATTGCCGTCTTCGTTAATCACAAGCTTGTCGGCAAAGCCGTCACCATACATATAGCCGTAGTAGTTTACGTCGTCTACGGAGATAATCAGTGGCTTTTTGCCCGGCGGCAAAAGAATTCCCCCGTCTGCCTTGACCTCGTTTAACGAATAGAGGATAAAACCACGTTCATACAACTGAGGCAGCATCGCCTTAAACTCGGAAACCGTTGTCATCCACATATTGTAGCCTTCCGCTTTGTAGTCATCGTCAAATGCCAACTCCGGATAAATAATCAGACTGTGGAAGAATACGTGATAGAAAGGACCGTCATAGGGAACTAGGGCGTCTTTTTTCTGCTCTATCTTTTGCTTTGCTAGCAGAAAATCTTCTTTTTCTGCATAGGAAGAGGCTGCGAGCAAATCTAAAGCCTCGTCGTAGAAATAACTGTCTGCAAATGCAGTAATTTGTGTGAGCTCTTGCTGCATTTTATCCTTGGCAGATTGTCTTGTATTTCCGGAACAGGATTTTACGTAAATAAAGATAATCGACCCAAGCAGTATAATTGCCCCAAGCAACAGAAGCGGTTTTAGCACTACACCCGTCAATTTATTACGGTGCTGTATGTTGGATCTGCCCGGCGTTTCGACAGAAACAGGGATGTCTTCCGGCTCTATTTTTATAGAATGAAAGGTACGCTTGTCCATATTCTGTTTCTCCTTTTCCTACAAATGAAAATGCTTATGCTTTTATTATAAAGCAGAAATCTAATTTTGTCGACACTTTTCAGCAAAATATTGCTTTTTAAGGCGTTGAATCCCTAAGACCACTCGTCCTTACGTGTATGGTTTTGTCTAAATGCTCCATATGTACTTTCAAATATTTAAGTGTAATTGTATTCCCTCCAAGGTTTTGCAGTATTATATCGTAAATTTGCTGTTAAGTTCATTAAATACAGATTGAAATTTACTTTTTAATTGGTTATAATAATATAAAAGGAAATTTAGAAATGAGGGACATTTATGTATGATATTTTGATTTTAGGTGCCGGAACAGCAGGACTGACGGCGGCAATTTACGGCGTGCGTGCAGGGCGCAGTGTTGCGGTGCTGGAAGAAGGCGTATACGGCGGTCAGATTATAAACACGCTGGAGATTGAAAACTATCCTGGCTTTAAGAAAATTTCCGGTGTGGACTATGCAACGGAGCTTTTTGAGCAGGCAACTGCGCTTGGCGCACAGGTGATGTTTGATGCACCGGTCAGCGTGGAAAAAACGGATGTGTTTACCATAACGACCAAAAGAGGGAAGACCATAGAGGCGCAATCATTAATTTTAGCCGTGGGCGCGAAAAATAGACCGCTCGGCGTGGAAGGCGAAGAAAAGTTTACGGGACGGGGCATTTCTTATTGTGCGACCTGTGATGGCGCATTTTTTAGGGGAAAGGACGTCGCGGTAGTCGGCGGCGGTAATACGGCAATTGACGATGCGCTGTTTCTGACGGATTACTGTAATAAGGTATATTTAATCCATCGCAGACAAGGCTTCCGTGCCGAGGAAGCAAAACTGTCACTTTTGCGTGAAAAAGCAAATCTTGTATTTATGCTCGACAGCGTTGTAGAGGCTGTTGAGGGTGAAGATGCGCTTTCCGGTATCGTTGTTGCAAACAAAGTGACGGGTGAGAAGACCAATGTGGTTTTGAGCGGCTTGTTTGTAGCGGTCGGACAAGTACCGGCAACGGGGATTGCTAAGGATTTGGTAAAACTGGATGATTACGGTTATATTGTAGCGGGAGAGGATTGCAAAACGAGCACGGAAGGCATTTTTGCTGCGGGGGATTGCCGTACAAAGGGAATTCGCCAGTTGGTAACTGCGGCGGCAGACGGTGCGGTGGCTGCGCTTGCTGCGTGCGAGCATATTAGAAAATAGGGGAGACGGTATGGAGTCGAAAGATTATACAGTCATTCGCATTGAGGGCGAGTATGCTGTTTTGAAAAATGAAGTGGATGGCGGAGAGGTTTTTATTGCATTGGCATTGTTGCCGTTGGGGACGGATTTTGGCACGCGGTTACATTATGAGAATTTTGAATACAGCATTTTGTAAAAAGATGCTGTAAAAAATCCAAAAAAACAGGCTGAAATCAAAGTAAAATCAGCCTGTTTTTTGATATAATGTAATGCATAAAAATCATTCGTACCCGTAACACTTGCTACGAATAATACGTAAAGGTGACCTAAGAAAGCACATTGCCTGCGCAAAAATCGGATTGCTCGTTAAGACTTGACTCCATTAAAATATGGAAAATCATTTTTTGCATTTATGGCTTATATACGCTTTTTGATTTAATTTTCCACATAGTGCCTTACACGCAGCGTACATCCAACTTCCCCTGCTAATTCCCGGCAACGTGCGATATCCTCTGCCGGCATAATATCCACGATACTCAACATCACCTGCGGCACATACTTACGCGCCAGCTTGGCAAATTCGAGCATATGCGCAAATCCTGCTTCGCCAAAGCAGCACTGGCATATCTCGTTATATGCCTTTGCATCCGGTGCATTCATACTGATAGAAATCGTATCAATCAGGCCCGAAAATCGCTTTGTTACATCTGTTTTATAAATGGCATTGGCATGTCCGTTTGTATTGATTCTTACACTACAGGAATAGTTTGCCTTTACATAGGCAGCGATCTCTAGAAGCGCATCCAAGCGCATCGTCGGTTCCCCGTATCCGCAAAAAACGACTTCTTTATATTTCTTCACATCAAATTTCTCGAGTGCTTCAATCACATCTGCCACACTCGGTTCCTTTGTCAGCCATAAATCTGCATCGCCTCCAACACCGTTTTCATTGTTGCGAATACAAAATGTACATCTGTTGGTGCATTTGTTTGTTAAATTCACATACAGAAAACCTTCGTGGTTTTCCTCGGCAAAATATTCATATACATATATGTTTGCCATACATTTCACCCTTTATATCAGTTTCTTAAGCTGTGCAACGGCGCCGGAATACGTCCGCCGCGGTTTACAAAGCCTGCCGAGCCGTAAGCATTGACGCTCTGTACCGGGCCGCTACCCAACAGACCGCCAAATTCGACCGTATCGCCGACTTTCTTACCTGGGGCAGGAATAATACGTACTGCGGTTGTTTTGTTGTTTACAACGCCGATGGCGGACTCATCCGCGATGATTGCAGACAGCGTTGCCGCCGTTGTATCACCTGGCACAACAATCATATCGAGGCCCACGGAGCATACGCAGGTCATTGCTTCCAGTTTCTCAAGGGTTAATGCGCCGCATTTTGCTGCCGCAATCATACCGGCATCTTCACTGACCGGAATAAATGCGCCGGAAAGACCGCCGACATAGCCGGAAGCCATAACGCCGCCTTTTTTCACGGCATCGTTGAGCATTGCAAGCGCAGCGGTTGTACCGTGCGTGCCGCACTTTTCAAGACCCATTTCCTCCAAAATATAAGCTACGGAGTCGCCCACAGCCGGCGTCGGAGCAAGGGACAAATCCACAATACCGTAAGGCACGCCAAGGCGTCTGGACGCTTCCTGCGCCACGAGCTGACCCATACGGGTAATCTTAAATGCCGTCTTTTTAATGGTTTCGGCAACGAGACCGAAATCTGCCTGCGGACCGATTTTTTCAAGCGCACATTTTACCACGCCCGGACCGCTTACGCCGACATTGATGACACATTCGCCTTCACCGATGCCATGGAATGCACCTGCCATAAACGGATTATCCTCTACTGCATTTGCAAACACAACCAATTTTGCACAAGCAAAGCCGCCGCTGTCTTTGGTAAGCTCTGCGGCTTCCTTAATCACTTTACCCATTTGCTTTACCGCATCCATATTGATACCGGCGCGCGTGGTTGCTACGTTTACGGAAGAGCAAACGCGCTGTGTCTGCGCCAGTGCCTGCGGAATGGATGCAATCAGCATTTCATCGCCTTTGGTATAGTGCTTATGCACCAGCGCGCTGTAGCCGCCGATGAAGTTTACGCCGGTTGCAATTGCGGCTCTGTCAAGCGCTTTTGCAAGCTTAACGCAGTCTTCTACAGACTTTGCGTGTTCGCAGAGAATAGACATCGGCGTAACGGAAATACGCTTGTTAATAATCGGTATACCATATTCCACTTCAATATTTTCGCCGACCTTTACCAAATCCTTAGCATATGTAGCAATCTTGGCATACACCTTTTCACACATTTTATCGATGTCCGGGTCGGAACAGTCACGCAGAGAGATGCCCATTGTAATTGTGCGAATATCCAGATGCTCGCGGTCAAGCATTTTTATCGTTTCAATAATCTCAAAAGGATTTAACATTTTTGTGCTCCCTTCTTAAATGCGGTGCATGGAATTAAAAATATCCTCATGCTGAATACGAATGGAAACACCCAACTGCTGTGCGGCGTCGTCCAATGCTTTGGAAATCTCCGCAAATGGTGTATTGGATTCCTTTAAATCCACCAGCATAACCATCGTAAAAATTTTATCCATAATGGTTTGCGAAATATCCAAAATGTTTACATTCACCTGCGCCAAAATGTTTGTCACATGTGCAATAATACCGATTCTGTCCGAACCGAGAACTGTGATAACTGCTTTCATTGTATTTCTTCCTTTCTTTATCTAAAGAATATAGGCATAAGAAGATACTTCTCTCCGTATGCCTATTCTGTATCCTGTTTAATCAAAGACCTTCCGGTACAACTGTCGGATCTGTTGGCAAGGTTGGATCTGTCGGTACACTGGGGTCTGTCGCTGTGTTTGAATCTGTTGGCGGGTTCGGATACACAGGTGCATTCGGGTCTACCGGCAATGTGTCCGGTGCTACACCTACACGAATTATGCGATTTGCCATACGATAAGTGCTCTTATGCAGCAGCTTGTTGGAAAGTTGCTTTCCATTTTCCGTAATAATTTTATACGTATTTACAACTGCACCGTTAAAGCCTTCTGCATCTTGCACGGTTTTGCCCGGCTCCAGCGTTTCATCATTTACGGTTGTCGTACCATATGGTGTAAAGCTCAAACGCTCTGTTACAATTTCCACCTTTTTGTTCGGATTTGCCTGTGTGCCCAAAATTTGCACGTTAACAGTTCCGCCACTTGCCTTCGCCACGACTTTTACCGGCGCATCCGTATTGTTCTTAAAGCGGAAGTCCAGCGTACCATAAGAAACAGTCGCATCCATACCCAATTCAATGTAATGTACTTCCAAAGAATGCTCGTGACGCTCTGTAACCTCTAAATCCGCATAAAGCACGGCCGCATAAATGGTCGAACTTGTCTGACAGATACCGCCGCCCAAGCCGTCAACCATTTTGTTGTTTTCATAAACTGAAGCTGCCTTAAATCCTCGTGCTGCAGTACGGGGACCAACAACATTATTATAAGAAAACTCATCGCCCGGTAACAAAATCGTACCGTCTACATAACGTGCTGCCAACTCTACATTGTTTGCGCGCGGCTTGTTGGAGGTCAGATACTTTGTCGAATATTTACCGAGCACATCTGCAAATAAAGTCTTATTAATATCTTCTGCTTTTATAGTCGCTTCTGTTACATCCAACGGAATTATAACGGTCTCGCTGCCTTCACCAAAGTCAGCAAGCTGACGCGCCGCCTCCGCCTTATCAAAGGATTTACCGTTGACTTCCGGCGTAATTGTTACTTCCTTGCCTTCAATGGTATAGTGCGCATTTGCGGACTCACAGAAAACCGTTTCATAAAGCTCGTCAATATTAATCTGTGCCGGCTTCGTCTTTGTCAGCGAAAGCTTGTATTCACCACCACCCACTAAAATGGCTTCTTCAAAATATTTCTGCATTTTTTCTAAATCTACGCCTGTGCCGCTTGCACCTGCACGAATACGAACATCTTCTTCCCCAATCGTCACTTCGTGCTGCTTTAAGCTGCCGCCACATCTTCTGGAAAGTGCCACCGAAGCATCTGCAAGTGCAAAAACGTCATAGGTATACACCGGTGCAATTTCTTTTTTAGCAAACAATGCCGCAAACGCAGAAAAAATATTCTTTCTGCCATGCGAAACTGCCGCTTCTGTCGTCTTTTCAACATCTAACACCAGGGATACATCTTCTGCAGTTACCGTTTCGCTTTCTCCGTCGCAAATATAAGTTACAGCAAAATCCTGAAGCATGCCCTGCTCTTCCAACAGTGCCTTAATTTCCGCTGCATGCATACCGCCAACATCTATACCAAGTACGCTGACGCCCGCTTTTGCTGTTTCACGATCACCGGCATACAAAGAATAGGTGGAAATCCCTAAAAACAGCACCACAACTGCAACAGCGATTGCGACAATCCAAACTTTTATATTCGGCATCTGCACGCTTGGCTTGCGTTCCGTTGTCTTTTTTTTGGTTTCAACATCCATCGCACGTTTTCGGCGTGCAGATGTATGTGTTTTTCTTGCGGAATTCTTATTTCCTGCCACTCTGCATTCTCCTTTATTTTTTAACTCACCGCTTTGAAGACGGCGAACGCCCAATTTGTTATATAAATACATTTTATTTTACTACATATTTTAAACAAAGTAAAGCGATTTTATATAAAATTAAATACAAATTTTTGTATGCAGTTGCCGCATTTTTAGCTATTTTTCCATATGCAGGTATATTTGTAACATAAATGGCAATAATTGTGTTAAAATACTTGTAATATTTATACGTTTTTACGGGGATTTTTTTGCGGCGTATTTTTTAAAAAATGGGGTAGAATAGGCATTTTTACATACCTGCGCGCATAAAGATATTACAAAATTATTAAAAAAGTATTGACAAAAGTATGAAAATAGGTTAAAATAATGCTACAAGGGAGATGAAAACCATGAATGCTGTCAAAAAATTGATGCAGACGAAGACTAGATTACTTGTTATTTTAGGTCTTCTAATTATCACAATTGCAATTGCAGCGACTACTTATTATACGCTCGTATTTGCGGCAAGTGCCGAGATTTCCATTTTGGATGCAAACAACGCTATTTTGGTAAATACAACTGAAAGAAACGTACAGGCCATTTTAACTGAAGCCGGTATTACGTTAAATTCCGAAGATAGGATTCAACCGGCGCTGACAGAAGATGTCGGTGAAAATGGTCAGATTGTTATTACAAGAATTCGTTTTGAAGAAGCAACAGAAACCATTCAAATTCCGTATGCCTCAGAAGAGATCAAATCCGCAAAGCTGGATTTAGGCGTACAGAAAGTCACTACCGACGGTGAAAACGGTACAGAATTGATTACTTATAAAGTAAAAATGGTAAATGGTGTTGAGGATTCCCGCGAGGAGGTTTCCCGTGAGGTTACCAAAGAGCCGGTAACAGAAATCATATCTGTCGGGACAAAGGTAACACCGAAAGCACTGGACAAAACCGGCGCAGACTATATTATCTGCACTGCAACTGCTTATGACGGTTCTTATGAAACTTTGGGTTACCACAACCCAAGAACTGCACTCGGTAAAGTACCGACTGTAGGCACCGTAGCCGTAGACCCGAGGGTAATTCCGCTCGGCACAAAGCTTTATATTGAAACTGTAGATGGCTCTTATGTATACGGCGAATGCTTTGCCGGCGATACCGGTGGCGCAATCAAAGGTAGCCGTGTTGACTTATTTATGGCAAGCCGTACGCAGGCGCTCAACTTCGGCAGACGTCAAGTTAAAGTTTATATTTTAGACTAAAGCTAAAAGCAAGTGTATGAAAAAAGGTACTATAGAAAATCGAGGATGAAAAGTCCTCGATTTTTTTGTGCAAAAAACAGGATGAAGCTAAAGTAAAATCAGCCATTTTGTGGTATGATGTGGATTTTTATGTTCCTCTTTCCGACAAAATTCCTAGTCTAAAACTGCCGTAGGCACCTTAAAAGGGAACAGTTTGGATAAAGAGCAAGGCAAAAACGACCGACATCCTCGCGGATTTCGGTCGTTTTTAACACAGCTATTTGCAAAAATATTGCTTTTTAAGGCGTTTTATCCCTAAGACCAATCGCCCTTATCTGAGATCTTTGTCTGTTTTAGGGACTTTTTTACATTTCTTTGTATTTATTAGTCTTCTTCATCCATTGTCTGTGCCATGCCTTTGCGTGTATTCGCAATTTCCCAGTTCAGCACATAGTCAACCTGACGTATTTTCCATTCCAGATGCCAGCGGTCGCCTAAGTAACCCATAGACGGTTCATAACCAATCGCAGAATCGTGCTCCACGAGCGGAATGGTGTCAAGTGCGTTTTGGCGTTCTTTTCGCAAAAGCGCTTCCATTTCGTCTAAAACGCGACCGAACGCTTCGTGCGTGTGCGACACATTGTACTGACTAAGCAGCTGGTGCCAGTGCTTTGCATGCAGTATGGATTTGGTGGCGTTTACAATATATTTAAACAGGTTTTCCAAATCCTCGGTGTGCGTGTTCGGTGCGGGCAGATTTTCAAGCGCTGCCACGGCCTTTTCGGCACAGGCAAGCATTTTTTCGGTGCACTTGATTTCCTCTAAAATGCGCAACGGTGTTGGCCAGTCGTACGGACCGCAGAACCAGCTGCTGTATCGCGTATGACTGATTCTGTTGCCGAAAGGCGAGTTCGGTGTTCTGTCCGGCAGCGCGAATTCTCTGGATAAATTAAACGGTGTTGCAGGACCTGTGCGTGCCGCACCGTATTGGTCGGAAGCGGTCGGCGTACAATATGTGATTGCCTCGCTCATATGGCGCATTGCCGCATCAACCTGCTCGTAGTTCTCTTTGCCGAATTCGCTGATGACAATTTTGCGCCAAAGCTCATCCATATCTTCGTAGGGCGATAAAAAGCAGTGCTTGGAAAGCTTACTGATCACCGAAGGATACAAGCCGTAATGGTGTGTTTCCATAATGCCGGAAAGCCCATAGGCTTCGTGTGCCTCACGCATCTTTTCATAGCGCTTCATCCATTGCTGTGGGAACGGCATATATGGAATGACGCCGAAATCCCAGGTGCGCCCACCGGTGTTGGTCATAGCATACAGGCGGAGGTCACGTTTCTTTGCGGCCTCTGCTTCGCTTGTAAAATAGCTGCTCGGGCCTGCAAATTGGAGACTGTAGTCCATTATGCGGCCGCGTGCTTTGCCAAACGGATGCGGCTGTTTGCCCATTTCAAAGGTTGCCTCTAAAGTGATATCTGCCGGCAGTGTTTCGATGAGCGGCAGGCGAATTTCTTTCGGGTGCCTTGCAAAGTTATAGGTCCAGAGCACGATGTCCGCTTCCGGATTGTATTTGCGGATCACTTTGGAGAGCATACCGAGCCATTGCGGATAGTCAGCACACGGGAAATTGCTGGATGTCCAGCCCGGAGACGGAATGCCGTATGGGTTGCTGTCCGGTTTGCGCGGCGGAATGCGCGGATCCTTGCTCGGGAAGCCTATGGATTCGCCGACTAAGGTTACGCCCTTTAAACCAGGGCACTCGTGAAACAGTCTGCCATAGGTACTGTCATAGTATTCTTCTGCATCTTCATCATCCGGATGCTTTGCACTTTTAATGATACTGTAGGCATATACATCCAGACCGTACTTTGCGGCACGGCGGATTAAATCGTTAAAATCAATGTAGCCTATGCGGGATTGGTTAACCTCTTTGGTATAGACCAAAATAGCATCTCTGCCTTCGTGTGCAATGCGCATAAGATAGTTATCCGGGAATTCGTCAAAGCCATAGCCGGAATGTACCATCTGAGGTGTAAAGAGCGGTTTTTTCACGATGTCACCGTGCGCTAGCACCGGCGCGCTCTCAAAGCACATCAAATCCTCAATGTAGTAAAACGCCTGCGCGATACCGCGCGCATCGTGACCAAGAATGCAGATGCCGTTTTCAGTACATGTAATTTTAAAGCCGCGGGTAACAGCGTATTCGCCTAAATTTTCGCCAGCAGCTGTCGCTGTCTGCGCAAAGATGCTTGCTTTAGCTTTATCTGTGGTCAGTGCGACGGATACGCCCATCGAAGTTTTAAAGAAATCGATAAAATCCGCTACGGCTGTCCGGCTGACTTCGTCGGTTTCGCCGAGCCAGAAAAGGCAACCGTCCTTTACTTCAAACTCATTTGCAAGCGTGCATCTGCTTTTGTCGCGTCTTCCGCTTTCATGCACGGTTTCGAGCTTTTTTCTGAAATCAAAATTCTGTTCTGTTCGCATAAAAAACTCCTTTAATAAATAAATTGTTTTCCTTTATTATACTACCGCAGAGGTGAAAAATCTTTGTCCAATTTTTAATGTTTTTTGTAAAAGCTTTCGTTAAAAGCCTTCCTTGATTCTGTGCGCATCGAGGTTCCTTTCCTGACGCTCCAAAAAGGCTTTCCATTCGGTTTTGTCTAATGCAGACTGTCCTGCGAGTACCTTTGCAAGCTTGCCCTCGGTGTCGTTTTGTCCGGCGTGGTTACCGAGCACAAGGTCAACGTGCTCAGACACCAATTTATGCAGTCCTTCGCGGAAAACATCCATGCAGCTTGGCGAAAGGTTGTATTTTTCCAAAAACTTTCTGGTCATAGTGTTTTTGCCGAGGCCACCGTGCATAGCGGCAATGATACCATCCTGCATAGTAATGAAGAAGGAAAGCGTACCGTCGGTATGTCCCGGTGTGAGGCGGCAACGGATAGTGATGTCGCCAATGGTGAAACTGTCACCATCTCCAATTAATACATCACAGGTAAACGGCGTGAAGGTATAGTTCGCTTCATCCGCCCAGGAAAGATTCAGATTACCATTTATAATTTCGTTGTCGATACGGCTGATGTAGGTTTTTGCGCCACTGATTGCTTTGAGCTTTTGTGTACATCCGAAATGGTCGATGTGCCCGTGTGAATGGAAAATGGCACAAAGGTCTTTCGGATCGAGACCGAGCGACTGCATGTTGTCGATAATTTCATCGTACATATCCGGATAGCCGGTGTCGAGCATAACAAGCCCTGCGCTTGTTTTGAAAACGTGTACGGATACGCGTCGGCTACCGACAAAGAATATATTTTTATGCATTTCGAAAGGGGGAATGGTTGTGTTCATTTAAAAGACTCCTTTAAAGATGATAAAAAATAAAATTATATTTTTTTTAGTATAGCACCTGTTTGGATATTTGTAAAATACATAATTCCTTGACAAGTATAGTTTAAAACTATATAATGAATATGGGTGATTTTATGAATCTGATACAGTTGAGATACTTTCATGCGGTATGTACATATCAGACGGTTTCGGCGGCGGCAGCACGATTGCACATCTCGCAGCCATCGTTGTCCAGTGCGATTGCGGCGCTCGAAAAAGAGTTTAATGTGGAATTGTTTCAGCGTCGGCATTATGGTATGAAATTAACGCCTGCCGGAGAACAGTTTCTGGAAATGAGCAAGGAATTGCTTGCGCATGCTAATCAGGTGGAGAGAGCAATGTGCGCGCTTGGGCAGGAGAAGAAACGATTGCGCGTGGGTATTGCGCCGATGATCAATTCGCTTTTTTTGCCCAAAATTTATGATGAATTTATACTGCAGCACCCAGAAATACAGATGCTTATCAGCGAAGGCGGACGAAGAGTGCTTCATGCACGGTTAAATGACGATATTATCGACATGTTTTTTTTGTTGCATAACGCTCCGCCGGAACGGGATTTGGTTACGATGCCTATTGCGCGGATGGAGGTGGTCTGTTGTGTGTCGAAGCAGCATCCGTTGGCAGGTAAAGAGACAATAGTTATACAGGACCTTGCCGATGTGCCGTTGGTGATGTTTCGGGATTCATTTTTTCAGACGGAGGAGATTAAGCATCGTTTTGAACTTTTGGGCATTGAACCTAATGTTGTACTGCAGTCCGAGCAGTTTTCTACTGTATCCAGTATTTTGTTTGGCGGTGTTGCTGTTGGTTTTATGTTCAGGGAATTGGTACCCAACAACGACTTGATTGAGACAATATCGCTCAGCGACCCCCTGTATGTTAATATCAGTCTTGCGTGGAAAAAAGGCGTTGATATGACGGGGGCGATGAAAAAGTTTAAAACGTATATGGAAAATATGCAATTGGATGGGATTACAAGTAAAATGTGAAGCGATTGGCTATGCATTGCCGGAATATAGACGCTGTATGATACGGTGGTAAAAAAATTTCATTTATGTTGCTTGCTATCTTTGGCGGGTGAACCTACATGGTATATTATGCGTGTAATTTCGTGTTGTACTTTTATGCGCATCTTTACTGTGAGGGTTTGCCGACAAAATATGAAAATAAATTTATTTAAAATATACATTGTTTTACATGGATGAAAAAAATCCGTATATATTTATCAAGAAAATGGGGACGATATTTGAACAGAATTATTAAAAAGGACTTTTCTTTTTCGCATAAATCATATATAATATGTAAGAACAACAAAGATAGGAGAATGAAAAGTGAGTACGATGCTTGCCTTTTTTACGGAGAGTTTTATAGGGGAAATTTTAACCACATTTTTTGTTTCTATGGTACCGGTGATTGAACTGCGCGGGGCGATTCCGATTGGTGTCGGACTGGGGTTGCCGTATGGCGTAGCGGTTGCAGTATCGGTGATTGGCAATATTGTGCCGGTGCCGTTTATTATTTTGTTTATCAAGGCGATTTTTTCCTGGATGCGCAAGGCGATGCCGAAACTGGACGGCATGGTTTCCAAGCTGGAGGCGCGCGCGGATAAGCATAGAGATACAGTGGAGAAATATGCATTCTGGGGTTTGTTTATTTTAGTTGCGATTCCGTTGCCGGGTACAGGAGCGTGGACGGGTGCACTCGTGGCGGCCATGATGGATATGCCGCTGAAAAAGGCATTCCCATCTGTGGCGCTTGGGGTAATCGGTGCGGCAATCATTGTAACGGCGGTTACTTATTTTGGATTTGCATTTTTGGGTTAAGTCGAGGGGAGTCGAACACCTCGGCTTAAGAAGAAACAAGTGAGCCTGGCAAAGAGAATGCAAAATCGGCGGAATGCAAGCAAGATTACCATATACAAACCACACCCGCGACGTACCGGCGTACGCCTTTGGGTATAGCCCTACGGGTTTGGTTGATGCATTCCAAAGCTTTTTCGGATTCCCCTTAGAAATCAAGCATATAAAACAGCGGCGTGCCCAAATTGGTTATCCAAATGGGCACACCGCTGTTTTTTATTCTTCAATTAAAATGTCAAAGGTTTTGGTGTACTGTGTGGTGTTGATGGATGCGTTCTGTGCATCGTAACGTATAAATATCCATGCATTGCCGCCATCCAGTGCAGTTACGGTCATATTTTCTAAATTAATTTTCAGATTGTCTGAACAGTCAAATGTAAGCTTGGCATTCGGATAATCTGCTGCAATATAAAAGTCGAGAGGTTTGGTTTCGCCAACCTTTAAGAGGAAATCTGCGCCTTTTTTTGCAAAGCGTGCATCACGAACAGCCTTGTCACACTCGTACTGCGCTGCATCGCTGTAGAAACAGATTTCGTTAAAGTTGTTCCATGTACCTGCGTTATAGCCGTAGCCTGTAAACTTAATGTGGCTTGCGCTGTAGCTACCAAGGTCATAGTATTCAAAGTCGGTGGTTGTACCGCTGTTTTGAAGCCCCTTGGCGATGCTTGTCCAGTTTACGCCGTCCGGAAACAGCTTGCTGAGCGGATATTCCGCGTCACGGATGGCATACGTTAAAATTTCGAGCGCTGTTGTATTCGATGTATTCACCATTGGTGTGCGCGGCGTTTCTTCGGCAAGTGCCATTGGCATCATACCGAGAAAGAGTATACTGCAAAGAAGAACAGCAATATATTTTTTGATTTTCATTCCTCCGTTTTGTTTTCTACCTCAATTATACAGAAAACTAATATTAAATGCAAGAAGTTTTGGATATATGATAAAAGATTGACAGAATTGTATATTTTTTGTATAATGGTAAAGTATAGCGTGCAATTATTTGTATTTTTGCGCAAATAACAAAGAAAAAGGGGTTTTAAGGTATGAAGAAAAAGACACTTGCCGGCATTATCTTCGGTGTGCTGGCGATTGCGCTGATTGTTGTTGCATCTGTTATGGTCAATAACGGCGCAACAGAAGGCAGTCGTTATGCGGCAACATTTATGGCTTTGATACCGCCGGTTGTGGCAATCGGTCTGGCGCTGATTACAAAAGAGGTTTATTCCTCTCTGTTTGTCGGTATCGTTTGTGGTGCTTTATTTGCAACAAACTTTAAGCCGATCGCTGCAATGGATGTACTGTTAAATGATGGTATCATCGGTGCTGTTTCCGGTCTTGCTGGTATCTTTATTTTCTTAGTTGTTCTCGGTATGCTCGTTGCACTTGTAAACCAGGCTGGCGGTAGCGCAGCATTCGGTGAATGGGCAAAGAAGAACATCAAGAACCGTGCAGGTGCAATGTTTGCAACCTTCGTGCTCGGCATACTTATCTTTATTGATGACTATTTTAACTGTTTAACCGTTGGTTCGGTTATGCGTCCGGTAACAGACTCGCACAAGATTTCCAGAGCGAAGCTTTCTTACCTCATCGATGCAACAGCTGCTCCGGTATGTATGATCGCGCCGATTTCTTCCTGGGCTGCTGCAGTTTCTGAGTTTGCGCCGGAAGGTCAGGGTTTGTCCCTCTTTATTCGGGCCATCCCGTATAACTTCTATTCGCTTTTAACATTCGTATTTATCATCGCACTTACACTTATGAAGTTTGACTTCGGTCCGATGAAGCTGCATGAGAAGAATGCAATCGAGCTTGGCGATTTATACACATGTGGTGACAGAGCGGAAAGCGCACCGGTACAGCCGAGCGCAAAGGGTAAGGTAATCGACCTTGTATTCCCGATCCTACTCTTGATCGTATTCTGCGTATTCGCACTGGTTTATGTTGGCGGTATTTTAGACGGCGCTTCCTTCGTAGATGCATTTGCAAACACAGATGCAACCGTGGGTCTGCCGTGGGGTGCAATCATTGCATTGGTAATTACCATTATCTATATGATCGCAAGAAAGCTGATGACATTCAAAGAAGCTATGAAATGTATTCCGAAGGGCTTTATCACAATGGTACCGGCGATCTTGATTCTCACATTTGCAACATCCTTGAAGAACACAACAGACCTTCTAGGTGCTGCTGACTTCGTTGCAGGTCTGATGGAAGGCGCTGCTGCAGGTCTTGCAAACTTCCTGCCGGCAATTATATTCCTGGTAGCATGCTTCCTGGCATTCTCCACCGGTACTTCCTGGGGTACATTCGGTATCCTCATTCCGATTGTTGTTGCAATCTTCCCGACAGGTAGCGAAATGCTCGTTATCGGTATGTCCGCCTGTCTTGCAGGTGCGGTTTGCGGTGACCACTGCTCGCCGATTTCCGATACAACAATCATGTCCTCTGCAGGTTCAGAGTGCAACCACTTAAATCACGTTTCCACACAGTTGCCATATGCAATCTTTGTAGCTGCGATTTCCTTCGCAGGTTACATCTTTGCCGGCTTTGTACAGAACTGGATGATCGTTCTGCCGATTATGGCAATCGTTACGGTTCTGGCTTTGTTGGTAACAAAGAAGATTACAAAGAACGCGTAAAACGTTGTATTTAAAGAAAAACTTCAAAAGCGATGTAGCTTCGGCTACATCGCTTTTTCTTGTTGTAGAGGCAAAATAGAGCATTGTAGGGCGCAGCTTTCAGGATGTGCCGTAGCCATAGCACATTGCAAAAAAATATCCACCCGTAATATCACGGGTGGATATTTAACTATACGTGTGTTTAAATCATTTAAAACAGAATGATAACAAACTGTGCTGCAAATACAACGGCAACCAGTGCAATTGGATAGGTTGCGGCATAGGCTGCTGCAACATCTTCTGTGCCGGCTACGTGGATGAGTGTGCCGAGCGCCGGTGTACTTGTCATACCTCCGGTGATGGAACCGAGCGTATTTAACACGTTAATCTTGAGTACGTATTTTGCAAAGAAGAAACCGATAATCATCGGAACGATGGTCATAATCATACCGTAAACAAAATACGAAATTTTAAATTCCTGCACAAATCTTGCGCCGCCGGCAATACCTGCGCCGGTCAGGAAGAAGACAAGACCCAATTCGCGGAATACCTTGAGCGTGGTAACGGATGGCATAATGTTTACCTTGCCGATGTTGCCGAAGTGACCGAATACCAGAGATGCGAGCAGGCAACCGCCGGTTGTTGTGAGCGAGAAGGTTGTACCGTTTAAGCCCTGGCTTGAAAGCGGAATCTTAATCATACCGATGAAAACGCCGAGCACAGCCGCAATCGCAAACGGTGCAATACCGAAATCATCCAACTCGAGTAATTTGCCGGTTGCTTTCTTTGCTGCGGTTGCGGATTCAGCCGCTACCAGCTTTGTGCGTTCCTCATCCATATTTACCTTTAAAATTTTCGGCAAAAGCTGTACAAACAACACAACGCCGATTACACCGAAAATGTACGCAATACCGTAACCGACGGAAACGAGCTGTTCCATTTCCGGACTAGCTACGGATGCCTTCGCTGCGGAAAACGCAGGGGTCGAGGTCAGTGCGCCGGCAAACAAACCGGATATAATTGCAGAAAGTTTTTCTATATCGGTTTCACCCATCAGTTTGCCGATGTATACGCAGCCAACGGCTACGATTGCACCGGCAACGATGATTACCAAACCCAACAGCACATAAGATGTGAAGTTTTTCTTCATATTGCTGAAGAATTTCGGGCCGGCGATAAAGCCAACCGAAGAAACAAACAGGATAAGGCCTAAGTTTTCAACGATTTTCAGCGCATTGGTTGTGTACTCGGGAAGCTGTGCTTCCAAGTTGCCGTAGAACAGACAACCAAACACCAATGCCACTAAAAATACGCCGGCGGAGCCTAAGGATACGCCCTTAATTGTGATTCTGCCCAAAGCATAGCCGACAGCCAAAATTGCCATAATGCAAAATACCAGGAATGTTATAGCGGTAATCGGCACAACGCCACCAAATAAACTCATTTCAAAAACATCTCCTTTTAGTTCTTTTTCGTATAATCTGGTAAAAGCTTCGGAGAAACTGTTTCTGTAGAAATGCCTGCATCCGCAATTTCTTTTTCAAACTTTGCAATGTGCGCAAGTGTAAGCTTACCAACCTGAACACCTTTTGCCTTGGCAGCCGCATTCTGACCTGCACTTCTGCCGAATACGATGATGTCAAGCAAGGAGTTACCCATCAGTCTGTTCTTACCGTGGATACCACCAACAGCCTCACCTGCAACAAACAAGTTTTCAATGTTGGTTGTCATACAATCTGCTGTAATATCCAGACCGCCGTTCTGATAGTGGAGCGTCGGGTAAACCAGAATCGGCTCCTTACGGATGTCGATGCCGTATTTTTCAAACATTCTCCACATCGCAGGGATTCTCTTCATAATCGTGCCTTCACCGCCGATTTTTTCAATCATCGGTGTATCCAGCCATACGCCCTTGCCGTTGCCGGTATCTACACCGTTG
>JAZSQB010000061.1:0-8926 GCA_045537695.1 Clostridia bacterium | reverse complement strand
CACCGGTATTGCCGCCACCGGTATTGCCGCCACCGGTATTGCCGCCACCGGTATTGCCGCCACCGGTATTGCCGCCTGTCGGCTTTTCATTTTCTTTTTCATCGTCTTTATTATTGTCTCCTGTATAAGAAGAATTATTGACAACTCTGCCATTTACAGTAACGTGCTTTAATGTGACTGTATTGGCATCAATGCCAGCAGAATAAATCAAATCCCCTGTGATAACCATATCCTTCAAGACAACATTGTTTGCCTTGATAATCACGGCACCCTTATGTTCCTTTAAGTCGAGGGTATATTCCCCTTCTTCCGTAACATACGCCGCTACCGTCCTGTCCATAACAACCGCAAATTCCGCACGGCTGATATCGCTCTTTGGGTTCAATTTACCCTCTGCGCCGGCTACCAAGCCTTTCTGCAAAAGCGCCGCTACATACGGCACCGCCCAATCTGCCACACTGCTTGCATCTGCAAATGCCGCTATAGCATCACCGTTGCCGCTTGGCAAAGAAAAAGCACGTGCAATAACCGTAAATGCTTCTTCACGGGTAATAGATGCGTCCGGATTTAAGCAGTCACCATTACCCTTAAACCAACCCGCCTGCACTGCTTTTTGCATATCCGCATAGTACCAGGCATCCTCATCAACATCCTGAAACACAGAAATATCCGCTTTCTCAGTCACACCAAAAGCGCGCACAAAAATCGCCGCCATCTGCGCACGTGTCAAACTGTCATTTGGCATAATTTTGCCGTCATAACCGTTAATCAAACCATCTGCAACCGCGCGCTCGAGTGCCGCTGTTGCCCAGTTATCCGGCATATCCGAAAATGCAGCAGCCGACACAGACAATGCACAAACACCGAGTAAAAGCACAAGCGCTGTTAAACAAGCTAAAATCTTTTTCATTCTTTTTCCTCCTTTGAAATTACGCAAAAACGTTATTAAAAATATTATATAAGAAATTCTTCAAAAAGTCAATCCGGGCGGAAATTTATGTGGAAGTTTACTAAAAAAGCATCCGCACTTTTATTCAAAATGCAGATGCTTTACGTTAAATTATAACGGATTGCCTTCTTTATCAAAAAGCGGCAACGGACCAAGCACCGTAATATCCTCTCTGTCCATCGCGTCCCCTTCCGCGAGCACCGCCAGCTTGCCGGCAACCGTGCCACCGGCAACAGCAATCAGGTTTTCCATCGCCGCCAGCGATTCACCGGTGCTGATAACATCATCCACAATCAACACACGCTTACCGCGGATTGCCTCGACCTCTTTTTTACCGAGATACAATTTCTGCTGTGCCGCCGTTGTGATGGAGTTTACATCCGTAGACACGATATCTTCCATATATACTTTAGGTCCCTTACGTGCAACTATGTAATTGTTCTGTCCGCTCTGGCGCGCCATCTCATAAATCAGCGGTATGCTCTTTGCTTCCGCCGTCAGCATAATATCATATGAAGGAGCTACCTTCAAAAGCTCACGTGCACAGCACTCTGTCAGCTCTACATCACCAAACAGAATAAAAGCGGCAATTTTTAAATTTTCATTCACCGGAAACAGCTGCAAATCACGCTGAATACCGGCAACCTCTAATGTATAATGCTTGTTCATTTTCATCACTCTCTCTTGCGAATTTCTCTACTTATTATACTGCTGTGACCGCAGAAATGCAAGTCTTTCCTTAAATTACATAGCCGCCGTTTGCCCCGAGCACCTGTCCGGTAATATATCCGGCTTCTTCCGAAGCTAAAAAGCAGACCGCCGCCGCAACCTGCGCAGGTGTACCAATGCCGCCGAGCGGAATTTCTTCACAAAATGCCTCTATATCCTCTTTCGTCAGATGCGCATTCATTTCCGTATCTATAAGTCCGGGTGCAACGCAATTGACGGTGATGCCGGACGGCCCAACCTCTTTTGCCAGCGCGCGCGTAAAGCCAATGACCGCTGCCTTAGCCGCAGAATATGCCGTTTCACAAGATGCACCCACCTGCCCCCACATAGAAGAAATGTTAATGATGCGTCCGCTTTTCTTGGAAACCATATGCGTAAGCGCCGCACGACAGCAATGGTATACACCGTCCACATTAACGCTAAACAGTTCTTTCCACATCTCCGGCGTAGTATCACACAACATTGCCGTGCGGGCGATGCCGGCGTTGTTGACCAGTACATCCACACCGCCGAAGCACTGCGCCTGCGCAAACATTGCTTCCACCTGCGCTGCATCGGATACATCCGCCTGCACGCACATACAAACGCCGCCCAGCGTACGGATTTCCTCACAAACCGCCTCTGCTGCTTCTTTATTTTTATTGTAGTTGACAATCACGCGGTAGCCACGCTTTGCAAATGCTACGGCGCACGCCGCACCGATGCCGCGCGAGCCGCCGGTAATCAAAACTGTCTGATTCATTTTTCTTCCTCATTTCAAGCGCCCGAAGAGGTGCGTATCCTCTGCGCGCAAAATTTCCACTTCGCGGAACTGATTGGCAAGCGCCGCATCCGTTTCCACATAAACCGTAAGGTAATTATCCGTTTTTCCCTCATACAGATTTTTGCTGCTCGAAACCGGTTGTTCAAACAAAACCTCCATCGTTCTGCCGACAAAACGCTCTAAAAACGCACGCTGCGCCTTTGCACTGGTTTCAATCATTTTCGCGCTTCTTCTCTGCTTTATCTCCGGCGCAACTTGATTTGGCATCTTCTGCGCCGGCGTACCGCCGCGCATCGAATACGCAAACACGTGCGCCTCTGCAAACTGCATTTCTTCTACAAAATCAAGGGAAGATGCAAATTCTTCTTCCGTTTCCCCCGGGAAACCGACCATAACATCCGTCGTAATGGTAACATCTTCAAACGCGTCGCGCAAGCCTTGTACTATACTTGCATAATCTGCACTTTTGTATTTTCGGTTCATACGCTTCAGCGTCGCATCACAGCCACTCTGCAGTGAAATGTGAAAATGACGGCAAAGCTTTTTGGAGCTTTTCACGGTTTCTACAAAATCCGCATTTAAATGCATCGGTTCAATCGAGCTTAAGCGAATACGGCGGATGCCGTCAATCTTCTCTATTTCCGTAATCAGGCTTTGCAGATTTGTTTGTTCCGGCAAATCCTTGCCGTATGATGCAATGTGAATGCCCACCAGCACAATTTCAGCATAGCCGTGCGCCGCCAGGCGCTCCGCTTCTTCGATAATATCTGCTTGTGCTCTGCTGCGCACCGGTCCGCGTGCATACGGAATGATACAGTACGTGCAAAACTGACTACACCCCTCCTGTGCTTTAATAAATGCGCGTGTGTGCTCACTGTAGCCGGAAACGGACAGTGCTTCAAAGTCGTGCACCTGCATAATATCCTTCACCGCAATACCGCGTGTATTTTGTTCTACCATTTCTACAATTTTGTCTCTGCCGGATGTGCCGATGACAAGGTCAACACCTTCGATTTGCGCCACCTTCTCTGCTGCCGTCTGCGCAAAGCACCCCGTCACAACCAAAAAGGCGGCAGGGTTCGTCTTTTTTGCACGCCGAATCATCTGGCGCGACTTGCGGTCCGCCATAGAGGTCACCGAGCAGGTGTTGATGATATAGACATCCGACGCTGTTTCAAACGGCACCACGCTATAACCCGCTTGCGAAAACAGTTCTCCCAGCGCCTGGCTTTCATATTGATTTACCTTGCACCCCAATGTGCAAAATGCAACCTTTTTCATACGTTCTACTCCATTTAATGTATATCTTTCTACGCATAAGCTTGACGTAATTCTCAAAAAATGCTACTATAATAAAAAAACAAGGAGATTTTTTATATGACTACTTTCAATGTCGCACTGACTACCATCGACAGCGTGAAAACCTTTGTCGGCGCTGTCACAAAATACGACTACGATATCGACCTTTCCTCCGGCAGATATATCGTAGATGCAAAGTCAATTATGGGCATTTTCTCCCTCGACCTGACCAAACCCATCCGCGTTGAAGCGCACACCGATGATGCCGAAGCGCTTATTGCTGAAATCAGACCCTATATTGTAGACTGAATTCACCCTTCCACATCTTCCGGTAATTCTAACGTAATCTGCCCGATGGTCGCACTGCGAAACTCATCTAATACCACACGTGCGCCCCGTTCGGTATCCAGCTCGCCGCCGGAAATCACAAAACCACGCTTTTGGGATATTTTCTGCAAAATATCATAGCCGGTGTCTTCTTCGTCAATACCATCCAGCTTGTAGCGCGCGCAAATCTTATCTGCGTAGCGCTCTTTTAATCTTTCAAGCAAGTGACAGCACAGCGTTTCCGTATCCATAATTTCGTCACGAATCGAACCGATAAACGCCAGATGCAAGCCGACGCGTTCATCTTCAAACTTCGGCCACAAAATACCCGGCGTGTCCAAAATTTCAATACCCTCGCGCAGGCGAAGCCACTGCTTGCCTTTGGTAACACCAGGTTTATCCCCCGTCTTTGCCGCCGCTTTTTTGCAAAGGCGATTAATCAGTGAGGATTTGCCGACATTCGGTATGCCGACCACCATCATTTTAATGGATTTTGTAAGTCCGCGCTCGGCATTCTTTTCAATTTTTTCCTTTAAAAGCGCACGTGCGGCAACCGGAATTTTTTCCGTACCCTTACCGGCAAGCGCATTAACGCAAATCACTTCAATACCGCGGCTCTTGTACCACGCAACCCATTTTTCAGTGGCTGCGGCATCTGCCAAATCCGTTTTATTTAACAGTGCAATACGCGGTTTCGTCGAAAAAAATATATCAAAATCCGGATTGCGGCTACTGACCGGTACGCGCGCATCCATAATTTCCACAACCACATCAATCAATTTTACATTTTCCTCAATCAGGCGTCTGGTTTTCGCCATATGCCCCGGATACCATTGTAAATTCATAAAATTCCATTCCTTTATATCTGACTTTGCCTACAGTATATCAGTTTTTTGCTCCTATGTCAAAGCAAAAGGCTCTTTCCAAAGGCGAGTGGTCATAGGGATACAATGGTTTTAGCCGGTAATTTACCGAAAATAGTTCACAAAAAATCCGCATTATACGCGAGTATGATGTGGATTTTTATGTTCCTCTTTCCGACAAAATTCCTCGTCTAAAACTGCCATAGGCACCTTAAAAGGCAATAGTTTGGATAAAGAGCAAGGCAAAACCGACCGACATCCTCGCGGATTTCGGTCGGTTTTAACACAGCTATTTGTCAAAATATTGCTTTTTAAGGCGTTTTATCTCTATGACCACTCGCCCCCAAAAAGCCTTATTTTCATTATTCATAATCGTAAAGTCCGCCAAATTTATTAAACGGCAGTATGCGGAAGGAAACCTTGCCGGAAACCGCTTCCAGCGGCACAGCGCCCAAGTCGCTGTAACGGCTGTCGAGCGAATTTGCGCGGTTATCCCCCATGACAAACACATGCCCATCCTCCACCGTATACGGATATTCCATACCGTGACCGAGCGGTGTCTTTATCCCTTCATCCAGGTACGGTTCCTCAATCACTGTACCGTTGACACGCACCGTACCGTCATATGGGTCAATGTCTACCGTATCGCCGGCAAGCGCAATCACACGCTTTACATAGTATTTTTTATTGATACCAAGATTTCGTGCATGCTTTCTCTGCAGATAAACAGATGCGAACTCATCTAATTTGCCGAAACCGTCATCTTCTGCACGACGATTGCTAAAATACACCTGACGCGCTTTATAGTGTGCATCGAGCACAATTATATCGCCAATTTCCGGCTCATAACCGAGTTTTGTCAGCACCAGACGCTCTCCGTGCTCAAGGGTTGAGAACATACTCTGTCCGTCCACTACAACAAAATCGAACAAATAAGATTTAATGAAAAATGTCAGCACAACGGCAATGACAATTGAAATAACCCATTCCAAAATTTCTTTCATCGGGTCCTTCTTTTGCTTTTTCTTGTCCTTCTTCGGTGACAGTTCTAATACAATATCTGTCACAACCGGCTGATCTGTTTCCAATTCCTCTTCCGTTACTTCAGACTCTATATAGTCAGCGCGGATAATCATCCCCGCTTCTTCTTCAAATTCATTAGCAGAAAACTCATTTTTGTTTTCATTATTTTCCATTTTAACCATCCTTAATATTTAACCGGCCACATAGATACAAAACAAAGGGTTGAAACAGAAAGGGGACGACATTGCTCGCCCCCTTTTGTTTTACTTAGATTAGATCTTCTCTTTAACCTTTGCGCTCTTACCAACTCTGTCACGCAAATAGTACAGCTTAGCTCTTCTAACACGACCCTTACGGGAAATCTCTATCTTATCGATTTTCGGAGAATTTACAGGGAATGTTCTTTCTACGCCAACGCCGTACGAAACACGTCTAACCGTAAATGTTTCAGAAATGCCGCTGCCATGCTTCTTAATGAGCGTGCCTTCAAACATCTGAATTCTTTCACGTGTTCCCTCGATAACCTTAAAGTAAATCTTTAAAGTGTCACCGATATTCAGCTGAGGTAAATCTGTTCTGATCTGACCTTGTGTCAATGTTTTAATCATATCCATCATATTTGCCTCCTTCCTTCATAGATGTTCGTACCGAACTTTTCAGCAGAGGACCATCCGTATCGCCAAAATAGTTTACCACAAACTTTTTAAAAATGCAAGTGTTTTTTTATATTTTTTCAAAAAATATTTTATGCATTCCTTTTTCAAAAAATATGCAACGGCTTGCGCAGAAATTGGATTTGTGCTATACTGGTAAAAACAAGACTTCGGGGGGGATTTTTATGGCAAGCATTCAGGCATTCAAAGCACTGCGTTACAACACAGAAAAATGCGGACAGCTCAAAGACGTTTTAGCACCGCCCTATGATATTATTACGCCGGAGCGGCAGGAAAAGCTGTATGCACAGAGCGAATACAACATTGTGCGCTTAACCTACGGGCAAACGATGCCTACAGACAGCGATACGGACAACCGCTACACTCGTGCAAAGGCGCAATTTGATGCCTGGCTCAAAGACGGTATTATGCAGACCGACAGCGAAGAATGTCTGTACTTTTATGAGCAGGAATTTGATTTAAAACACCACCATTACATACACCGCGGCTTTATTACGCTGCTTAAGTTAGAGGCGTTCGACAACAAAGTGGTTTTGCCGCACGAGCTCACTACACAGACACCGACCGCGGACAGATTAAAGCTGCTTGAAGCCATACAGGCGTTCTTTAACCCTGTATACTGCCTGTTTCCGGACGAAGAAAAGGTCATTCACGCGCACACGAAATCCATCTGCAATACCGCGCCCGATATTGACTTTGTACACGAAAACGGCAAACGGCAACGGATATGGTGCGTAAATGATAAGGCGGTGATTGACGCGGTGACCAAGGAGCTTGCAGACAAACAAGTTTTTATCGCAGACGGTCACCATCGTTATGAGGCGGCGCTTTCCCATCGCGATGCCTGCCGCGCACAAAATCTGCATCACACCGGTGAGGAGAGCTATAACTACACACTAGCCTACCTCTCCTCTGTAGAAGATCCTGGCATTGTCATCTTCCCTACCCACCGCATGATTACAAGCATTGGTATGGATGAAAGTACGGCAATTTCCTTTTTGAAGGATGATTTTATTATTGAGCGCATCATCGTCGACAAGCGTATCAGCGAGCTTGCCGAAGCCATCGGCGATGATCTGGCAAGTAAAAATGACAGCAAGATTTATGCCCTCTACTTTGGCGGCGATTACTACTACCGTATCCGCCCGAAAAACCCGCGCGAAATGGACGCGCTATTGCCGGATAAGTCGGAAGCCTACAGAAACCTTGACGTGGTTGCGCTGGACAAGCTGCTGCTTGAAAAGTATTTTAACATCAGCGGCGACGATGCCGAAAATCCAAGCATCATTGATTATACAAGAATCACAGCTGACGCCCTCGAAGCCGTGCAAAGCGGCAAGCGCCAGTGCTGTGTGATTTTAAAGCCGACCAAGGTACGCGAGCTGACACACGTTTCGCTTGCAAGCGAGCAGATGCCGGCACATTCCACCTATTTTTATCCCAAGCCGCTCTCTGGATTGGTTATGCATAAGCTGTAAACAACCTCTCCGTCAGCTTCGCTGACAGCTCCTCCTACACAGGGGAGCCATTCAAAAGAAAAAAATCCACTTCAACCGAAGATTGAAGTGGATTTTTGTTTAATTTTATTAATAGTTCAAGGTCTTGTTCACAACATCATCGTTGACCTTCGCGATGAAGTCTGCAACCGGCATGGTGCCGAGGTCTACACCCTTGCGCGCACGAACGGCAACGGCGCCTGCTTCTGCTTCCTTATCACCGATAACGAGCATGTACGGCAGTCTCTCAAGCTGTGCTTCACGAATCTTGTAGCCGATTTTTTCGTTTCTCAAATCGCTTTCTACACGGATACCTGCCTGCTTGAGCTTAAGCTCAACCTGCTTTGCATATTCGTGATGTGCTTCGGCAATCGGAAGAATCTTCACCTGCGTCGGTGCAAGCCATGTCGGGAACGCACCTGCATACTTCTCAATAAGGAGCGCAAGCGTTCTTTCATAGCAACCGATGGATGTTCTGTGGATAATGTACGGATTCTTCTTTGCGCCGTCCTTATCTACATATTCCATACCGAACTTTTCTGCGAGCATCTGGTCAATCTGAATGGTGATGAGCGTATCTTCCTTACCGAATACATTCTTAATCTGAATGTCGAGCTTCGGACCGTAGAACGCCGCTTCACCCACACCGACTTTGTACGGAATTTCGAGGTGGTCGAGGATGTTTTTCATCACGCCCTGTGCCTCATCCCACTGCTCCGGTGTGCCGATATATTTTTCCTTATCTTCCGGATCCCACTGGGAGAAACGGTAGGAAACGTCTTCGTACAAACCAAGTGTCTTGA
>JAZSQB010000055.1:0-19776 GCA_045537695.1 Clostridia bacterium | reverse complement strand
ATTGAACTTTGGGAGGTGAGAAGATGGAAAGCTTTAAGGTCGAAAATCTGAGTTTTACATATCCGTCAAGAGAGAAAAAGGCTCTTGATGATATAAATTTTACGGCAAATCGCGGTGAGTTCATTCTTGTTTGCGGTAAATCAGGATGCGGAAAAACCACGCTTTTAAGGCTTTTAAAATCTTCCCTCTCCCCTTTTGGTGAAATAAGCGGAGATATTTATTTTGACGGAAAACCTCTTGCAAACTATGATACCAAAGAGCAGGCAGCACAAATCGGCTTTGTAATGCAGAATCCCGACAATCAGATTGTAACCGACAAGGTATGGCACGAGCTTGCATTTGGTTTAGAAAGTCTTGGATACAAGCAAACCGAAATTAGGACAAGAGTTTCCGAAATGGCATCATTCTTTGGCATACAGACTTGGTTTTATAAAAAAGTAACAGAGCTTTCGGGCGGTCAGAAGCAACTTTTAAATCTTGCATCTGTTATGGTGATGCAGCCGTCAGTTTTGATATTGGACGAGCCGACAAGTCAGCTTGATCCAATTGCTGTAGGTGAATTTTTAAAAACTTTAGAAAAGATTAACCGTGAGCTTGGCACAACCGTTATTCTCACCGAGCATCGTTTGGAAGATGCTTTCCCGATGGCTGACAGAGTAATTGTTATGGATAATGGCAAAATTATTGCTGACGAAGTACCTATCAAGGTTGGCAAAATTTTGAAAGCACAAAATCACGATATGTATAAAGCACTTCCAACTCCTATGAGAGTTCACGGCGAAGTGGTAAATGCTTTGCCGTGCCCCTTAACTGTCAGGGATGGCAGAGTGTGGCTTTCAGAATATTCAAAAGAAAACAACTTGAATCCTGATGTAATTCCTAAAGATTCTTTAAAAGAAAACACCGATACAGTAATAGAAATTAAAGATGCTTGGTTCAGATATGAAAAGGAATTACCTGATGTAGTGAAAGGATTTAATTTAAGCGTACATAAGGGCGAATTAGTTTGTCTTGTAGGTGGTAATGGGACCGGAAAGACAACGGCACTTTCGCTCATATCAGGTCTTAATACGCCATACCGAGGCGATGTCCTGATAAAAGGACAAAGTGTTTCTAAAATCAAGAGCTTATATGACGGACTTTTGGGTGTTCTTCCGCAGAATCCACAGAGCGTGTTTGTAAAGAAAACTGTTTATCTTGATTTGATGGAAATACTTTCTGATAAGAAACACACAAACGAAGAAAAAGAGCAAAAGGTACATAATATATCCGTTCTTTGCAGAATTGAAAATTTTTTAGACTCACATCCGTATGATTTATCCGGCGGTGAACAGCAAAGGGCAGCACTTGCAAAAATTCTTCTTATGGAACCTGAAATACTGCTTCTTGACGAGCCGACAAAAGGAATGGATGCACATTTCAAAGATGAATTTGCAGATATTCTTTTAGACTTGAAAGCAAACGATGTTACAGTTCTTATGGTATCGCACGATGTGGAGTTTTGTGCGAAATATGCCGACAGATGTGCGCTTTGTTTTGACGGAAGCATAACATCTATTGATACACCAAGAGAGTTTTTTAAGGGTAAGAATTTCTATACCACATCAGCAAACCGTATGGCAAGAACAAGACTTGCCGATGCGGTTTTGGCAGAAGATATCATCCTTGCTTGTGGCGGTAAAATAGAAAAGAAAGAAAGACAATCACGGCGTATAGAATTACATAAGGCTCAGAACGAAATCAAGCAACAAAAAGAGAAATTACAAAATCTGACTCCTGCAAGAATTATTGTCGGCAGTATTTTTGTATTGCTTTTTGCGCTGACATCATTATCCTTTATAACTGACATTGATATATTAGGATTTTCAAAAGTAAGCTTTTTAGGGCTTGACACTTTACAGATAATTGCAATAATTGAAATTGCCGTTTTCTGTTTCTGTTTCTTTCCGCAAAAAGATATTGGAATAGAGGTAATACAAGTTCCAAAGTCAGACAGAAAGCTGACAAAACGAACCCTTCTTGCAACCTTCCTTATTCTGCTTTTAATACCGCTGACAATTTATATTGGCGTTTTCTTTTTAGGTGACAGAAAGTATTATTTTATAAGTCTTTTAATCATTCTTGAAACAATGATACCGTTTCTGATGGTATTTGAGTCGAGAAAACCAAAAGCAAGAGAGCTTATTGTGATAAGTGTACTGTGTGCTATTGCCGTTGCAGGCAGGGCGGCATTCTTTATGCTTCCTCAATTTAAACCCGTTGTTGCACTTGTAATAATCGCAGGTGTGTGCTTCGGTGGAGAAACAGGATTTTTGGTCGGCTCAGTTACCGGATTCGTTTCAAATTTTTTCTTTGGACAAGGTCCGTGGACACCGTGGCAGATGTTTGCCTTTGGTATTATAGGCTTTATTGCAGGAATACTTTTCAAAAAGGGATTCCTCAGAAAGACCAAAGCCTCGCTTTGTATATTCGGATTTTTAGCAACACTTGTTATTTACGGCGGTATTATGAATCCGGCGGCTGTGATTACGTGGCAGAACAAATTGAATGTCGAGCTGATTTTAACGGCGTATGCGGTTGGTATACCGCTGGATTTGATTCATGCACTTTCTACTGCCTTTTTTCTTTGGTTTATCGCAGAGCCTATGATAGATAAAATTGAAAGAATTAAAGTTAAATACGGTTTGGTTGAAAGATAGCCATATCAAAATAGGATATGCTTGTTTAAACGCTGTAAATTGAATAAAATTCTTACTACATAATGGTTGTACAAAAGCTCCAGCCACAGCCTCTTTGCAGCTTGTTAATCCGTTAGACGCCGCCAAGCAGGCCGTTACTCAGCAAAGAACATCCCGTCCGCATCCTGCATTTCGCGCTTGAAAACCAATCGACATTAAAGTGCACATACAGGTTCCCTGCATTTTTTCTTAAGGCTTCGTTCTTCTTTTCACCTATTATAAATTTAATTTGGCTTTAATGGTTCTGCCGTATTCCTTCGGCGAAATGCCGGTGTACTTTTTAAAAAGTTTCGAAAAATAGTGAATGGAGCCGATACCCAGACACTCCGCAATTTCGGTAATCGATTGTTTCTGCTCGCGAATCATCACCTTTGCTGCCTGAATTTTAAAGCGGTTGATACAACTGAGTACGGTTTCGCCGTATTCGCGGCGGAATTTGCAACAAAGTGATGTTTTATTGGTTGCAAATAAAAAGCAGATATCATCTAGGGTGATTTTTTCCATATAATGCTCGGTGATATAATTGTAAATTTCTACAATTTTACCATCTGAGAGCACCTCGGTTTCCTTACCGCTTTCCCTGTCACCAAATGCGCGGACAAGCGCAATGAAAAAGGCTTCCAGATTGATTTTCAGCATCTGGTCTGCTCCAAACGGAAATGCTTCTCGTTTTTTCATCTCCGGCGTGTTCGGGATATCATAGGGTGGCGCATACACATTCATGCCTTCTTTCATAATTTCGGAAAGCATTTTTTTGTGCGTTTGCTCGAGCTTTACTGGGCCATGCGCAAACTGCGCAAGTGCACTGCTACTACATTCAAATCCAATGATAATGACATTGGAGCACATATCGTCGGGGCATTTTAGAGAATGCTTTTCATTCGGCATATGTAAAATCATCTGATTGTCCGTCAATGTACCAGAAAAATTCTCTGCCTCCACATCAACTCTCCCTTTGTCAACATACAAAAGCTCAAAAAACTTATGTGCGTCGTCTACAGTATGGTATTCTTTTGTAAACTCAAAATAATGAATGTTGGCAATTCGGCTCACTGTTAATGGTGTATCGAAATTTTGCAGTTTAAAATCCATATCCATCACCTGATTACATTTAAACACAGTTTTGTTGAATTGTCAATATGCGAAAGATCGTGCAAAAAATATTTACGATTGTTTAAAGACAAATGCGTATTTTTATAGTATAATTAAAATATCCAATTATATTTAAGGAGGAAAAACACATGGGTAGAATTTGTATCCCTGATAGCGAATATCAGGAAAGAATCAAAAAAGCAGGTCAGTTGGTTCGTGAAAAGGGTCTGGACGTAATGGTTGTATCCAGCACAGAATCCGACTATGCGAACGCGCGTTATTTCTCCGGCTTCTGGCCGCTGTTTGAAAGAGCCGGCGTAGCAATTTCCGCTACAGGCGAGGCTGCTCTCTTGGTTGGTCCGGAATCCGCTATTTTCGCAAAAGACCGCTCCAAGATTGACAACATTTTCGTATTAAAAGAATTCCGCGAATCCGCAGACCCTGCATATCCGGAATTAAAGGCTGACACCTTTAAGGATGCCTTCAAGAGCATCGGTGTGACCGGCGAAAACATCAAAATCGGTCTCGGCAGCTACGTAGAGTGCACACTCCCGATTTTTGAAGGTCTCAAGGAAAGCTATCCGAAGGCTGAAATCAGCAACTGCAGCGATATTATGGTAACACTGCGTAAGATTAAGAGCATCAACGAGCTCGCTTGTATCCAGGAAGGTTTCCGTATCATCGAAATCGCAACAGATGAAGTTATCCGCAATTTAAAGCCGGGCGTTACAGAGCTCCAGATGGTTGGTGTCGCACAGCGCGTTATCTACGAAGAAGGCGCAGAATATGAAGGTCTGCCGATGTATGTCTTCTCCGAAAAATCCACAAGCCATGCCATCAGCCGCAGCGGCTACCGCACAATCAACAAGGGCGATATCGTTCAGCTCAATCTCTCCGCAAAGATTGACGGTTATTCTCCGGCAATCGGTCTTCCGGTGGTTATGGGCAAGCTCGAAGGCAAGAGAAGAGACACCGTTGATTTCTGCTTGAAGGCACATGACTGGACAGTTGACCAGCTCAAGGCAGGCAAGCTTGCAAGCGATGTAGCAAAAGATTTCTATCAGCTCTTCGTGGACAACGGCTACAAAGATAACTTCGTATACGGCCCGTGCCACGGTACAGGTATGATCGAAGTAGAAGCTCCGTGGATGGAAACCATCTCCGACTATCCGCTCGAAGAGAACATGACCTTCCAGGTAGATACCTTTATCTCCGGCGACGGCTTCGGCGTAAGATGGGAGAAGGGTGTTGCAATTACTAAGGATGGCTGCCATTCTATGACAGACTATCTCAAGAAGGGAATTATAGAAATCGATGTATAATACAATCGGTAAAAAATTTTGGATTTTGCCGGACTGCGAGCTGCCGCAGCCGGGCGAGGGCGTTGCAAAAGGCCACGAATCCGTTATTGTTGTAAATGACAGCGATGTGGATGCAGAAATCACCGTAAAGCTGTTTTTCACGGACAAGGATGCCTATGAGGATATCCATTGGACGGTAAAGGCAGGCAGAGTGCGGTGCTTTCGCATGAACAGATTAGAAGATATGTGCGGCTTTGAAGTACCGTTGGAAACACAGTACGCGATGAAGCTGACAAGCAGTACGCCAATTGTGGTACAGTACGGCAGACTGGACAACACACAGGCAAATCTCGCCTTCTACACCACAATGGGTTATTCTGAATAATAAGGTGATTTTACAATGAAAAAAATGTATCTTACCAAAAGCTTTCCGAAGGAAATAGCATATGTAAAGGAAAGCCGCATTCCGGTCATCCTTTGCGGCGGTACGGTAGAATACCACGGTCCGCACTGCTCCTACGGCTGTGACACACTGGTGGCAGAAGGTCTGATTGAAAAGCTCGCCGAAGAAAAAGAGCTGATGATTGCACCTTCCATTCATTACAGCCCGTCGAGCTACGCGGTTGCCGATGAAACAAGCGGCACGGTGCACATTGAAGAGGATGTGTTTGAAGCGTATCTCTTCCAGGTGTTTACCAACCTCTTAAATGCAGGTCTGCGTAACATCTACGTGGTGATTCATCACCAGTTTGAGCAGGAAAACCTGATGCCGATGACGCTTTCGTATATGAAGGCGGCAAAGCGTGCAACCATGCGCTACTTGGAAAAGACGCAAGGTCAGGGCTGGTGGGGCAGTGAAAATTACAAGACCTACTATGAAAACCTCGGCGGCGGCGACGATCCGTTCTCCTGGATTCAGATCATCCCGACCATGAGCACCGAAGTGCAGAATGCTACGGGTTATGACCACGCAGGCAAGTATGAATGTTCTATTTTGATGTCGCTGTATCCGGAAGCGGTAGAGCTTTCCAGACTCGACGACATTGACCACTGGTTTACCAAGAGTGCCGCAGAGGCAAGCACGGAAATCGGCGATGAAATGGTTGCAAAGTCGCTTGCATACCTGAAAGAAAGAATTAAATAATGTATGAAAAGACGGATAATTATGATCCGTCTTTTTTACTTGCACAAATTTTTGGAATATGCTATACTGAAACGGAACTTTTTAAAAAAGTCTGCGTCTAATATAACGTAAAATTTTTTAAAGGAGAACGAATATGAAAAAAGTTTTAGCGATTTTACTTTCTGTTTTAATGCTGCTTTCGTCCGTCAGCGTACTGGCTTATGACAAAGCAGAGGCGCAACTGAAAGCAGACACACTCAATGTACTTGGTTTATTTAAGGGCACGGACAACGGTTATGAGTTAGAAAGACCGCTCACCCGACTGGAAGCACTCATTATGCTTATCCGTCTTTCGGGTAATGAAATGAATGCGCTGTATCCGGAAGAAGCATTTGAGCATCCGTTTACGGACGCGCCGACTTGGGAAGGCGCAGAAAGCTATATAGCATATGGTTATGCCAATAAAATTACTTCCGGTATTTCGGAAACGGAGTTTGCGCCGGACACAGAAGCCTCGTTGCAGATGTACATAACGTTTGTATTGCGCGCGCTCGGTTATCCGGACACAGAAGAAGGCTCCGTTTGGGAAAGATGGGAAACGCTCGGCACGCAGGCAGGTATTATCTCCGCGGCAACGGATAAGACAAGCTTTTTGCGCGGTGATGCTGCGATTATTTCCAGAGCGGCACTGGATGCAAAATTATTTGGCACAGAGAAAACGCTGAAGGAAAAACTGGTAGAGGATGGCGTCATCAACGCATTTACACTTGCAATCGCATTGGCAAATGAGGGCGCGCCGGTTACCACGGCAAGTCCTCTGATGGATATTCTTGCAAAGGTATATGCAGGCGTTGCAGATATTTATCCGCAGGGTCTGATGACGATGGATTTTGCTGCAGCAGACGGTAAATATACAATTGTAGGCGAAGAGGTGGCAAAAGAAGAGTTTGTTTCTTATCTTGCATCCTTTATCGGCGCCGATGCAGAGAAAATTGCATTGACAGAGGCCATTGTTTGTGAGCCAATGATGACATCGCGCGCGCACAGCGTTGCCGTACTTCGCGTAAAAGAAGGTACGGATACGTCAATGGTGAAAAAAGAAATTCGTGACAATGTAAACCCGAGAAAATGGGTTTGCGTAGGCGTAAATCCGAAAAATGTAAAGGTAGAAAACATCGGTAATCTCGTTCTTTTGGTCATGGACGATGCTGCGGGCGATCAAATGAGTGCAAACTTCAGAAGCCTGGACAGCAGTCTGCTTTTACCGGCGGAAAACGGGTATTTGCAGTATAACGGCGCGTTTGTGCAGGCAGACGAAGCTTTTAACCGTACCTCGGCAGAAAAATTTGCGGAAAAGTTCTCAGCATTGAAGAGCGAGCATTTTGCAGAAAATAAAACCTACTATGCAACTATTCCGGAAAAGAGTTATTTTTTAAAGGATGTTACCACGGCATATTTAAACCACGACAGCGTTTCAGCATTCCTTTCCGATGCGCTCTACGACTGGACAGCAATTGAAATTGCAGATGTGCTTACTCTGAATGACTACTATGCAACAGATCGCCACTGGAAGCAGGAAAATCTGTCCGGTGTGATGGATAAATTTGCAAAGGCGATGGAATTTACGATAAATCCGGATAGCTATGAAGCCGTTATTGTGGAAAACTACCGTGGTGATTATGCCAAGGATATCGCCGATATTCCGGCAGAAACGCTTCAGTATCTTGTAAGCGACGTAACCACGGGCGCAATGGTAGAGGATTTCCAAAACAAAAAAGCAACAACGGTTTATAACGAGGATAAGCTGAATTCCAAAACGCCGTATGATGTATTTTTATCCGGTGCAACACCGCTGAGCGTAATTACCAATCCGGCGCAGACCGACGGCCGCGAACTCGTCATTTTCAGAGATTCTTACGGCTCGAGCATTGCGCCACTCTTTATCGAGGGATATTCCAAAATTACACTTGTGGACTTGCGCTATATGAGCAGCACACTCTTAAAGCAGTATGTTAATTTTGACGGCGCTGAGGTTTTAGTGCTCTATAGCGACAAGATTGTAAATAATAGTACAATTTTAAAGTAAAATGTATTTAGACATACAAATTTAAAAGGAGACTTTTTACATCCCCTTTTATACGTCATAGACACAGATTGCACCGTGCAGGGTGTTGATGGCGATTTCATATCTGCTATCATCAACATTCTCAACTGCCGGTATGCTATGTGCGCCGTTATGCTTCCGCTCTGCTTCCTTTGCAGGCGGAAGCTTTTTTTATAAATCAGCTTGCCTTCATAAGGCAAGATATATAAACCGCTCTAAGCCGAGGGGAGTCGAACCCCTTAGGCCCTATAGGATGCGGTTTAATTTTTAAGATGAATGCTTCGTATTTTTTGCCGCAATGGTAGAATCAAAGAAGGAGATACAGACAATTCGTCTATGCCGATGGAGAGGAAAAATTCTGTCAGCGATACGTCAGCGGCAAGCTCGCCGCAAATACCGACCCAAATATTGTTTCGGTGTGCGTTTTCCGCCACAGTTTGAATCAGGCGCAAAAGCGCCGGATGGTGCGCGTCTATAAACGGCTCCAGTTTTGCGTTTTGTCGGTCAGCCGCAAGAACGTATTGCGTTAAATCGTTTGTACCGATGCTGAAAAAGTCCACGTGTCGGGCAAAAACATCGCTGAGAATGGCTGCCGCGGGCGTTTCAATCATTATACCAAACGGGACATTGGCATTAAAGGCAATCCGGTCCGCCGTCAGCTCCGCTTTGACTTCTTCGATGATTTGCTTTATGCGCAAAATCTCGTCCACGGAGATAATCATTGGCACCATCAGTGCAATGCTGCCGAAGGCAGATGCGCGGTAGATGGCGCGCAGCTGGGTTTTAAATAAAGCCGGCCTGTCTAAGCAAATGCGCACGGCGCGGTAGCCGAGTGCGGGGTTTTCTTCCGTATCCAGCCCAAGATAATCCGCTTTTTTGTCTGCGCCAATGTCGAGTGTACGGATGATAACAGTTTTGCCTGCCATACTTTGTGCAATGGTGCGATAGGCAGTAAACTGCGTTTGTTCATCCGGCGCATCCCGTCTGCCGATATATAAAAATTCACTGCGCAAAAGCCCGATGCCGCCGGCATCGTTTTGCAGCGCCTGCGCGACATCGCCCGGATTGCCGATGTTGGCATATAATTTAATTTTTCGTCCGTCTTTGGTTTCGTTTTCTAAACCCTTTAGGGTTTTTAAAAGTTGTTGCTGCTGTTGCGCTTCCTGCATTTTTTGGCGCATCTCGGCAAGCGTTTGCGCATCGGGGTCTACATAGATTTTACCCGTAAAGCCGTCAACAATCACGTTTTGCCCGCAGACGAGCGATAGCACCGGCGCACCGACGCCGATAATTGCCGGAATATTCATTGTCCGCGCCAAGATAGCGGTGTGTGAGTTTTTAGAGCCTTTGGCGGTCACAAATGCAAGCACCTTTTCGCGGTCCAATTGCACCGTTTCGCTTGGCGCAAGGTCATCTGCCACAATGATGGCAGGAGCACGCAGCCCGCCGCTGTCGGTATCACCGTTTAAAATACGAATCAGTCGCTCTGAAACATCGTGCACATCGGCGGCGCGCTCGCGCATATAGGCATCTGCCATACCGGAAAACAGATTCGCAAAATTATCTGCCGTTACGCTAACGGCGTATTCTGCATTGGCGTTTTGTGTGCGGATAATATGCGCAATGGAGCTTAAATAATCTGCATCATCGAGCATCATGGCGTGGATGTTGAAAATTTCGGCATTTTCTGCGCCGACGCGCTTCTGCGCATGGGTATACAGCGCACTGAGCTGCATCTGCGCCTGAATTCTCGCCTGTTCAAAGCGGGCGATTTCCGCTTGTGTATCGGTAATGCGCTGCAGCGTGATGGCTTGCGCTTTGCGCGTAAACTGGTATACTTCGCCGATGGCAATGCCGCCGAACACGCTTTTTCCCTCCAGAATTTGCATAACAATCTCCCCTTGTATTACAGATTTTCAGAAAATAGCGTTTTCAGTGCGTTGCACGCTTCGGCAGCGTCTGCGCCTTCGCACGTAACATGTACGGTGTCGCCGCCCTTTGCCGCCAGCCCCATAATGCCGAACAGTCCCTTTGCATCAGCGCATTTTTCGCCGACGCAAAGCGTAATTTTACAACTGTATTTTTTAGCTTCGTTTACAATCAGTCCTGCCGGACGCGCGTGAATGCCGGTATCGTGGCAAAGCGTATACGTAAACTCGTTCATGAAATCTTCCTTTCTGTTTTCGATTTTGCTTCCGTTTTAGTTTTATCTGTTTGCCGGAATTTATGCAAAATATTGTCAGAAAGGCAGGTTGATAGTAGTAGCCTTTCTTTTTGCGGTATAATACGAAGCAGAAAGGGGGTGAAATTATGAACATGAAAAGTAATTGGGCAGATGCATACGAAAACATATTCCCACTGGACAAAAAGGATAAAAAGGATTATACTAAAAGTACCATCATGCGTATAAAGCTGAATGCCTTTAACAATGATGCGACAGCAGATTCTGCACTGGATTATCTTTATAACAAGGGAAACCAAAGTAAAACACAAAGCTTTTTGCAAAACAACGGCTTTCCGTCTGCCGGAGAACGTCAGTTTTACAAGGAATTATACGGCGTGCAGGCGGAGCAAAAGCAGATGCGGGATTTGCTGAGAAACAAAACAGACAGCATTTTAAATACCAAACTTCCCAACGAAACCGACCGCGCCTTTTTAACCGGTTTGATGGGCGAAAAAGCAGGCGAGCAGGATTATCAGAAGCAGCTATCCAATGCCAAAAGTGCACGCAGTGACCTGCAAACTGCATTTCGCGGATCGCAGTTTGAGAGTGGTTTAAAATTATCTGCGCCTGCAAACAGTGCGTCAGATGAGAAGAAGTATGTAAGTAGTGGCATTTCCAACGCAGGAGATGAAATCAAACATATGGCTGTGCTTGAACCGAATAGTGCCTATGATATAGCACATAGATTGCCTTCGAACACCCTAAATGATACGTATAGGGACGGCGTAACCTTGGCAGCGAATACTGCGGCGAAAAAGCCGAAAACAAGTAGTTCGGATTATGTGCAAGCGCGTTACGCGGCGATGGCGCATGGCGGCAGTGTTAAATGGAACGATTCTACTAAAACTGCAACGGTAACTATAAATGGTATAACTAAAGACTATTATGCTGGTGACGGGCGAGGTACATTTATTGATTCGACTAACAATAGGATGTGGATAGCCGATTCGGTTTTATATCGTGAGCATAATATAAATTTAGGAATTTATGGACCGCCACGCTATCAAAATCTTAGCCGTGAGGCCAAAGTGTTGATTGCAACTGTTGCTAGTGAAGCAATTGGAGAAAATGTAGATTCGAGAAAGGCAGTCGCAAATGCAATCATTAATAGAGTTTTTTCGAATAGGTTTAGAGGAAATTCTATTGAAGAAATAGTATCAGAGCCATATCAGTTTAGTGGATTTAAAGGCAATGAATACATAAAAGCAATGGATTATATGAACAATAGGGATTATACCAATAGTACATATGAAAAACTGATTGACCAAGTAATGGATGTGTATTGTGGTTATGAGTATGATACTACGCATGGTAGCACATTGTTTTATAGTCCGAAAAGCATGGTGCCGATGGGAAGCGAACCACAATGGAATTTTTCTGAATTGCAGGAAATGTATGTCAGTCCCAATATAGATAAAAATGCATTTAGATTTTACAAATATAAATAAGAGAAAGGATATGCGTATGATAAAAAGGGTGCTCGTCGTTGGATTGTGTTTGTTGTGCATTCTGCAGGGATGTATGGTTGCAAAACCGGACAAGTATGGAGCGGTGCAACAAGCAACACAAAAAAGCAAATTTACTGTAGAAGAAAACAAATATTTTGAAGTTAATAATAAATCCACAGAGGATGCACAGCTATACGAGTATGTTATTTATAACAAGGACGGCGAGGTTGTTCGGAAAGAAGAAGTCGGCAGAGAGCCACATGTTGTTTTGCTACAGAATGGTTTGTTGGAAATCATGACAAGCCATGGAAGTTCTGCTCAGTTGTACCGGTATTATGATGTAACCAACAATGTGTTTTCGAGTGAGGCTTTTTGGAATCGTTCACTTGTCTTGGATGATGGAAAAATTGTTTATATGGACTTCGATGAAGACAATAACATCGTTTTGGTAATACAAGACATTTTTGACAAAAGTAAATACTATAAGGAAATTCGACGAGATTTTTCGCCTTTCGCAGTGCCGTGCATGGTATTGAAGACGGCAAGAATCGTAGAAAAAGAAAATCTTGAAATTACATATTATCAGGGTGATGCGCAGAGGTTGGTGAGCGAAATAATATCTTTGAGATAAGACAATAGAGCTTTTTAAGAACATGCAATTTTTCACCATTACCCACGAAGGGGCAGCTTATTGCTGCCTCTTTTTTGTGCTTGGGGAAGTTTGAAAGCGTCCCTACAATGTTGCCGGTAGTCTACACCATTTTCGGCAAATGCATCATACAAACACAAATCCAAACCAACATCGTAGAGCGTGTTGCGGGACATGCATACAAAAAAAGCGCTCGTGTGAGCGCCTTTTTTGTTTTTATATTACTGCTTTACGATGATGATTTCCTTCACTTCGTCTTTGTAAGATTTTACGAATACGAGGTTTGCATCAGCATCGTCGTATTTCTGAATGTCACCGGTTGTGCCTGCCTTGAGCAAGCCGTTTGCGGATTTACTGCTGTCGAGCAGATAAATCTTTGCATCGCCGAAGGCAATGTTTTTCTCTGCGCCGCCGTTTACGGTCATATTCATGGAAGATGCAAACTTCGCGGTTACCTTGCCGTAGAGAACGTGCAGATCCTCTGTCGGCGTTGCTTCAAACTGCGTTGTCTTCTTGGAGATATCCAAAAGTACACGGAAGGTTGTGATTTCGCCCTTTGCATTAGTCTTGTACTGGATGATATCGCCCTTTTCAAGCTTTACGTTGCCGCTTGTACCCGGCTTTACAAGAACATCCTTGTCTGTTGCAAGAAGCTCTTTCTTTTCGCCGTTTACGATGACATACAGCTTGTCTACGATTTCATCGCTTGCATTCATACCGGTTGTAATGCTTGTCACGATTGCGCTGTCCGCTTCTGCAGATGCTTCATAGAGTGTGTCGGTTACGATGACTGCCTTTGCGGTGTAATCTTTGCCCATATCGAACACAATTGCATCATACGTGCTGTCATTTTCAAAGAGTGTGATGTCGCGGATGGCGAATTCGTCCGGATCGGTGGAGCCTGCCGGAATATCGAAGATGACAGTGTCCTTTGTCACGTTTACATTGCCGAGCTTGCCGGTTGCCTTTTTGTATACGGCATCGTCGAGCTTTAAGTTTAAGGTAAACTTGTTTTCGTCAATCGCGCCGGTTGCGGAGTTGTCTGTCGCTGTTGTCAGCGCAACAATCTTGCCTTCGGCGTTCTTTTCAAATGTTACCAACTGCATTTCAACGCTGCTGCCGCCTGCCTTGAGTGCGGTAAGCACATCTTCGCTCTTTGTACCGCTTACCCCGTTGAAACGGATTTTGTCTGTTGTGGTCAGGGTTTCGGTTTTGCCGTCCTTGGTAAACAGACGGATTTCGAGTGCCTCGCTGAGGCTGCTCGGCTTACCTGCTCTTAACAGATATGCGTAGTTGGAGCTGATCTGGCTGGTAGCATCTACGGCTGCAATCTTGCCTTCAACGTCAAGGTAGAACTTACCCTCGTCCTTTAAAGCGATGCTCTGCGTGTAGTTGCTTGCAATTTCGTAGAGCTTACCGCCGATGATTACGCCTTCTTCGTCCAACTCTTCTACTTTACCTTCTACCACGTTGTTTACTGCGTAAATTCTGAAAATTCTGTTATCCGAGCTTGCGGCAACGGAAAGAACATCCCATTCCTTTAAGTCTGCGACTTTCAGATGCTCGCCACCCTTCATAATTTCGAAGTCGAGGTCGTCATCTTCCGGATCGAGTGTCAGCGTCGGCGCGCCGTACTTGTCGATGATTTTGCCGGAAGTCGGCATTACTTCTTCTACAACGATATTTTTAAATTCGGTTACAAATACGAGGTCGTACACGTTGTCGCGGTTAATGTCTAAAAGCTCCAGACCACCGGCTGCATTTGTAAGGTCGATTAAGTCATTGCTCATGGTTTCGTACTTGCCGTTGTAAATCAGGATGGCATCCGATTTGACATCTGCCTCGCTTGCCTTCTTGTCGTTGTCCTTGTCTTTCCAGAAAGAAAGCACTTTCTTGCCTGTGCCGTCTACAATGGATTCAAAATTGTCTGCCGTTACGGAAAGGGTCGCGTTTTTGTTCGCTTCCGGACGGATTAAGATGATTTCTTCTTCTCCGTCTGCGTTTTCGCGGAGATAAAATACTACCTTGTAGCCGAGCATATTTGCGGCGTCTACGTTTGCTGCGTTGTAGATTTCATCGCCAATTTTTACCTTGCCCTTGTCTAAGCCTGCACTGCCGTCGAGTGCTGTCTGGCTGGTTGCGCTGACCTGACCGGTCAGTTTCTTTGTCTTAAGCTTGGAGGAGAGCAGTGTCTTCCCCTCTACCACGCTGTACTCCGGCTTGTCGCCAAAGCTTGTCTGCTCCATCATATTCACAGTAAGTGCATTAAACATCATCTGTGCAACGAGAGAACGTGTTGCCGGTGCATTGCCTGCGGCATTTGCATTTTTGTTGATGTTGTTTTCTGCGCCGACCACTAAAAAGCCTGCCGGATAACCGCCCTTGGAGAGCGCTGCCGGCTCGTGACCGATCATTCTGACTAAAATGGTCATCGCTTCTTCATAGGTGATGGTATCATCCGGGCGGAAGTTACCCTCGGTGTCACCGATAACGATGCCCTGGCTGGTTGCGACATTGATATATCCGGTTGCCCAGTGCGATGCGCCAACGTCTGGGAACTTGGATGTGTGTGTCGAGCTTTCTGCCACGGATGTGAGACCGAGTGCTGCAACTGCAATTTTTGCAACCTCACTGCGCTTGATTGCGTCATCCGGTCTGAACAGACCTGTGTCTGCATCGCCGACCATAATACCGAGCGCGTATAATGTTTCTACTGCTTCCTCCCTGTTGGATTCTGTCATATCTGGGAAAATGGAAGCAGATACACTTGCGGTGCTGATGACACCAAAAAACATAATGCATGCCAAAGCAGCCGCTAAAAGCTTACTGAATTTTTTCATACAGGTGTTTCCTCCTTAAAAAATAATTGTTTTAGTTTACATAAAAACAAAATATCGGATTGGCGCAAATGCGTTGTTTTTAATAAAATCCTTGTTTTTGCCGATATATTTTTGTTTTATGTCAACCACAGTTTTCATTATACGCACACCCCACCCTGTATGCAACCCTCAAATGTTGGAAGTACAGGGAGAAGCAACCGTAGTCCAAAACGTTTTATATTTTTACAAGAGGAAAATAATGCTGTTTTTTCTATGATAATACTATCTTTTTTGGTTTGTTTCCTTTATAACGAAAAATGGATATAAATTAATTTATAAAAGGAGTAGCGCATGCTACTCCTTTTTATGTTTTAATTGAGTTGTAGGGGACGTTCACGAACGTCCCGTTTTTAATTTTCAAAAAATACTTTGTATGCTTTATATGTCATATAACAGTCAAACTTGTTTGCAACCTCAAACGGTGCGTGCATACAGAACAACGGAGTGCCGCAGTCGATTACATTCACGCCCAAGTTTGCGACATACTGCGCAATTGTGCCGCCACCACCGACATCTACCTTGCCAAGCTCACCGTTTTGCCACAGTACTTCGTTGTCATTGAAGATACGGCGGATTTTTGCAGTAAATTCCGCACTTGCATCGCTCGAATCCGATTTACCGCGACCGCCGGTGTATTTGCACAAAAGAACACCCTTGCCCGCAAAGGCAGCATTTTTTTGGTCATGTACTTCCGGATGCTGCGGGTCATAGGCTGCGCCGACATCGGCAGACAGACACTCGGAAGCAAACAATACCTTATTTAATATATCAATATTGCAGCCACCGATCATCTTGGAAATCATATCGCCGAGCTGGAGTTCAAAGAAGCGTGATTTCATACCTGTGCGACCCATCGAGCCAATTTCTTCTTTATCTACAAGCAGGCAAATAGTTGTTTTTTTCGGGATTTCTTTTAAATCCAGCAGTGCTTTGAGTGCCGCATAAGCGCATACGCGGTCATCCTGACCGTAACCGCCGATGAGTGCGCGGTCAAGACCGACATCTCTTGCCGGCCCGACAGGCACAAATTCAATTTCGGCGCTTGTGAAGTCTTCTTCGGTGATACCGTACTTCTCATACAGCATAGAAAGCACGTTAAATTTCACCTTTTCCTTGATCTCATCGTCGCCCTTGGCAAGACCGCCGAACAAAATGTGGAAATTGTCCGCATTAAATGCCTTGGAGAGCACCTGCTGCATTTGATCCTGCGCCAAATGCGGTAAAAGGTCGGTAATTGTAAATACCGGGTCAGTTGCATCTTCGCCGATGCAGACATTTACGCTTGTACCGTCTGTTTTGCAGATAATACCATGCATTGCGAGCGGCAATGCAAGCCACTGATATTTTTTTATGCCGCCGTAGTACTGCGTTTTGAGCCATGCCATATCGCTGTCCTCAAAGAGCGGGCGCGGCTTTAAATCCAGGCGCGGTGCATCTAAGTGTGCACCGACAATGTTCACACCTTCCAAAATATCCTCTTCACCGATAATAGCAAGCATGATACCCTTGCCACCGTTGGTAACATATACCTTGTCGCCCGGCTTTAACACGCTCATATCGCAAAGCGCCGTAAATCCGTTTTCGAGCGCAATCTGCTCGGTGAGGGTTACGGCTTCGCGTTCGGTTTTTGCCTTTGTGATATAATCCTTATAGCCCTCGCAGTATGCAAATGCGGCATCCTTGAGTTCATTGCCCTGCACGGTGTTTGCGTGCTTTACGGTGTAGCTCAATTTTTCAAAAAGTTCTTTGTCTGTCATAGGGTCCACCATTCCTTTCTCGTTGTGATTATTCTATCATAAAAGAAGACTTATTACAAATATTTTCAAAAAATGTTTACAAATATACAAAAAGTTGATAGAATTAGAAAAGAAATTAAGGATAGAATATACTAAAGAAGGAAGAAAACAACTATGGCAGACACAATACTTCGCGGTGTGAGTGCTACAGGTGGTATACGTATTTTTGTTGCGGAAACCACCGAGGTTGTGCGCCGCGCACAAGAAATACACAAAACATATCCAATTGCAACGGCTGCACTTGGTAGACTCCTTACCGCCGGCGCGATGATGGGCGATATGATGAAGGGCGAAAATGACCGCCTGACTTTGCGCGTGGCAGGCGACGGTCCGCTCGGCAAGCTGATTGTAACCGCGGATTCGAGCGGTCACGTAAAAGGTTATGTGACCAATCCACTTGTAGAATTACCGAGTAAGGCGCCGGGCAAGCTCAATGTCGGTGCGGCTGTCGGTCGCGGTACGCTCAGCGTGGTTTGCGATCTGGGCATGAAGGAGCCGTACTCGGCACAGCTGGATTTGGTTTCTGGCGAAATTGCGGAGGATATTACTTCGTATTTTGCAACCTCGGAACAGGTGCCGAGTGCGTGCGCGCTTGGTGTATTGGTGGAGACAGACGGCAGTGTATTGAACGCGGGTGGCTTTATTTTGCAGCTGATGCCGGATGCAACGGAGGAAGATGCTATCCGTTTGGAGGAAAATATTAAGAATTTGCCGCCGATTACGACATTGCTCTCCGAAGGAAAATCGCCGGAAGATATTTTACTGATGGTTACCGAAGGCTTTGATATGTTTATGTATCAGAATGAAACGAAGCCGGAATATCTGTGCGATTGCACGCGCGAGCGTGTATCCAGTGCGCTCCTCGGCATGGGCAAAGAGGAGTTGCGCGCACTGATTGATGAACAGGGCAAGGCGGAAGTTACCTGCCAGTTCTGCGACCGTATTTATGATTTTACGAAGGAAGATCTGGAAGAATTATATGCCAGATTGACCCAAAAATAAAAAAATTTAAATTTTCTAAAAAAAAGTCTTGACAAGATGAAAAACTTCTTGTATAATAACATTCGTCGCTTGCGAAGCGACTGGTGCGGGAGTTTAGCTCAGCTGGGAGAGCATCTGCCTTACAAGCAGAGGGTCACAGGTTCGAGCCCTGTAACTCCCACCATAATTTGGCCCGGTAGTTCAGTTGGTTAGAACGCCAGCCTGTCACGCTGGAGGTCGAGGGTTCGAGCCCCTTCCGGGTCGCCAATTCCTTTTTTTCTAAAAAGGAAGCTGTGGTGTATATGCGTCACAACAGACGCCTCTGTAGCTCACCGAGTAGAGCAAGGGACTGAAAATCCCTGTGTCGATGGTTCGATTCCGTCCGGAGGCACCATATCTGCGGGAGTGGCTCAGTGGTAGAGCGTCACCTTGCCAAGGTGAACGTCGCGAGTTCGAATCTCGTCTTCCGCTCCAATTTTTACTACAGAAGGTGCACACAATTGTGATTGCACCTTTTGTATTAAAATTCCATATCTGGTACCATGGCCAAGTGGTAAGGCAAAGGTCTGCAACACCTTTATTCCCCGGTTCAAATCCGGGTGGTACCTCCATGAAAAAAGCGTGCTGAAAATTCAGTACGCTTTTTTCAGCGATATAAATTCCTTGCGGAATTTGCGATATACCTTCGGTGCGATATATTACTGCATAATGCGATATGTTGCCTTCGGCAACGAGAAAAAGGAATTTATATCATATCGCAATCGAACGAAGTGAGATTATATCGAATTTGCAAAGCAAATATATCGAACGAGCGATAGTGAGTATATCGCTGAAACAAGGTGCATCTAAACCATTCGGCTCTTCCAAAAAAAGACTATTCTTTGGAATAGTCTTTTTTTCTGAATCCGTCTTATCTGACGAAACCCATATTGCGGCATAAGGCGCAGTCATAAAATTTTGAAGAGCCTCCGCAATACAGAATGGGCGCGTTTGCGTTTCCCCCAGTAATAAATTTTTTGCGTTCAGTTTATCCGTTCTGCATTTTTTCATCTTCTGACAGATTATTTATAATATGTATATAATCTATGTGTGTTTTCCCTATAACTCGATTTTCTGTGAAACGGACTTTTCGTTAAAATCTCGCAGAGAAATTGAATTGTAGATGTCTTTTTATATGCATAATTGGTTGTGTTGCAAAGTTTGGCACATTATAAACAATATTAGAGGTTTTATAAAAACTGTCAAAAGTTTTATAAAATCTCTTTTGTTTTTTATAAAACCGATTATAAAAAATGCTTACTCTTTTATAAAAGGTTGAAGATTATTTATAAAAAATATTTAGACTTTTATAAATTATTAATCGGCTTTTTATAAAATCAAATATGGATTTTTATAATTTTACCGCCGACCTTTTATAATTTCTGTCCTACCCTTTTATAAA
>JAZSQB010000035.1:0-1917 GCA_045537695.1 Clostridia bacterium | reverse complement strand
CGCGCTAAACGCCGCAAATTTCCGGCACTTGATAGCAGTTGCATGCAATTGATATCAAATGATTGCAATAGTCCCCGTAATCCAATCCAATCCAATCCAATCCAATCCAATCCGCGCAAAGCGTTGCGCAATGAGAGTGAGAGTGATTTGGATCTCTTTTTTGACTCAGTCTGGAAGCTGTACCCGAAGAAAAGAGATAAAAGTCATGTCTCCAAGAAAAGTAGACAGGAACTTATGGACGCGGGCTTTGATGTTGTCTCAAAAGCTATTGCTGCTTATGTTGCTGAAATTGAAGCGGAGCACCGCGAGGAACGGTATATCAAAAACGGCAGCACTTTCTTTAATGGCGCGTGGAAAGAGTATGTAAGCGTTGAGGAAAGTGACCCGGCGAGCAATAACGAGTATGACGAAAACGGCGTATTGGTGGTGGGTTATTGATGAACAAAGAACAATCAATAAGAGCGACTTTTGATATATTCAAACCCGACGGCGTTATCGAGGTGCGTACAACTGACGGTTGGAGCGGTTATTACAGAAACCGCGAAAAGCTACTGCAAGATTTATCGCGGCATAAAGACAAGACATGGTATTTCGTGATGAACGACATCAAAGATGCTTGTTATAGCCGCGAACAATGTGAAAAGCTGATGTGTAAAAAAGGTCTCAAGACCACCAGCGACAAGGAAATATCTGCGGTAAGGTGGCTACTCATTGACGCTGACCCCGTTCGCCCGTCCGGCGTTTCGTCGACCGATGTCGAGAAAGACGCTGCTCTTGAAACAACCGGTAGGATATATCACTACTTGAACAGCGTCGGCTTTTCTCGTCCGGTAATATGTGACAGCGGTAACGGGTATCATCTTCTGTACTCCGTAAAATTGCCGCCAAGTGACTCAGAGCACATTCACCGGTTTTTGAAAGTGCTCGACATGATGTTTAGCAATGAGGCAGTCAGCGTTGATGCAGCGGTATTTAATCCTGCAAGGATAACCAAAGTGTACGGCACGATGGCACGCAAAGGCGCAAGTACTGCAGAGCGTCCGCATCGCCAAAGCAGTATTATGAGCGTCCCTCAAGAAATTCTGCTTACATCTGGCGCGCTGATAAAAAAAGTCGCTGCAGAATTGCCGGAACCGCAAAAGCCTACATACAGCAACGGTTATTCTGAGCGATTTGACATTGACGGATTTATTGCTAAATCGGGCTTGATGGTCAGGAGCGACAACAAAGTTGGCGGCACAAGAAAAATCGTGCTTGAAGAATGCCCTTTTGACCCGTCACACAAAGCGCCGGATAGCGCGATATTCGTTTTGGATAGCGGCGCGATTGCGTTCAAGTGCTTTCACAACTCCTGCCAAGATAAGCATTGGCAGGATGTGAGGCGACTCTTTGACCCGCAATGCTATAACCGTATTCAAGAGCAGACAAGAACCTGTGGCACGGTGAAAAACGAAATCCCTAAATCTCGCCCACAAACAGAGCCACCGAGAGAACATTTTTTACGGTTGCAGGACATCGAGGTTATTGACCGGTCAAAAATCGTGTCAATAAAAACCGGCGTGGACGCTCTGGACAAAAAAATAATCGGCATGAATAAGGGCGAGTTGTCGATTTGGAGTGGCGGTAACGGTTCGGGCAAGTCAACGATGCTTTCTCAGATATCCCTTGAGACTATTGATCGCGGATTTAATGTCGCCATGTTCTCCGGCGAGCTTACAAGCAACCGCGCGAAGAATTGGTTGCAGCTTCAAGCTGCTGGGCGGCAGAATGTCCGGCTGTCTGATAATGGTGTGTCGTACTATGTGCCGAAGCGCGAAGCGGATGCAATTGACGCATGGACGGCTGACCGCCTCTGGATTTACAACAACCAATACGGAACAAAAGCCGCGAGCGTGATTGACGACTTCAAGCGGCACA
>JAZSQB010000013.1:0-19273 GCA_045537695.1 Clostridia bacterium | reverse complement strand
CCATTAGGTCATGCTTGCGAATATTCCTTTTCTTCAATGTTTCCCATAGTCTTTGATATGTTACCATAGCATAAGCCTCCGAAAATTTATGTATTAATTATACACCTATTCGACAAAAAAATCAAGACTTCGCTTGATTTTAGTATATTGCATTTCAGTTTACAATTGATGTAAGGAATTTTTATAATGGTTTTAACGGTGCGATTTTCTTTGGTTAATACATAATAAATTTTGATATGATAATTTTTTGATACTCTCCCGCAAAAATTTTATTTTAGTCCTATTGCGGAAGAGCTTTTTTTGACCACATGTCATCCCACAGTTAGTTCTGGACTATATGGAAACAGTGGAGATAAGATGGCTAAAGAGTATCATGAATGTAGCGGAAAGGGCTAAAAAAGGTAAAAACCGCTATATATCAGACTTTAGAGCGTGTTCGGGACGAAGAGGCCGCAGGTTCAAATCCTGTTATCCCGACCAACAAAACCTCAGTAACCAGGCGGTTTCTGAGGTTTTTGCTTTGTCTAAAAAAGTGTAAAAAACTGAGCTTGACCACATGTTACCCACATTTTATGACTCAAATACAGTCGTAGCAAGGGTTTGCACTGTTTTTAACACTGATTTTTTGCCCAAAATTGAAAAAAATCCGCTACTTATACTTCAAATAAAACACACGCCCTTTTCTTTGTTTACACCGTATCAAAATTTAATATACCCAAAAGCTATGGCACGGATTTTTATATCCGTGCCGTTTATGTTTTACTGTGCGGTTTTGAGCTTTGCTTTTTGTTCTGCGATTTCGGCTTTCCTTTCCTTTATCAGTATGGCGAGCTTTTCTTCACATTCTTCTCTTGTAGGTGCATATATGTTTCTTGCCATTCGTTTGCCGTAGGCATCCTTGGGCGAGTATCTACCTTCGTATAGGTGGTCATTTATCTTACTGATGCATCCTGTGCAGGGCTTTCTCATCTTGCCCTTTTTAGGCTCAAATTTGGCTTGTGGCGGTTTTTCCTGTTCATCTGTGATTGTTCCTTCGTTTCCGTTTGTATCCTTGTTGAATCGTGCGTTAATCTTTTCTGCCGCTTCTATCTTCATTTTCTCGGTGCTATGCAGGTATATATCGAGTGTTGTTTTAAAAAAGGGAAAAGCGGTTGTAGATATCCAGGTGGAAAATGCGTTGTTCAAAAAAGCCCATGGATACAATGCGAAAGTGAAAAAGGCCTTTAAAGTCAAAGAGGTGCATTATAAAGACGGAAAGCGCACAAAGGAGATAGGCGCATAGAATACGCAGACGAAGAAGTGCACGTCCCTGCCGATACAACGGCACAGATATTCTGGCTGAAGAATCGCAAGCCGGATGTGTGGCGTGACAAAGTCGAAACGGAAACAGTGGTGAAAATCGAGGACTTATCGCCGCTGGCGGACCTGTTGAAATGATAGTACGAGAACAAACAATACCGTGGGCACCGTTTTCCGACAAGCACAAAACCTATATCAAAGAGGCGCTTAATAATGCGCTCAATGTCGCAGAGGGTGCAATCCGAAGCGGCAAAACAATCGACCATTGTATTATTGCGGCAATGTACCTGGAAACCTGTAAGGATAAAATACATCTTGCAAGCGGGTCGAGCCAGCCGAATGCACGCTTAAATATAGGCGAATGCAACGGCTTTGGCTTGGAGCATCTTTTTCGGGGACGATGCAAGTGGGGAAAATTCAAAAGCAATGAGGCGTTGTATATACAAACGCAAACCGGGGAAAAGGTTGTTATCTTCGCCGGTGGTGGTAAAGCGGACAGCTATAAGAAAATCCTCGGTAACTCTTATGGCTTATGGATTGCGACGGAAATCAACGAGCATTATGACAGCGATAATAGCCGTGAGAGTTTTATCAAGGTCGCTTTCGGTAGACAGGTCGCAGCTCATCATCCGTTGACTTTGTGGGACCTGAATCCGAACCCTCCCAAGCATCCGATATATGCAAATTACATTGATAAATGGTTCGGTAATTACCCTGGCGGATATCAATATCAGCATTTTACTATAGACGACAACCTAAGTCTGACAGAGCAGCGACGTGAGGAAATCAAAGGCAGATACGAAGCCGGTTCCATATGGTATCAGCGTGATATCTTGGGGCGCAGAGTGGCGGCACAGGGATTAGTGTTTCCGAAGTTTGCTGCCGATGCAACGCCGCACATTATATCTGCAAAGGCGGTGCCGGAACGTTTTCGCTGGTGCAAAGTCGGTTTTGACTTTGGCGGCAATGGGTCCGCGTATGCCCTCGTGTGTACGGCCGAAGGGTACGACGGCAAATACTATGTGCTCAAATCAAAGAAGGCGCAGGCGAAAGAAATGGCAATGCAGGACATCGAGGATATGGCGTTGCATTTCTGTGAATACATTGAGCGAAAATATGGCGTGCGCGCGGAACGGTTGCTGTGCGACCATATTCAAGCGATTATCAATTCCATCAATGACAATACGCCGTTGGACGCAGACATGACATACAAACCGCCACTGGAGGACAGACCGTTTGTGATGAGCAAGCTGCTTGCGAACAGGCGCATTTATTTTGTTGAGGATGAGTGCAGTGATTTAATTGATGAACTGCAAAATCTTGTGTTCGATACGAAGGCGGACAGAGCAATTGTTCTGGACGATGGGACTATGCAAATTGATACTTGGGATAGATATTACGACGAATCAATAAAAAGGCTTGCAAAAACAAGAAGGATAGGATATAATGAAAGTAAGTCAATAATAGATTCTCGAATTATGGAATATGTTCACAGACATAATGACAGCGGTGCAGTGGTGGCGAAAAGAGTAGGCGGACATGCTGAGATTGCATACAGGGACGGGAACTATGGTGAATTAATAGCTGAATGCTTTAGCGTATATGGTGACAGCGACTTTAGCAGTGGGCTTATAGACATATTAGGGAGGTGAATGTTTGTATGATGATTCCACCAACAAAAGAGGAAATAGCATTGGTCAATAGACTTCGAATAACCGAAGATAGGGCGGAAATAGAACGCATACAAAATCGCCTTTCTGAAATTGCCCAGGAAAAGAAAAAAACAATCAAAGGATATTGTTTTGATGCATAAGCACTTACATTTCGTAGGTGCTTTTTTCGTACCATAACGTACCCGGCACGCCTCTCGATGATGCGGACCACGCCGGGTCTTTCAATTACTAATTGTTTATATAAACTGAAACTAAAGAAATGAATATTTTATGAATATGTCAAATAACCTCTTGTTAAAAGACCGCTTCCTGCGTTATAATTTAAAGGTAAAAAATTTTTTCCAAATTGAAGATAATTTCATTTTGTTTATTTTCAGTTTATTTTCGTCTGCTATTATGACATAGAAATAAAAGGAGGGGTTTTGCGTAAGGTCGATCTGATTAATGTTGGTATCCCTCGATCCAAAATATAAATGGTTAAAATGCAAACCTATTATTTCATTTAATAAAACGAAAGGAATATACAATGAAAACAAAAAAATTGAATAATTCAATATCTACACTTAAAGAGTTACCGAAAAAAGTGGTATCTTCCCCTAAAAATTTCAAGGGGTATTCAAAGAAGAAAATCATAATTATTGTATGTGCAGTAGCGATACTTGCTGTCATTGCTTTGGGAGTGTCCAGCGGAAAAAACAAAAACGACTTGTCTGTTGCAGGAACAGAAAGTAAAGTTGAGAGACGTGATATAACATCAACAATCACAGGTTCTTCAGTAGTAAACCCCAAGGATCAATACTCTATCACAGCTCTTGTTTCCGGAAATATTATTTCAGCGAATTTCGAACAGGGAGATATTGTAACCGAAGGAGATATACTCTATCAAATAGACTCCTCCGACGCGCAAAACTCAATTGAAAATGCTGATATTTCCTATCAACGTTCACAAATGGATTATGACAATGCACAGAAGAATTACAATGATTTAACAATAAAAGCTCCATTTTCCGGAACAGTGAGAAATCTCTATGTAAAAGTAGGAGATTCAATATCGGTTGGAGCGAAAATTGCGGATATATATGACGATTCGACACTTACTCTCACAGTTCCCTTCAATGATGCAGATGCACAAAACATTTTTCAAGGCGATAGTGCTACAGTGAGAATTTCATCAAATGGCGAAATTTTAAACGGAACAGTAATTGGAGTTGCTTCTTCCGGTTACGCTACTACAGGGAATATGATAGTGCGCACAGTTAAAATAAAGGTTTCGAATCCGGGAGCCTTAACCAAAACAGAGACTGCAACAGCAAAGATTGGTAATATTTGCAGCAGTGATAGAGGAACATTTGAGTACGCCTCATCTAAAACAATTACAGCGGAAACGACCGGCGAAATTGATAAAGTGTATATTTTAGAAGGTTCGAAAGTTTCATCAGGTACCGCCATTGTTCATATTGATTCTGATTCCGTGTCTGACAATCTCACATCGTCATCCCTATCCTTGCGTTCGTCAGCTTTATCCCGTCAAAATGCAATGGACAAACTTGAGGACTACACAATCACAGCACCTATTTCAGGAACGGTTGTTACAAAAAATATAAAAGCAGGAGACAAACTTGATAATACAAATATGTCTACCGAGATGGCAGTAATTTACGATATGTCCGGTTTGGAATGTGAACTTGCTGTAGATGAACTGGATATTAAAAACGTAGCGGTGGGTCAAAGTGTTATCATCACATCCGATGCAGTTGACGGAAAAGTCTATCACGGCGAAGTGCAAAGTATATCTATAAACGGAACAACATTAAACGGCGTAACCTCATATCCTGTTACAATTGTCATTACTGATTTTGACGAGGATTTGCTTCCGGGAATGAACATCGATGTTGAAATTATAACTTCTCAGGCAGAAGATATTCTTGCGATACCTCTCGCTGCCGTAAATCGCGGCAACATTGTTTATATTAAAGGGGAAAAGACAGAAGATGCCGATAAGGCGCCTGAAGGCTATAAATCCGTCAAGATTGAAACAGGCGTTTACAACAATGAATACATAGAAATTAAATCAGGATTAAATGAAGGCGATACAGTCTATACTCCAGCAACCTCTTCTCCGGAGCTTTCTATAATAGAACAAAGAAAGAAAATGATGAGTGATATGCAGGGGGGCGGAGTTATGCCAGGCGGCGGAATGCCAAATGGCAGAGCTATGCCGAGTAGCGGAATGCATGGTGGCATGCGCTAAAGGAGGAAATCATGGATAAGAAACCTTTAGTAGAATTTCAAAATATATATAAAATTTATAAAATGGGCGATTCTGAAGTGCGTGCACTTGACGGAGTTTCTTTTTCGGTGTTTGAAGGCGAATTTGTTGCAATCATCGGTCAATCGGGCAGTGGTAAGTCAACCTGTATGAATATAATCGGTTGTCTTGATATTCCGACAGAAGGGACATATCTGTTAAACGGAGAAGATGTAAGTGAATTAACTGATGACGAACAATCGGAAATCAGAAATAAAACATTAGGCTTCATTTTCCAGCAATATAATCTCCTCCCTAAATTAAATATTTTAGAAAATGTGAAGCTCCCGCTTATGTATAAAGGGCTTAAAGAATCCGAACAAACAGAACGTGCGATGGAGGCGTTAAAACGTGTCGGTATAGACGATAAATATCATCATAAACCATCACAATTATCGGGAGGTCAGCAACAACGTGCATCCATTGCACGAGCTTTAGCCGGTTCACCTTCAGTAATTTTAGCAGATGAACCTACAGGAGCCTTAGACTCTAAAACCAGTGCAGAGGTAATAGAATTTCTAATAAATTTAAATACGCTCGGGAATACCATAATTCTTATTACTCACGATAACTCTATTGCGGCAAAAGCAAAACGTGTAATACGAATACATGACGGGAAAATAATATATGACGGAATTCCATCAGAAGACTCTATTATTCGCTCCACAGTACTAATGCAGAGGGAGGGAACTATATGAAATTCACAAAAACAGTTCAGCTTGCCTTTGGAAGTATAATGTCAAACAAGCTTCGTTCTCTTCTTACTATGCTTGGTATCATAATCGGTGTCGGTGCTGTTATAATTCTTGTCAGCATCATGGATGGTATTACAGGGCAAGTAACCGATGCATTTGAAGGTTTTGGTATGAATAATGTTACTGTTTCAATGACTTCCAGAGGCAGCACACGTTATATTGAACCTGACGATATGTACGAAATTATTGATGAAAATCCTGAATTGTTTACATATTGTACTCCAAATGTATCATTAATGGCTACAATCAAAACTAAAAATTCATCTGATAGCGAATCAGCTTCAGTTTCTGGTGTGGATGAGACATATGACAGAATAAATCAATTGGAGACTGAACAAGGAAGATTTTTGCAATTTATAGACATTGAAAAACAACTTAAAGTATGTGTTATAGGTACATATTACGAACAGGAATTGTTTGGTAGAGGCAAGGCTCTTGGTGAGATTTTAAAAATCAACGGTGAACCTTTTACTATTATAGGTGTTTTAGAGGAGCAAGCTGACTCTTCTGAAAACTCCTCTGATCAGTGTGTTTATATACCGTACACTATTGCTTCTAAAATGTCACAAAACAGATTTATATCTTCGTATACTGTCACATTAACTGATGCAAACAGGTTAGATGAAGCTAAAGCAATTTTAGAAAACAGGCTTACTAAAATTTTAGGAAGCGATGATTTTTATAATATTATTGCAACTCAGGAAATATTGGAAGAACTCAACAAGATTATAGGAACAATGAAAGCGGCGCTTGTTTGTATTGCAGGTATTTCTCTTTTGGTCGGTGGCATCGGTATTATGAATATTATGCTTGTTACTGTAACAGAACGCACCAAAGAAATCGGTATAAGAAAATCCTTAGGTGCGAAAAAGAAAAATATTCTTTCTCAATTCGTGGTGGAGGCTGCCACTATCAGCGGTGTGGGAGGAATATTAGGAATACTATTTGGAGCACTGGTTTCTTTTGCTGCCGGTAAACTTTTAGATATTACCATTGTTCCGTCTCTGTTTGCGGTTACTCTTGCGTTTTCGGTGTCTGTTGCTATAGGTATAATATTTGGATTTTTACCTGCAAAAAATGCAGCTAATCTGAATCCTATTGACGCACTGCGCTTTGAATAATTGATGAGAGGAGAATTTGTTTAATGAAAAAAATATTGACTTTACTGATTTCAGCCCTGATGATATTTTCAACACTTGCAACAAATGTTTTTGCATCTTCAAGCTACGAGGCAGAGCGTTTGTCTGATTTGTCTATCATGCAGGGCGACCCAAACGGAAACATGAGATATGGAGACAGAGTTTCCCGTGCGGAATGTGCTAAAATAGTTGTTGCGGCTTCAAAATACCGTGATTCTGTTAACGAGAGCAATAAACGCTCGCCATTTAAAGATGTAACTGCAGAGCACTGGGCTGCACCTTACGTAACAGTAGGAATTAAATATGGATTATTTAAGGGCTATTTTGACGCAACCTTCCGACCGGATAATACAGTGACCTATGAAGAAGCTATAACAATGCTTCTACGTGTTCTGGAGTATACTGACGAAGATATAGGCGATGACTGGCCCTACGACCAGATTGATATGGCAAAAAAACTTGGAATGCTTGACGGCGTTACAAAATCTGTTGGTCAGGAGCTTACCCGACGTGATATTTCTAAAATGGTTTATAACACGCTTAATGCCAAATCAAAAGGCTCCCAGGAAGCATATGTAACTGTTTTTGAGAGGACTATAGGACCTATTACAGTTACATCATCTGACTGGTATGAAGAACTTGGTGCAGATTCATCTGTCAAGGTTGTCCGCGATGGAGTGAGTGCATCAATATCGGAAGTAAGAACAAATGATATAGCATATTATATGGTGGAATATAACAAGGCTCTAGTGTATTCAAAGAAGGTAACCGGTATTTATGAAAGTGCTACACCCAATAAGGATGCACCGGTTTCTGTAACAGTATCAGGTATCACCTATAATATTGAAGGTGATGACGCATATTCTAAGCTTTCATCAAGCGGAAATCTTAATTATGGTGATACAGTTACCTTGTTATTAGGCAAATCAGGAGATGTTGCCGGTGTTGCAACCAATCTAACGGATGATACAAAAGTAACAGGATTTTTGTCTGCTGTAGGAACCAAGGATACAACAGTTTCCGGTACTACAGTAACGAAGCCTTACATTAGAGTAGTTCTTCCAACGGGCGAAGTATGCGAATACATTACAGAGAGGAACTATGAATCGTATCTTAACAGAGCTGTTACGGTAAAGCTTACCGACGGTCTTGCAACAATCAGCTCTATTACGCAGAATCATAATATATCAGGAAAGTTTGCGTGGGATTCAGGTGTTGGCTCATTAGGCTCTCACACGCTTGCCTCTGATGTTAAAATTATTGAATCTTCAACAACCGAATCATATGAAACAGCAACTGTAGCATCTGTTTATCCGCAAAGACTAAACGGAATCAAATTATCAAAAAGTGACATTTTGTATGTCTCAAAAAATTCTGTTGGCAATATTGATGCGTTGATACTTAAAGATGTGACCGGCGATACCCACACATATGGAGTTATAACTTATGCTAAAAACACTAGTGACGACAGACAAGTGTCAGGAAATTACGAATATATAGTGAACGGAACGGAAGGTTCATTGAGCACAAACCGTAAAACATTCGGTGTTTCTACAGGTCAGGCAGTTAAAATCAAGGGGGACGGACGCGAAATAACATCAATAACACCTCTTTCTCGGATTAAAGCAACAAAAATTACAGATGTCAGTGGCTCTACAATCACTATGAACAATAACAAATATATTATGTCTGATAAGGTGCAAATTTACGTAAAAAATTCATCCTATGGTTATGTATACAGTATGATAACGGTTGATGAATTGGCTGAAATGGCTGAAGAATATACAGCGTATGCTTATATGGACAAATCGGTTTCGTCTGGTGGTCGTGTGCGAATTATTATCTTACGAACAAACTAAACCTTGATAACGAGGAAATCATCTAATATGATAGATTAAAAAGGTGGTACAAAAACAAAGCAACCATAGCAAAAGATGGGAGACTTTCTTATTTTACTATTTCCGTAATTTCCTGCAATACTGCGTACAAAGCTTATCCGTGCACTCCGAGCAGCGGAGCGCCATATTGCTGTTTTCCCAGAAACGTTCGGGGTAGGTAAACACGCAGATTTCCCAAACAAGCCATATGAAAAATGCAATCAGAACGAGCGACCAGGAGAAAAAGCTGTTGACGGCGACGATGGGCAAAAACATCATCAAATGGTCCCAGTTAAATATTCTGCAGGTGGTGCAGCATTTGTTTTTCATAATCAGCCGGAACGGGCACCAGATCAGGACGCATATTAAATCACACACGTAAAAGCAGGTGGACAGTAAAATCATTATGCCGGTGTCGATGATGCCGGTTAAATGCAATGTACTGGTAGCGACGGTGAGCAGAATCCATAGAACCATCACCTTGTACGCCGCTGTGGTTGTGTCTTTGATATACTGCTTTAAATTTTTATAGTTGATTTTCTCTTTAATGGGGCGAAATAACGATTCAAACACCTTTTGCGAGCCGATGGAAATATGGGCTTTTACGGGTATAAGCTGCAAAACCATATCCCACATCCATATCAACCACAAAAGATGCAACGGTGAAAATTTCTGAAAGAAATTCCAATCGTCGGCGATGCTGAACTGTTCTTTGTCAAATATGTACAGCAAAACGGCAAGGAGAAATACAATAATTCTGCCGAACAATCGTAGAAAATAGATGCTTCTTGTTTTGGAAATCAGGGGTTGTTTCTGTTGCATTTGCTACTGTCCTTCTTACATATAATTTTTATATATTATACTATAAAGGGATTTGGAATTCAACTAAAAACAATATTTTGTCGATTTTACGCCGTGCGAAAAAAACAGGTGACAAATCCGCAAAACTGTGGTAAAATAAAATATCAAACTATGCATTAAAAAGGATTGGATAAAGTATATGCAAAAGAATATTCGAAATTTTTCTATTATTGCACATATTGACCACGGTAAGTCCACATTGGCGGACCGCCTTTTGGAAAACACAGGCGAAGTGGAGCAGCGCGACATGGAAAGTCAGCTCCTCGATAATATGGAGCTGGAGCGTGAGCGCGGCATCACGATTAAGGCGCGCGCCGTGCGTTTAAAGTATCGCGCAAACGACGGGGAGGACTATGTGCTCAATTTAATTGACACACCAGGACACGTCGACTTTAACTACGAGGTTTCGCGCTCGCTTGCAGCCTGCGAGGGTGCGATTTTAGTCGTGGATGCGTCACAGGGCATCGAGGCGCAGACGCTTGCCAATACCTATCTTGCCATTGAGCACGATTTGGAGGTTGTACCGGTTATCAATAAAATTGATTTGCCTGCGGCAAGACCGGAAGCGGTGAAAAATGAAATTGAGGACGTTATCGGCATCGAGGCGCAGGAGGCGCCGCTGATTTCGGCAAAAAACAACATCAACATCCCCGCTGTTTTAGAAGAAATCGTAAAGCGTGTACCGCCGCCGCAGGGCGATGCGAGTGCACCGCTGCAGGCGCCTATTTTCGACTCGTACTATGACAGCTACAAGGGCGTTATTGTATACGTCCGTATCAAGGAAGGTACAATCAAGGCGGGGCAGACCATCTTGATGATGGCAACCGGCGCAAAGTACGAGGTGGTTGAGGTCGGTTATTTAAAACCGGTCGGCATGCAGAAAGCAGACAGCCTTTCCGCCGGTGAGGTTGGCTATATTGCGGCAAGCATCAAGTCGATGCGTGATGCGCGCGTGGGCGATACCGTTACAACGACCGATCGCCCGGCAAAAGAGCCGCTTACAGGCTATCGTGATGTACAGCCGATGGTGTTTAGCGGTATTTATCCGGCAGACGGCGCAAAGTATAACGATTTAAACGATGCGCTCCAGAAGCTGCAATTAAATGATGCATCTCTGGTGTTCGAGCCGGAAACCTCCGTAGCGCTCGGCTTTGGCTTCCGTTGCGGCTTCTTGGGACTTTTGCATATGGAAATTATTCAGGAAAGACTCGAGCGTGAATATAACCTCGATTTGGTAACGACCGCGCCGAGCGTTGTGTATAAAGTAAAAAAGACCAACGGCGAATATTTTGATATTTCCAACCCGACCAATCTGCCGCCGGCTGCGGAGATTGAGTATATGGAAGAGCCGATGGTGAAAGCGGATATTATGGTGCCGAAGGATTATGTCGGCAACATTATGGAGCTTTGTCAGGACAGACGCGGCGTGTATAAGGATATGCAGTATATCGATGCTGATCGTGTGTCGTTGCATTATGATATGCCGCTTAATGAAATTATCTATGACTTTTTCGATGCGCTCAAATCGCGTACGCGCGGCTATGCATCGTTTGACTACGAGCTTTATGGCTATCAGCGTTCCGATTTGGTGAAGCTCGATATGCTCTTAAACGGTGATATGGTCGATGCGCTTTCCTTTATCGTGCACCGCGAAAAATCATATGCCCGTGGCAGAAGAATTGCCGAAAAGCTGAAAGAAGCCATTCCGCGTCAGCTCTTTGAGGTGCCGATTCAGGCGGCAATCGGCGGCAAGATTATTGCGCGTGAAACCGTTAAAGCAATGCGTAAGGACGTGCTTGCCAAGTGCTACGGCGGTGATATTACCCGTAAAAAGAAGCTGCTTGAAAAGCAGAAGGAAGGTAAAAAGCGTATGCGCCAGGTGGGTAGCGTAGAGCTGCCGCAGGAGGCGTTTATGTCTGTGCTTAAGCTCGATGAATAATTACGGATTCTATATTCATATTCCATTTTGTATACAAAAGTGTGCGTATTGCGACTTTTTGTCCGCACCGGCTACGGAAGAGATGCGCGAAGCGTACGTTTCCGCACTGGTGCGCGAAATCGGTATGCAAGATTCGCAAAACATAGACAGCATCTTCTTTGGTGGCGGTACGCCGAGCGTGCTGACGGCAGGGCAGACAGAGCGGATTTTATCCGCGGTATTTGCGCGCCACAATGTAGATGCAAAGGCGGAAATTACAACGGAATTCAATCCCGCTACGGCGGATTTGGACAAGCTTTCGGCATATCGTGCGATGGGGTTTAACCGCATCAGCGTCGGCGTGCAGAGCTTTTCAGACACAGAGCTCAAGCTGCTCGGGCGCTTGCATGACAGCGCGCAGGCTAAGGCGTGTCTATCCGATGTGCGCAAAGCTGGATTTGAAAATTTCAATCTCGATTTGATGAGCGGTATCCCGATGCAGAGCCTTGCGAGTCTGGAAGAAAATCTTAAAACGGCGCTTTCGTTTGCACCGACGCATATCAGCGCCTATTCGCTGATTGTAGAGCCGGACACACCGTTTGAAAAATTGTATGCGGACGGACGAGATTTGCCGGATGAGGATACAGAGCGCGCTATGTATCAGCGCACGGGAGAGATTTTGGATGTGCACGGTTTTGTGCATTATGAAATTTCCAATTATGCCAAGCTGGGGTATGAGAGCCGGCACAATTTAAAGTACTGGCACTGCGCGCCGTATCTGGCGGCAGGTCTTGGCGCACATGGCTTTGACGGACGTGTGCGCACGGAGAATGTCAGGGATTTGAATCTGTATTTGCAGATGCTTTCTGAAAATAAGTTGCCTATGGAAAGGCAAACTGAGCTTTCTTCGGAAGATTCGGCTTCGGAATATGTAATGATGACCCTTCGTTTAAAAGAAGGACTGTCACTTACGGCATTTACAGACAAATTCGGTTACGATTTTTACGAAAAACATAAAACGAAGCTGGATTTGTATATCGACAATGATTTTATGACGCGCAAAGACGGACGCATCGCCTTTACGAAAAAGGGGATACAAGTGAGCAATTCGATTTTGTGCGAGTTGATATGATAGAATATGAAAAAAAGAATATTACGCTTGCAAAGCAACTGCGAAAGGCAATGACGCCGTGGGAGCGTAAGCTTTGGTATGAATTTTTGCGTGCTTATCCGTTGCGATTTCAAAGACAGAAGGCAATCGGAAAGTATATCGTGGATTTTTATTGTGCAAAAGCAAGGTTGGTTATTGAGCTGGACGGCGGTAGACATTATACGGAGGAAAAACTGCAAAAGGACAAGGAAAGAACAGCTATGCTTGAAAGTATGGGATTGACGGTTTTGCGGTTTTTAAATTCGGATGTAGATATACATTTCCGCTCTGTATGCGAAATAATTGATACAGAGGTGAAACGTCTCTCCCTCAGTCAGCTTCGCTGACAGCTCCCTCGTCGGAGGGAGCCGATAAAATAGTGAATAAAATGAGTCGCCTCCCTCTGACGAGGGAGGTGGGTTTTGCACAGCAAAACTCGGAGGGAGAGAAAAGGCGTTTATAAACGTCTTTTTTTATTTTTTTCATAAAAAGTTTTTATCTGTTCATACTACCAATACAAACTTTTTTGGAGGTAGTTTTATGAAAGATAAAATTTTCGGCGTATTGCAGCGCGTCGGGCGCTCATTTATGCTTCCAATTGCGATTTTGCCGGTGGCGGGTCTGTTGCTCGGTATCGGTAGTTCATTTACCAATCAGACGATGCTTGGCACATACAATTTGACCGGCATTATCTATCCGGGCAGTATTTTATATACTGTGCTCGATATTATGAGCAAGGCGGGTAGCGCCGTGTTTGACAACCTGGCACTGTTGTTTGCTATCGGTGTTGCCATCGGTATGGCGAAAAAGGAAAAAGAAGTGGCGGCGCTTTCGAGCGTGGTGGCATTTTTGATTATGCATACCACGATTTTTGCGCTGATTAATGCGCGCGGCGGCGTGGAGAGCCTGCTTGAAAACACGACGGCGAGTGTGCTTGGTATTACCACCTTGCAGATGGGTGTGTTCGGCGGTATCATTGTCGGCTTGGGTGTGGCGGCACTGCACAACCGTTTTTATAAAATCCAGCTTCCGCCGGTGCTTGCATTCTTCGGCGGTACGCGCTTTGTACCGATTATTTCAGCGCTTGTGTATGTACTGGTCGGCGTGTTGATGTTCTTTGTATGGCCGCTGATTCAGCGCGGCATTTCTATGCTCGGCAATCTCGTACTTGCTTCCGGCTATGCCGGCACCTGGATTTACGGTATTATCGAGCGTGCACTCATTCCGTTCGGTCTGCATCACGTGTTCTATATTCCGTTCTGGCAGACAAGCGTGGGCGGCAGTGCCGTGATTGACGGTGTGCTTGTGCAGGGTGCGCAAAACATTTATTTTGCCGAGCTTGCATCACAAAACACCACTTTCTTTAACACGGAAGCAACGCGCTTTATGGCGGGTAAGTTCCCGTTCATGATTTTTGGTCTGCCGGGTGCGGCGTTTGCAATGTATAAATGCGCCAAACCGGAAAAACGCAAGGTGGCGGGGAGCTTGCTTTTATCTGCGGCACTGACGGCGATGCTGACCGGTATTACCGAGCCGCTTGAATTTACGTTTATTTTCGTTGCGCCGCTTTTATACGGTGTGCACTGCGTGCTGGCAGGTCTTTCCTTTATGCTGATGCACATTCTGCGCGTCGGCGTAGGCATGACCTTTTCGGGCGGTATTATCGACTTAGTGCTCTTTGGTGTGTTGCAGGGCAACGCAAAAACTAACTGGATTTATGTCGTGCTGGTCGGCGTGGTGTACTTCTTCCTGTATTGGGGTATCTTTACCTTTATGATTAAGAAATTCAACTACAAAACGCCGGGCAGAGAAGACCTCGGCGAGGAAACAAAGCTGTATACAAGAAAGGATGTCGAGGCGGCAAAGCAAGCGGGTAAACAGTCGGAACTGATTGTCAAGGGTCTCGGCGGTAAAGACAATATTTCGGATGTTGACTGCTGTGCAACGCGTCTGCGCATCACCGTCAAGGACGGGAGTAAGGTTTCGGATGCGCTGTTAAAAGAGAGCGGCGCAAGCGGCGTGATTCATAAGGGCAACGGCGTGCAGGTGATTTACGGACCGACCGTTACGGTGGTTAAGTCGAATTTAGAGGATTATTTAGATATGCATGTGGAAACAAAGCCGGATGCGCTAACGCTTTCAGCGTATGCGGACGGCGAAGTGATTGCGCTCAATAAGGTCGAAGATGAAGTGTTCAGTCGTGGAATTCTTGGGCAGGGCATAGCCATCCTGCCGCACGTGGGCGTGATTTATGCACCGTGCGACGGCACTGTATGCAACATGGTGGATTCTAAGCATGCCATCGGTCTTAAAACGGCGGACGGGTTTGATTTGCTCATTCATGTCGGTATCGACACAGTGAATTTAAAGGGCAAGCATTTTGCCTATGCTGTGCAGGACGGGGATAAAGTGAAAAAGGGTGATGCGCTGATTCGCTTTGACAAAGCCGCCATTGAAAAGGCGGGGTATTCACTTGTTACACCGCTAGTGATTGCGGACAGCGACAGTTATAAGGGCATAAAAACCATTACGGAAGGTAAAGTGGAGCACGGGGAAGATTTGTTGGAAATCTTGTATTAAGGGGAATGTAAAAATATCACCGGAACGCAAATGTTTTGCTACGAACAAACCGCCCCACTCGACGTACACAAGTACGCCTTCGGGCACAGCCCTGCGGGTTCGGTTTGTCCATTCCGGTGCATTTTTCCTATTCCCTTGTAATAGTAGCAGTTGAGAGTGTAAAAAGCATAAGCAGTGTGGTGTTGCAGTGAACTATCGTAGGGGCGGATGCCTACATCCGCCCGTTATATCCGAAACGGTACGATGCGGATCATCGTACCCTACTTCAATACCTTTTTACAATGTGTGCTTACCGGACAAATATCGCACTTCGGGTTGCGTACGCAATATTCACGCCCGAGATAGACGATGCGGTGGCAAAAATTACTGCCCATGCAGGGCGGCATGATTTTCCAGAGTTCCATTTCAATTTTGGTCGGGTCAGTCTGCTTGGTTAGCCCCATGCGGTAGGTGATGCGCTTGCAGTGCGTATCCACCACGATGGCATCTCCGCCGAAGCAATCGCCAATTAAAAGGTTGGCAATCTTCCTGCCGACGCCGGGCAAGGAAGTCAAATCTTCCATCGTGCGCGGCACTTTGCCAGCAAAGTCTTCTATGATTTTCTTTGCCGAGCCGACAATGTTTTGCGCCTTGTGGTTAAAAAAGCCGGTAGAGCGGATGTACGGCATTACATCCTCCGCCGTCGCGGCGGCAAAATCCGCAATTTCCGGGAAACGCGCAAAGAGCGCCGGCGTGACCATATTTACACGCTTGTCCGTGCACTGCGTCGCTAAAATAGCGGAAACGAGCAGCTTCCACGGGTTGGTCGCATTATCTAAAGAGCATACCGCATCGGGGTATGCTTTTTCTAAATCTTCTGCCAAAAGCAGAAGCCTTTCTTTTTTAGTCATATTTATCACCCGTATACAGTTTAGCACAGGGAAAAGAAAAAGTAAAGAATTTGAAAAAGGCTTGCTTAAATGCTCTAAATAGAGTATAATATGATTAGCTATAATAATAAGGAGTGTTTTTACATGGAGTTTAACAAAATTAAAAGTGCAGACCCGGAAGTGCATGCTGCAGTCATGCAGGAGCTTTCCCGTCAGCAGAACAAAATTGAATTGATTGCTTCGGAAAACTTTGTAAGCGAAGCTGTTATGGAAGCGATGGGCACACCGCTGACCAATAAATATGCAGAAGGCTATCCGGGCAAGCGCTATTACGGCGGTTGCGAATATGTAGACGTTGTAGAAACATTGGCGATTGAGCGTGCAAAGAAGGTATTTGGCGCTGACCATGCCAACGTTCAGCCGCACTCCGGTGCACAGGCAAACCTGACGGTGTTCTTCTCCGTTTTGGAGCCGGGTGATACAGTGCTCAGCATGAGCCTTGCACACGGCGGTCACTTGAGCCACGGTAGCCCGGTCAACATTTCCGGTAAGTATTTTAACATTGTACCGTACGGCGTAAACGAAGGTGCAAACGTAATTGATTATGACGAAGTTCGTCGCCTTGCACTCGAATGCAAGCCGAAGCTGATTCTGGCAGGTGCTTCCGCATATCCGAGAACGATTGATTTTGCGCGCTTTGCTGAAATTGCAAAGGAAGTCGGCGCATACTTCATGGTAGATATGGCGCATATCGCAGGTTTGGTTGCTGCAGGTCTGCATCCGAATCCGGTACCGCACGCCGATTTCGTTACTACAACAACCCATAAGACGCTTCGCGGTCCGCGCGGTGGTTTGATTCTCTGTAAAGAAGAGCACGCTGCAAAGATTAACAAGGCACTGTTCCCGGGAATCCAGGGCGGTCCGTTGATGCACGTAATCGCATCCAAGGCAGTATGCTTTAAGGAAGCACTTTCCGATGAGTTCAAGGCGTATCAGACACAGATTGTAAAGAATGCAGCTGCGCTTGCAGAAGCACTTCTGGCTGAAGGCTTTAAGCTTGTCAGCGGCGGTACGGACAACCACCTTATGCTCGTAGACTTAACACCGATGAACATCACCGGTAAAGAAGCAGAGCATAAGCTCGACGAAATCGGTATCACCGTAAATAAAAACGCAATTCCGTTTGATACACAGAGCCCGTTTGTGACCAGCGGTATCCGTATCGGTACACCGGCGGTAACCTCACGGGGCTTTGTGGAAGAAGATATGAAGGAAGTAGCCGCACTCATTAAGCTTGCAGTAACAGACGGCGCAAGTGCAGATGAAATCAAGGCGCGTGTTGCTGCACTTTGTGCAAAGCATCCGTTGTACGCATAAAATAAATTGAAATGCATTCTGACATAGGGAAGGTGACAGTATGTGTGAAAAGGTAGCGGGTCTTTCGCTCAGTCCAGCAATGGATCGAACGATTTATGTGGATGATTTTTGTTTAAACGAAGTCAACCTTGCGCACGAAGCGACTGCCACACCGGGATCCAAAGGCGTCAATGTTGCAAAATATCTTGCAGCAAGCGGTTTAGAATCCATTTGTTATGGTTTTATCGGCGGTCCGGACAGAGCGGTATTTATCAGCCAGCTCAATAAATTCGGCATGCATTGCGACTTTTTGCCGGTGGATTATCCGATCCGCAACAACATTAAAATTGTGGATTTGAAAAACGGTACATATACGGATGTGAATCTGGAAGCCGGCACGCCGACGGAGGCGCAGCTTAATGCGCTGATGGAAAAAACGGCGCTCATTGCCAAGGAATGTGCATATGTGGCGCTCAGCGGTCATATTTCCAGAACAATGCCACAGGATTTGTATCAGACGCTTTGCCGCATGATTCACGAAAACGGGGCAAAGGTGGCTGTGGATTGCAGCGGTGAACCGTTGCTTGCTGCAATTGAAGCGCAACCGGACGTCATCAAGCCGAACATTAAGGAGCTGTGCGACAGCTTTGATGTGCATCTGGTCAACCGCTATGAAACCATTGAATGTGCAAAGCGCATTCGTGAGCGTGGGGTAAAAAACGTGTTAGTATCCGCAGGTCCGGAGGGCGCAATTGCCGCGTGCGAGGATGGCGTGTATGTTATTCAGGTGCCGTCGGTATCGGTATACAATACGGTTGGCGCAGGCGATGCCTTTTTAAGCGGTTTTATTTACGGGCAGACAAAGGGAATGGATACAGAAACTTCTTTAAGACACGCAGCCTCTTTTTCGCAGGCGGTTGTGATGAATGCGGTAGCGGATATGCTCAGCTTTGATATGTTGACAGCAGCCATGCATATGATTGATATTAAAAAGGTTGATTAACATGAATGCAAAACAGATATATAAGGAAGCGTACAGACTTTTAGCAAATGTAACGCCGCTCAGAGTGGACTGTGGTCAGCTCTGCAGCGGCGCTTGCTGCATTAGCGCAGATGATGAAGCAGGGATGTACCTTTATCCGGGCGAAGCGTGTATGTATGCGGGGAAAAATATAGATTGGATGCGCATTGAGCCGTCGGCATTTTTGTATGGTGATGCGGATCAAACGGCACCAATTTTGATTTGTGACGGTACGTGTGACCGCAGGCACCGTCCGCTTTCCTGTCGCATTTTTCCGCTGATTCCGTATGTAAAGGAAGACGGCGAGCCGGAAATCATCATTGACCCGCGCGCGAAAAGTATGTGCCCGTTGGCGCAGACGTTTTATATGCAGGATTTTGAGCCGGAATTTGTGCGCAGAGTCAAGCTTATTTTCGGGGTGCTGTTAAAAAACAAGGATGTGCGCGATTTCGTGATAGAACAATCCT
>JAZSQB010000052.1:0-5941 GCA_045537695.1 Clostridia bacterium | reverse complement strand
TTACGGATGTCGATGCCGTATTTTTCAAACATTCTCCACATCGCAGGGATTCTCTTCATAATCGTGCCTTCACCGCCGATTTTTTCAATCATCGGTGTATCCAGCCATACGCCCTTGCCGTTGCCGGTATCTACACCGTTGCCTCTTTCAGAGCATTCACGGATGATGGATGCCGCGGAAACGTCACGGGTTTCCAGCGGATGCATAAATACTTCGCCGTTTTCGTTAACGAGCTTCGCGCCGAGCGAGCGCACCTTTTCCGTTACGAGCGCACCGAAAATCTGTTCCGGATATGCAACACCTGTCGGATGGTACTGCAATGTTTCAGCATACAAAAGCTTTGCGCCTGCACGATAACCAAGCACAAGACCGTCTGCGGTTGCACCGTAGTGGTTGGATGTCGGGAAGCCCTGGTAGTGCATACGACCAGCGCCGCCGGTTGCAATGATAACTGTTTTAGCCTTTGCAACGAGCAGTTCTTTTGTTTCCATATTCATCAAAACCGCACCTGCTGCATTGCCGCTTTCATCCAAAATCAGCTCAATGGCAGCGGTGAAGTCCACAACCGGAATGTTGCGGTTTAACACTTCGTCACGAAGCGTTCTCATAATTTCTGCACCGGAATAGTCCTTTGCTGCATGCATTCTCTTTCTGGAAGTACCGCCACCGTGGGTGGTTACCATTGTGCCGTCTGCTTCCTTATCAAATTCAACGCCCAAGTTGCTGAGCCACAGAATTGCTTCCGGAGCATCGCAAACGAGCTTCGACAAAAGCTCTCTCTTTGCGGCAAAGTGACCGCCGCCGAATGCGTCTACAAAATGGATAGCAGGGGAGTCGTTCGGCTTATCTGCCGCCTGAATGCCGCCTTCTGCCATCATGGTGTTTGCATCGCCCATACGAAGCTTGGTCACAATCATAACGTCTGCGCCTGCTGCGTGTGCTTCGATTGCCGCAGAAGTACCTGCGCCGCCACCGCCGATGATTAAAACATCGGTTTCATAATCCGGCTTTGTCAGGTCAACGCTCTCTGCGCTGATGCGGCTGTGCGCCTGCAGAATTTCAGCAAGCTCTGTCGGCACCTTATCGCCCTTGTTCGGACCGATTTTAAGCACATCAAATTCATCTTGCTTGTAGTCCGGATGAAAAGCTGCAAGCAAATCTTCCTTCTGCTTTGCAGTCATACGATCCGGTTCCAATGCGATATTTTTTTCTCTTGCAGCTTCAACAGCGGCAATGGATTTCTGAAATTTTTCCGAATACATATCTTTTCCTCCTTACTTTTCGATTTCGCGTGTATTATAAAGCTCTTTCATTTCCTCAATCGGCTTCTGCATCAGAGCTTCGATCAGTTCTTTGAAATCGCCGTTTTTGATTTCCTTTACACGGTCTTCTAAGTGACCGCAGCCCGGTGCTAAATACTTACCGTTGATTCTTCTTGCGAGCATCGCAACCTGCGGATGGGAAATACCGGCAGGGCATCTGGAAGAACATACGCCGCACATTACGCAGTCGAAGGATTCTTCTGCGCACTTTTCAAAGTCGCCGCGCTGTGCATAAGCGATATATTGCATAACGTTAAGACCCTGTGTACAGCTCTTTGTGCAGGCATTACAGCCGATGCACGCATAAATTTCCGGGTAAAGCTGCATCATAACAGACTCGTTTACCGGAATATTTTCGATATCGTAGCCTTCCTTCACAAGCGGGAAGAACGGCAGCGTTGCGATATACATATTGTCTTCGACCTTGGTCTGACAAGCGAGACACGCTTTGAGCTCCTTATCGCCCTTGATGCGATAAATGGTAGCACAAGCGCCGCAAAAACCGTTACGGCAACCGCAACCGCGTACCAACTGGTAGCCGGCATATTCCATAGCGGTCATAATTGTTAAATTTTCCGGCACGGCATACTTTTTGCCGAACAGAAAGATATTCACTAATTTTTCCATTTCGTTTCTCCTTTACCTCAGCATTAATACTCGTCCGGAAGCTCGTCGAGTTCGTCACATCTGAATACCGGACCATCTTTGCACACATATTTGGAACCGACATTGCATCTGCCGCATTTGCCGACACCGCACTTCATGCGAAGCTCAAGTGTGGTGTAAATCTGCGTCTTATCAAAGCCGAGCGCACAAAGACCTTCCAGTGTAAACTTAATCATAATCGGCGGTCCGCAGAGGACTGCTGTTTTGTTGGTGTCAAAGCCGAGCTCTTTTACATAGTTCGGAACAAAGCCTACATGACCGTCCCAACCGTCCTGCGGATTGTCGATGGTCAGGTGTACGTTTACGCCTGCATCCGTCGACCACTCGTCGATGATTTCTTTATAATCGAGCAAATCGTCCTTGCTTCTGGAGCCGTATACGATGTCAATGTCACCGTAACGGTCGCGGTAATGTCTACAGTAGTTGATAACCGAGCGAAGCGGTGCAAGACCTACACCGCCGGCAATAAAAAGCAAATTTTTGCCTGCAAACACATCGTCTACTGGGAACGGATTGCCGTACGGTCCGCGGATGGTAATCTGCTGACCGACTTCTGCCTGGTGGAGCCATTCGGTTACACAGCCGCACTTTTTAATGGAAAATTCCATATACTCTGTGTTGGTCGGGGAGGAAGTGATGGAAAACATCGCTTCGCCGACACCCGGGATGGAAAGCATAGCACACTGGCCCGGACGGTGGTCAAATGCTTTTTTGCCATCCGGCGTTACAACGCGGAAGGTTTTAATATCCGGTGTATCGATACGGACATCCGTAATCACACCGATTTTGGGAATTAATGTTTCTTCTCTGTTTGTCATGCCTTATTCCCTCCAATCTTTTTCATTACTTTCACAATATTCATGGAAATCGGGCACTTTGCAAGGCATCTGCCGCAACCTACGCAGCTGAAGAGTCCGTCGTTATTTTCCGGATAGTACACCAGTTTATGCATAAATCTCTGGCGGAAACGCTCTTTCTGCGTAAGACGGTTGTTGCCGTGTGCCATTTTTGTGAAATCGGAATACATGCAGGAATCCCAGCATCTGAATCTTACAACGCCGTTGCCGGTGTTGAAATCCTTGATATCGTAGCACTGGCAGGTTGGGCACACGAATGTGCAGGTACCGCAACCGAGACAGCTCTGCGAAAGTTCAGTCCATGCCGGATGATTGAAAAATTCATCTGTCTTGCCACCGCCGAATGCGTCTGTTGTCAGATCTTTGAGCGGAAGCTTATGCATAATCGCAGAAATCTTTTCCTTCTGCGCATTGACTGCAGTTTCATCGCAGTCTTCGGTGAAAGCGGCAATTCTTTCTAAAAATGCTTCACCCTTTTCGTTGTTTGCCTGTAAATAAAGCTCTGTTTCTGTTTTCCATGTCGTTACATCGCCTTCCGGTGCTTCCGGAGAGATGCCGAAGATCTTACAAAAGCAGGTTTCAGCCGGCTTTGTGCAGGCGGTGGACACGATGATGCCCTTTTCGCGTCTGGACGCATAATAGCTGTCCACCGGCTCGGAAAGGAACACTCTGTCTAAAACTTCAAAGCTCTTTACATCACAGGCGCGAACGCCGAAGATAACGAAATCTTCCGTTTCGCTTCTTGTATCAATGATTTCAATGTTTTTGCCTTCTGTCTTAAACTCCATCAGATTTTCCATCTGCGGGAAGAAAAAGTCTTTCGGGCTTCTTACGGTATTTAAAGCATTGCTCCACTCGATACCGTCTGCCCACTGCTTATATACGGCACTGCCGTCTTTGTCATTTGCCGGAACATAGAGTTTAGCGGTTTTGGTGATTTCCGCAAAAACGGAATTGATTTTTTCAAGAGAACATTTACGCATCTGTATCCCTCCTGTCAAACACTTCACCCGGCTCTAAGTCCTCGGTGGTATAGTCTACAAGCGGTGCACGTAAGCCAACCTCTGCACCTGCCTGATATTCGCCGTAAAACTCGTTGATATCCTTGATAAACTTACGGTTTAAGAGATGGAGCGGAATATTCTGCGGGCATACTCTCGAGCATTCGCCGCAGTCTGTGCAGCGACCGGCTACATGGTAAGCTCTGATGATGTGGAACATCTTTTCTTCAAAGCTGTTTGCCGCCGCCTTATTTTCAACGCCGGAATCCGGATTTGTAAATACGCACTTCTCGCAGGTGCATGCAGGGCATGCATCGCGGCAGGCGTTACAACGGATGCAACGGGAGAGCTCACTTTGCCAGAACGCAAATCTTTCGTCCGGCGTCATTGCCTCGATTTTTGCAACCTCGTCAAATCTTGCACTGTCTAATACTTCACCCTCTTCACCCATCAGTTCATCGTAGGCAACGTGCTTTTTGCTCTTGCAGTTAATGCAACGTTCTAAAAGCACATCGTTTGCGGAAACGGAAATCGGCTTGTCTTCATAAATGGATGTTACCAAAATGTTTTCACCGTCTTCGGCAATGGCACTGATGCCTTCGCCGGTGATTGCCTTTACTTTTGCAACATCGACCATGCCTTCGCACGGAATACCGAGCGCATACACCTTTTCGCGGTCGAAGCGGTGCTCTGTCAGAAGCTGATTGAAGCTGTAAGTGTCGCACGGCTTTAAGAAAACAAGAATCTTGCCTTCATATCTGTCTGTTTTTGCGACGAGGTATTTAGAAAAGTTCGAGCCGCAAAAATCATTCCATACAAAATTTTCTTTTAAATCTTCTTCAGTTGTGAACATAGACGGGGTTACATCGTAACCGAATTCACCCTTGCGCCAACCGAGCACGGCTGTAACGGTACCGGCTTTCAGCAGAGAAACTGCTTTATCTATCAACTGAGCTTGTGTTATCTTTTGCATCGCAGATCCTCCAATCTCTTGTTTTCACCAAGCGCTGTTACCTTCTCCACAAAGTCATTCATGGTAGCGGCAAATTTTGCACCTTCCGCCGCAGATACCCACTCTACGCGGGTGCGTTCTCTTTCGATACCGAGGTAATCGAGCATCGAGAAGAGCGCCGCCATTCTTCTGCGTGTGAAGTAGTTGCCCGAAGTGTAGTGGCAGTCGCCCGGATGGCAACCGCAGAGGATGACACCGTCTGCGCCTCGCTGGAATGCACGCAGGATAAACATCGGGTTTACGCGGCAAGAGCAAGGCACACGGATGATTTTTACATCTGCCGGATAGTTAAGACGGTTATTACCTGCAAGGTCTGCACCGGCATAGGAGCACCAGTTGCAGCAAAATGCAACGATTAAAGGTTTGTGTTCATTTACTTGCATATTGCGTCCACCTCCGCCATAATTTGATTGCTTGCAAAGCCGTTTAAGTCCATAGCACCGGACGGACATGCAACCGTACATGCGCCGCAGCCCTGACATACTGCAGGGTTGACAACAGCAACACGTCTGATTTTTGTCGTTCTGTCCGGCATACGGAATTCTTTATCTTCATAAGTGATTGCACCGTAGGCACAAACTTTTTCACACGAAGAACAGCCGTTACACATCAGCTCGTTCGAATGTGCGATACACGGATTACCCGTCAGCTTATCCTTCGCGAGCAAGCCGATAACCTTGGAGGCTGCCGCACCTGCCTGCGAAACGGTTTCCGGAATATCCTTCGGGCCCTGGCATGCGCCGGAGAGGAACACACCTGCCGTCGGGCTTTCTACCGGTTTCAGCTTCGGATGCGCTTCCGTAAAGAAGTCGTTTGTATCCATACTTGCTGTCAGCATGGTTGCGAGCGGTCTTGCGGATTTATCCGGCTCGATTGCCGCCGCAAGGACAACCAAGTCTGCATCGATGTGCAGTTGCTTGTTTTCAATCAGGTCGGAAGCCTGCACCTTGAGCTTATCGCCCTCCGGTACCACAAGATCGGCAAGATGGCTATGGGTACCGTTTTCGGCGATCTGCATGACATCGGCAAGAACCTGGTCATCATGATGATCGAGTCCACCGGCTACGAAGTGGTCGACCTGGG
>JAZSQB010000008.1:0-50260 GCA_045537695.1 Clostridia bacterium | reverse complement strand
TTGGCGGCATTATCCGGGATACCCAGTTTGGAAGTGAAGTGGAATTGGAGATTCTGGTGGAAATGGAGATTATTCAACATATCGTGTAGTTTTAGTAGTAAAGACAAAAATGTCAATAGAGGAGCTAAATGAAGAATTTGAAAATAGAAATTTGACATTTGCGAGTCATGTTCCGAATAGTTATAAACCTAATTGCTATATTTCTCATTGTGAAAATAGTGTATTCAAATCACCCAGAAATTTTACATTGGAATTTAATGAATTGGAAAAGGTTGAAGATCTTAATGACTATTATTTTATAGAATTTATTAAATAAAACAGAGATACAAGTTCCAATTTATCTTTTTTTAGTCTTAGCTTGATACGAACTATATAAATAATGTCGAATATTGGCGAAAGGAGAGATTGTAATGAAAATATTCAATAAAAAGATAATAACCATCATCATGTCAATAATTTGTATATTAGTTGTTGCTTCTACTTGGTTGTTTAATTTAGGTTGGTTGCGTCTTTTTATGTCGGTTGTAGTAATTCCGCATAGTGTTATATTTGTTTTTATGAACTTATATTCAGCAAAGTATTTTGATAAATCAAAAAAGTTAAGATGCTAAATGTGATTTTTGTTTTCACTTTTCTAATAGCGTATTTGTTTATGCCAGATTCAAGTGATATTAACTCCTATGGATTTTGGGGATTAATACATGACGAACAAATTTTAAATGTTGCAGAACTTATTTCAACTATTGGATTTATCGTTCATATTACTACATTCGTAATACAACTTTTGCAGACAGAAAAGATCAAGAAAATATCCAAAGAAAACAAATGGGCATAGCGAAACACGAACTTGACACCGAAAAGGTTTGCATCTAAACCTTATGTGTCGCAATGTGGAGAAATTTGTCGAAAGGAAAATTTATATGAATAAAAAAAGACTGTTTGTAATTACCTTTGTTTTGTTAATAGCTATTGTTTTAATAGGTTTTTTATCGAATACAAAAAGTAAGAAAGAGAAATTATTTGATTATGTTATGGAAAATGAGAGTTTAATTTATAGTGTCATCGATAAAATAGACGAGCTTCCCTTAAGGGTTTCACTTAATTACGGAGAGGAAGTTGTTGGAGTAGGTAACTCTAAAATAGATAAATATACTGATGATGTTGATGGATTATATGTAGAAATTAAAAAGAGTTCCACAGAAAATAGAGTGGAAATTTCAGATGATGTTTTTGCAGAGTTATTGGATGGTAGTCCAGTGACACATATTGGTATTGACAACGATATAATAATTTTCGATTGTGGTGGTAAAGGAATTGCCCCATCAAGTCAAGACTATATGTTTTATTATTCTCCAAGTGGTAAACCTTATGCAGTATCGGTATTAGCAGGAGGAAATATTGTGTGTGAACCTTCACAAATGGAAGAGGATGAAGAAGGATACAAGTATATAGATGGTGATTATAATATTTTTTATACCCAAGAGATAACAGATAAGCTGTATTTTTGCGAAGCACAGTATTGATTTTTTTGTTCCTGACTGAACACGAGCATAACATCAAAAAGCTTTGCATCTAAACCTTATGACTCGCAATATAAATATGTCGAATAATGTTGGAATAATAAATAACAATTCAGAAACCGAGGTTAGTATATATGAGTTATAAAAAGGAAAGAGGACAAAAACGAAAATTAAGAGTTTTGCTAAATAGTATAAATCAAATATGCCCTTTTCAAAATACAGACCATAACTATGAACATTTTCATGTTCCGTTTAGTCAGTTTATTTCATCTCCTAAAACAAATGGGAAAATCAAAACCGCATTTTGCAAGGCTTGGCTTGATAAAACCGCTGAAATTATAGAGCATAAACCTAATGGTTTACCTTTTTGCAAAGTAGTTGCAAGTATTGATGAGCCGAACTTCGGGGACTCACAAATTATTATTTTCTATAATGAAAACTACTATAATTCTTTTTGGTTAAGAGACTCAACAGAACAAACTTGGGATCCAATTATCAAACAAGGGAAATCTTTTATCCAAGACCGTCATATTGTATCTGATCTTAAAGAAAAAGGATATTATGAAACAATTATAGATGAGGATTTTACGAGTAAAACAACATTATGGTTTTATGGAGATATTTATTGAATAAAATTCACATTATTAATGTGTTTTTCAGTTCTAACTTGATATGAACTTGCGTTAAAAAGGTTTGCATCTAAACCTTATGCCTCGCAATATGGATATGTCGAATGTTGTCGAAAGGAAGTGCAGAAATGAAAAAACTAATCTTAACAAATATAATTGTTGTTATTACTTTTATTCTTTTTGACCCATTGCTAAATTATCTGGGAGAATGGGCAGATATATACAATCTTGGTGCAGAGATGGTTTTAGGGATGGTAACACCTCTTTTATTTGGGTTTTTCATTCTTTTGTCTTTGGGTTTGATATTATTTTCGGTTATTAAAAGCATTGCAAATAAAGATATTAAACAACTTATCCCAATTACAATTTTTGTTATTGGAATTATCGGATATATATTGATTTCTAATTCAAACAGTTTTTGGATTAGACTTGTAAATTATTATATTAACTTTTAATAGATTTTTTACTTCTAACTTAACATGAACATCACACCAAAAGGTTTGCATCTAAACCTTATGTGTCGCAATATGGATATGTCGAATGTTGTCGAAAGGAGGATGAGGTGATTGAATAAGAAATTTAGTGTAATTAGCGAAAACAATCTTAAGTATATTGATTTTCATGATTGCGAATGTTCAAGATTGTATTATGAAAATTATACCCTCGTATTTGAAATGGATTGGATGGAAATTTTATCAGAACATCCTATGAATCCGCACGACAAAGCTCATCAATCAGGTGAGGGAATGGTAATGCTTCAACTGCCTACGATAGAGCAATTAGTTCTCTATAAAAACAATAGTGAAATTATTTCTGTTAATGATTTAAATAATGTCGATTTCCGAGATACTATATTGTTGCAGTATGATGAGAGTAAAACCAATGATGGTTATAAGGCTAAAATATATTTGCTCTTCAACAACAATAAAGAGTTCGATAGTGCTTTAATTGAAATTAGTTATAATAAATCAGTCGCTATGTGGGATGAACTAAAAGATGTATCTTGGTTTGAAGTGAAGTGAATTTTTTTGTTCCTAACTCAACATAAACTACGGCTAAAAGGGTTTGCATCTAAACCTTATGTGTCGCAATCGTCAAATGATATTGGTATATAGATTATACAGTTTTATATTCCATGTATCATGGAAAGTGGGATATAAAATATAACAAAAAAACACGGCTGCAAAGCAGTTGTGGACACAGATCGCGGATAGGTATAACTCAGATGTTTATCATTTAAACAAAATGGAAACGGTTTTGGTATTTGTATGCTGACCGCATATTTAATATACAGGAGAGAATACTTATGTTTGAAAAATTGAAAAAGTTTTGTGATTCGTTTTTGGATATCGGTGTACCTGGGTTTGACCTCGCGGTATACAAAGACGGCGAATGTATCCTTCGGCATATGAACGGCTACAGCGACCTTGAAAACAAGGCGAAACTGACAGGCAAGGAAAGATACAATATCTATTCCTGCTCGAAGGTGATTACCGTAACGGCGGCGATGCAGCTTTGGGAAAAGGGATTGTTTTCTCTGGAAGACGAGCTGTCGGACTATATGCCGGAATTTAAAGCAATGACGGTAAAAACCGAAGACGGCATTCGCAAGGCAGAAAAGCCGATTTTAATCAAGCACTTGTTTGAAATGACCGCAGGCTTTACGTATGATTGCCTTTCGCCATCGCTGAAACAAGCGCGCAGGGAAACGGACGGCAGATGCCCGATGCGCGAGACAATGCGCTATCTTGCACAGGAGCCGCTTTCGTTTGAGCCGGGTACACAATGGCAGTATAGCCTTTGCCACGATGTGCTGGCGGCGTTGGTGGAAGTGCTTTCGGGCGAAAAGTTTGAAGTGTATGTAAAAAAGCACATTTTCGATGTGGTCGGTATGCAAAATTCGACCTTTATGCTGCCGGAGAATGAAATCGAAACGCTTGCGCAGCAGTACAGCTTTGTAGACGGCAAAGCTGTAAATATCAAAAAGCCGATTTTCCGCTATAAGCTCGGCAGTGAATATGTAGCCGGCGGTGCGGGATGTATTTCCACAACGGACGATTACATTAAGTTTTTAGAAGGCTTGCGTACGCATAAGTTCCTCAAACCCGAAACGCTCAAGCTGATGATGACCGATCGCTTAACGGCGACGCAAAAAAGTACGTATTGGTATAGCGGTACGCACGGCTATGGTCTCGGCATTCGCACGCCCAAGGCGGATGGCAAGCTCGGCGATTTTGGATGGGGCGGTGCGGCAGGCGCTTATCTGGCGGTGGATATGGAAAATGGGATTTCGGTTTATTTTGCAATGCATTTGCTAAGCTCCCCCGCGCAGGGGCTTCGCACAATGCTGTACCGTATGGTCAGAGCGGAATTGTATGACAATGGCGACTTTGAAGCAATACAGGCGACTTTGCAGACATTATATAATTATAACTTGACCTATTAAGAAAGGATGCATATATATGAGAATTGGTGTGCATTGAAAATCCTTGACAATGTTGTGGGGCATTGGTACTGCTGCGCTGGGCGCATAATGCGAAGCGTGGTATTGCTTTGCTGTGTTATTTGCGCAGCAAGGGTTATTGCCTTCGGATATAATATAGAAAAAAGGGCAGTCCAATTTGAACTGCCCTTTGCGCTTATATCTGCAGCTTTTTAAATATCCACGGGCAGATGCCGAGGATGACGAAGGCGAGAACGAAATAACGGACGCCGTCCAGTATAAGCGAGAGCTGCAGTTGGTCGCAGGCAAACAGCTTTTTCAGTCCCGATTTCATCAGTGCAGCAAGGATGCTGACGCATACGATGCGCAAGATAAATTTGCCGACGGAAACGTTGTTTGTAAACTGAATAAACTTTTCTTCAAACGGGATGCTGAGCGTAAAGCCGGCAAACAGACCGTATAGCTTAAAAAAGTCTGCATACTGCGCATCCGGTGCGCTGAGATAATACACGGCGAGTGGCGTAAGCAGCAGTATAACCACGCCACACAGCGCGGTCTTGTTTGGAAAACGTTCGTATAAATGATTGCCGAGCAGCGCAAAGGAAACGCCGAGCAGTGCACCGATGATGACATCACTCGGATAATGCGCGCCCAAATACATTCTGGAAAATGCCATCAGCACGATAAGTACCGTGCAAAAGATATAAGAAGTGCGCTTTTTGGTATGCACTGCGAGGGTGGTGGACCAGGACGCAATAGTTTGCGTATGTCCGCTCGGGAAGGAATAACCTGTTGCAGTTTCGGGGCGCACGCAGCTGACGGCGTCGTTTGCAAACGGGCGCGGCAGGCGCACGAAATTTTTAATCACGCAGTTGGTGCCGAGGGAGAGCGCGGTGGAAAAGAAGATTTTCCGCGCAATATCCTTGCTATAGCCAAAATAAAGCACCGCCATCAAAACAATTAAAACGGTATCTTCGCCGAGCATAGAAACACACTCGAAGAAGCTATTCAAAAACGGCGTGCGTATACCTTCTAACATTTTTAAAAAACCAATCTCAAACGGAAACATGGAATCCCTCCTTTAACGTTATTGTAGCATAAATGCATTGCATTGACAAGTGGTCGTGTGGTATAATAAATGCAACAAAGTTGGATGCATTGGAGCATGAAGAATAAACAAAAACAGCCAGGGAGGATGACAATGGTCAGATTAAGTACACAGTGTATAGAATGTTTGCTTGAAAAGCACATGAAAAAATATCCGCCCGATGTGACGGAGGAGAAGAAGCTTGCGTATATGCAGGCGGCACTGCATATTTTGAGCACGGCGAAAATAGAGCAGAGTGCGCCGGAAATCCTCGATGCGATTGTGGCGCTACAGCAGAAAATGTTCGGTGCGTCGGAGGATTTTTCGAAAGAAAAGCAGTATTTTAATGCGCTGATGCTGAAAAAAGCACCAGCCATAGCGCAGGCGATTACGGAGGCGAAAGACCCGTTTGCCTTGGCAGTCGGCTACGCGATGCTCGGTAATTTTATCGATTTCGGCGCGATGGACAGTGTGGACGAAAACAAGCTTTCGGATATGCTTAGTGATGCGCCGCAGATGCAGCTCAATACTGTAGAAATCGAGAATTTAAAACGGGATTTAGGCAAAGCAAAACACTTGGTTTATTTAACGGACAATTGCGGCGAAATCGTGACGGATAAGCTACTGATACAAACCATCCGTCAGCTCTATCCGGATGTGCAGATAGATGCGATTGTGCGCGGGGCGCCGGTGCTCAATGATGCAACGATGGAGGATGCACAGCAGGTGAACCTTGATGCAGTGGCGACTGTTTCCCATAACGGCACAGCAATTGCCGGCACGGTTTTAGAGAAGATTACACCGGCGGCGTGCGAGAAAATTCAGCGGGCGGATCTGGTGATTGCGAAGGGACAGGGAAATTTTGAAACAATGCGTGGCTGCGGTAAAAACATATATTATCTGTTATGTGCAAATGTACTATGTTTGCAGAACGGTTCGGCGTGGAGCGTTTTGCACCGATGGTGTTAAATGATTTAAGGATGGGATAAAATTGCGGGGTGCCGAGGATGCCAGCCCCCCTAGGATGTTGACTTCGATTGCGTTTGCAGGGCAGGGCTTGCTCCTGCCGCAAAATCAACAGTTTGAATAATAAAAGGGGAGATGCCTTGGCATCTCCCTATGTTTTTGTAGGATTTTGTTCTTACTTGCTGCAGCTGTGTGTTGCTTCTTTTTCTGCTAGGTAGCGTTTTAACCGTTCTAATGTATCTGCAAGCAACTGCGCTGTTTGCAGATCGCCGTTTTTCTGCATCGTTTCCTGTTTTGCTGTCAGCTCGTCAATAATGGACCGTAATTCTTTTAATGTTGCCCCGGTTTGCATTTTCTTACGCCTCGCTTTATATTTTATACGCATAGATTAGCATAAAATCTGTAAAACTGCAATAGAAATCGAAAGCAAATAGTTTCAAATTTCTCCATAAATACAGCAAATATTGTATATGAAGACAAAAATATACAAAATACGGAACAAATGTACACGTTACGTGAATTTTTGCGTGCTTTATGTACCGTAGCGCAGGAAGTCATCGTATGTATTTTCAAAATCTTCTTCCGGTAGCTGCGTTTGCATATTCACTTCCGGCGTGAACGGAATGGAAACCGATGCCGTAAAAGCGCGCAACGCATCGGGTGCGTGCGTCAGCTCGTGCGGCTCCTTTGCCGTATCGTTTGGATTTTTCGCGTCAAAGCAAAGCGCCGGTAGGGTGCGGATTAAGTTTACGCAGTTTTTAAAAATCCGCAGTCTCGGCCGCAAACAACCGTCTGTATCTGCCAGGGGTTTGAGCCATTCTTTGATGCTGTACCACCCTTGAACGCGGTTGTTGTTGGACTTGCTGAAGCTGATGCCGTGCGCGGCAAAAATATCAATCGCGCTCTGTCCGGTTTCCTGTCTGCGGAAAAATAAATCCGGCGGGGCAAATGCGCCATAGAGCACATCGCCACAATTGTATTCCGTAATTTTTTGCGCCGCGGCGGATAAAATGAGTCCGGATTCATATAACTCCCGATACACGAAAGCGTGTCCGTACGGATCGACGGCAATCCATAGACAGGCGAGCATATCCAGACCGTAGTCGATGGCAATGTAGCGGTGAAAGCTCTCCGGAATTTCAAACGGTTCCATTACGTGCAGCTTTCGGTCAAACTCGGAAAAATACTGCCCTTCAAACACGTCCCAGTCACCATCCAGCATTGCTTTGCGGCGGCTTTCCGGCAGATTTTCCAGTGTGCGCACGTAATCCGGCGAATTTTCCAAAAGATATGGATTGTCATAGACGCGGGAGGGGATAAAGGTATAGTCTTCGGCGCGCTCGCGGTTTTTATAATGCTTGTCAATAAATAAACGCTTGACCCAACCGTGTCCGACACCGCCGGGGTTGCACGTGAAATACATCCGCGGGGGAAACGCTTTCTGCACAAGACCACTGGAGCGGTTAGATTCCGTGAGTGCCAGAAAGGCAAATTCGGAAAACTGGGTTGCCTCCTCCATAAAAATCGCATCATAGCTTTGTCCCTGATACTGCAGTACATCCTTGTCCGCGGCACAGTAGCCGAGCACAATACGGCTGCCGTTTTTAAATACAAATTCGCGCGTTGTGGATTTGTAGACGGCGATGCCTTTGAGCAGGGACAAGAGCGGATAAATATGATTTTCGCGCAGGGAATGTAAGTCGCGGCGCAACAGCAGAATCTGTATTCCATCGTATTCTAAAGCAAGCAAGACGGCTTTTACGCGGGCTGCCCAGCTCTTACCGCCGCCGCGTGCACCGCCGTAGGCGATATAGCGGCTGTCCGCCGTGAAAAATGCTTCCTGCTTCGGATAAGGCTTGGTCAGCCGAAGCAGATTTGTTTCTAATGCGCCCATTTTTCAACCTCTTCGCTCATCGTAACGTGAATTTTAGGGTGCACGGTTTCAGGTGCATCGACGGCGGAAAGCTCGTCCACAATGCTTAACAAATCATCCGTTGACATCAGATAATAGCTGTTGATTTTGCCGAGCAGCGTTTTTTTCTCCGTCGCCGTCATATTGGCATCGCCTGCGAGCTTTTCCATCAGTGTAAGCAGTGGCGCCGCGTTCTTTTCTGCAAAACGCACCCGCTTGAGCAGCGTCGTCAGTGCGTGACCGACCAGCGCTGTCTTGAGCTGTTCGGGGGACTTGTGTGTGCTCATACAATTCTCCTTTCTTTTTCTTGGTATGTATAGCTGTAGCGCAAACCGCGGGCCTCGGCAAATATGCGTCTGCACAGGGCGAGATGGCGGTAAGCTGTTGCAGTGGAAATGTTTGTTTTAAAAGTGGTGTAGAGTATGCGGTTTTCGACTTCGCCGCGTTTGATGTTTTGGCTTGGATTGGTAAAATACACATTGGAAAGTGTTTCTAAAATTTCCGCGCCGTTCTCCAGAGACCGGATGGCATCTATCGTATCCACCACGGCGTATAAATCCTGCAGCTCGGCTTTCGGCAGAAAGCGGGCGGCACGTTTATTTCCCTGGGTCAGATATTGCTTTTGCAGCGCAAAGCGTACGGCCTCTTTGGTCGGTGCGCAGCGCAGTGTTGAAAAATAGCGGAACGCGTCAACTGCATAGTCTCGGATGTTGTCTTTTTTCAATGTTCGGTTTCTGCCTCCTTTAAAAAATGATTTTTAAAGACATCTCTCACTTAATGTCTTCCGGCGATGCATACCAGTAATGGTCCATTACATAAGCATTGCAGCAGTCTTCGCACACGGTTTCGCCTTCGAAGTGATAGCACGCTTCGCCGCGTTGCACCGTTCGTTCGCACACCGTACAAACATAGTGCGACTGTAATGCGTATGCATTGGAAAAACTATCGTTGTATGCATCATATATTCTGTATTCCGTCACAGCTTGTCCCCCTTTCTTTTTTCGATAGCTGTGACATAAGTTTATTATAATAAACGAACATATGTTTGTCAATAGCTATGCAAAAAATATTTTTTTGGAGATTGTTTTTCTCTTTCGGCTATATTGTACACGAAAAAAAAGGTTTACTACTATCAAGATGCATAAAATGGTTGAGAAATGAATTGTGTTGTGGTAAAATGAATTTGTAAGGTTATTTAAAACAACTAAGATGTCAATGCATTGGCTTTTGCATCCGACTCGCTATAAACCCAGTGAGGATTGTCGGACGACATTGGGAAAGGTAGAGCTGCAGAAATCGGCAGATTTGACGCTGTTGTGCTTTTTGTTCTTATTAAAATAAAAAAATGATAAAAGAAGGAGAATGATTATGTCTAATATTTGGCACGACATTACACCTAAGAGAATACATCCGGAGGATTTTATCTGTGTTGTTGAAATTTCAAAAGGAAGCAAAAAGAAATATGAACTTGATAAAGAGACGGGATATTTGATTCTGGACAGAATTTTGTACACTTCTACCCATTATCCCGCAAATTATGGTTTTATTCCGCGTACTCTAGGGGAAGATAATGACCCTCTTGATGTTTTGCTTTTATGTTCTGAACAAATAGAACCGATGACTTTAGTCAGAGCATACCCTATCGGTGTTATATCGATGATAGATAACAAACATAATGATGAAAAGATTATTGCAATCCCATACAACGACCCTAATTATAATGTCTATAAAGATATCGGTGAACTCCCTGAGCATGTCTTTGACGAAATGCGGCATTTTTTTACTGTTTACAAAAATCTAGAAAATAAAGAAACAGCAGTTAATGAGGTAAGCAACAGGGAAGTATCTATTAATATAATACAAAATGCAATAGATAGTTATATAGAAAAATTTTGTAAATAATTCTAAAGGAGAAAATATAGTAGCACGCAAAAAGAACCTAATCCTGCTATTCTGCTAATAAGGGAAGTTGAAAATAGATGAAGAGAATGAAGAAAATAGTCAATTTATGCTTATCAATGTGTTTATGCATCGGTATGCATGTATGCGCAGCAGAAAACAGAATTTCGGATTGGGCAAAGCCGGAAATAGATGAGGCAATAGGCATTGGATTTGTACCTGTGGAAATGCAAAACAATTATACGCAAAATATTACGAGAGAAGAATTTGCATATTTAACAGTGCGTTTTATAATGAACAATCTTTCTCTTTCCTTTGAAGAACTGGCAAGCCAGGCAGAAAAGTATTCTGCACCGCGCAACAACTTTGAAGATGCGGACGATAAATATGTCTTGCTGGCGGCACGCATGGGGATTATAAAGGGCGTTGGAAACAATTTGTTTGACCCTATGGCGCAAATTACAAGAGAACAGGCGGCGGCAATGCTCCAACGTACATATTGGTTGTATAGCAATAGTCAGAATCAAATGAGACAGGTTTTCTTTGATGATAGTGATAAAATAGCAGAGTGGGCATTAAGGGGCGTAGAGTTTTGCGTTTCTTATAACGTAATGAAAGGGATATCCGATACATGGTTTGCCCCACAGGATTATTATACAAAAGAACAGGCGATTGCTACATTTTTAAGGCTTTATAAAATCCGTGAATGGGAAGAACAAAATCATTTGGCACGATACAAGAAAAAAACGCAATCCAAAGAAGAAATCATTGCACAACTTATAAAAGCAGATACGGAGTACATCGGCACAGTTGTTGATAATGCATACGGAACAGTGGTATATCTTAAGCGCAAATTTAACAGCAACGTGAATACTGCACGACATTGCCTTGTACTTATCGCAAATGACGGTAGCATATATCCTCTTGGAGATGGTGCGCCTGTTTTGGATAAAATGAATGGAAATAATCCACCTATTGAAAATATAACACTTTCTGATTGGGGTTCCGTTATCCACTATGAAAGGGTATATCATTCTTCTGATTTTTCCCTGAGCAGTCCGGATGAACCTTGTGACGGGATACTAAATGTAAGGATTAATCTTATAACAAGAGCATACAGAAGTGAGTTTATATCGAAGTAGTTTTTGTTTGGAATTTGGTATGCCGGCGCGCATGCGTGAATTAAAGCCGGATTTTGTATTGGATACAAAGCTCAGTGAATTTGAACTGAAGTAAAAAAGGAGAACACGCCTTGCAAATTGTATACGGAAGAGCCGGAAGCGGCAAAAGCACTGCCTTGTTTGCAAAACTGGCGCAGCACGCGCAGTGCGGTGAAAAAAGCATACTGATTGTGCCGGAGCAAATCAGCTTCCGCACGGAAAAAAGGCTGGCGGAAAAAGCATTTTTCGGCGGTTTTGTGGAAGTGCTTACGTTCACAAAACTGGCAAAGCGCACGTTTGCGGAAAAACCGACGGCACACCGGCTGATTTCATCGAGCGGCAAGACGATGCTGATGTATCGGGCACTGGCAAAGGCGAGCGCGAAGCTTAAAACCTACCACCGCGCGGTGGAGAAGGCAACGCTTGCGCCGAATCTGCTTTCGCTTGTGGAGGAATTTTCGCACGCCGGCATTGGCGTAGCGGATCTGCAGGGCTGTGCCGGCGAGGCAACGCCGCTTGCGCTGAAGATGGCAGATTTGTCGGAGATTTTTGCGGCGTACGCCGAACTTTTAGAGGCGCGCTTTGTCGATGCAGATGGAATGCTGATGCTGTGCGCCGAGGTACTTGCAAACACGCAAGCCTATAAGGATATGCATATTTATATTGATGAATTTGCGGATTTTACCGCCCCGCATTTTGCGGTTTTGTCCGCGCTCGGGCAAGCGGCGAAGTCCGTTTCGGTATACATTTGTGCAGACAAAAATTTAGATGCCCAGGGCTTTTTTGCACCCGGCGTGCAGACGATACAAAAGCTGCGCAAAGCCTTTCCGGATGCAAAGCTTTCTTATCTTGAAAAGCAGTACGGCGAAGGGGCGCTTGCGCACTTGGAGCGCAGTTATACAAAATACGGCGGTATGCAGTACGTGCATCCGCAGGAAGAAATTCAGCTGTTTGAGGGCAGAAACCCTTATGCGGAAATCCATTTTGCCGCAAATGAGATTTTGCGGCTTTGCCGAGAGCAAAATTACCGTTTTCGCGATTTTGCCGTTGTGGTCGGTGACGGCGAGCGTTATTTTGAGCCGATTGCTTATATTTTCAAGCGCTATGGCATTCCGGTGTTTGTGTCGGGCAAAAAGAGTGCGGCTTCGCACCCACTCTCTATAGTGGTGCTCTCTGCATTGGATATTGTGCAAAACGGTTTTCGTTATGATGCGGTTTTTTCCTATCTAAAATCCGGCTTTGCCAATATTTCCGCGGCAGATGCCGACTTTTTGGAAAACTATGTATTGGCGACCGGTATCGGCGCCAAGCACTGGACAAGCGAGGAAGCGTGGAATTATAAAAGCGCGTATTTTGAAGAGCGCAATGCTGAAGAGGCAGCGCGCGCGGATGCACTGCGCCGTGCGGTTGTTGCGCCGTTGCTGCGCCTGAAAGCATCCATCGGTATTTCGCATACGGTGCAGGAAAGCGCGAAGGCGATTTATGCCTTTTTGTGTGAAATCGGGATGCGCGAAAAAGTAGAACAGCAGATTGAAGTGCTGAAAGCGGCAAAGGAATTTGCGGCGGCAAGCGTTTATCAGAGTACATATAATGGGCTGATGCAGGTACTTGAGCAGCTCTCGCTTTTGTGCGGCGATGAAAAGTGCGGTATCGCGCGCCTACGCAATATGGTGCAGGCGGGACTTCTGGGACAACAGCAGGCGATTGTGCCGCAGCGTATGGACGAAGTCGGTGTAACGGATGTGGCGCAGGGCAGATTTACCGATGCGAAGGTGATGTTTGCGCTGGGCACCAATACGGGCGCATTTTCCGGCTTTTCCGGCACAGAAGGTATCTTGTCGGATGCGGACCGTATGGGTCTGCGCGCATCGGGTCTTTCGGTGTTGCCGACGGCAAGGCAGAAGGCATTTGACCACCGTTATACCGTGTATAAGACGCTGACGTGTGCACAGGAAAAACTCTATGTTTGCTATCCGGTGGCGGATATGGCGGGCAAGCCGATGCCGCCGTCACCGATTGCGGCGAAAATCAGCAAATGCTTTGCGCATTTGCCGTGCATTGCGCCGGAGAGCGGCACGGTGCGCTCTGCACTGGAAGGGCGATTTTTGCTTGCGTCGGAAGTGAGCCGCGTGCGACAGTTGGAAAGTGTCAGTGGCGATGCGGCGCAGGTGCGCGATGCGCTAAAGACGCAGGATGCGGCGGTGCTTACACTGCTTTCGCAGTGCAAGGACAGTGTGGTGCAGGCAAAGAAGCTCAGAGGCACAAATTTAGAAAAACTCTATCCGGCGGATTTGCATATGAGCGTTTCCCGTCTGGAAAAATACAGCGCGTGCCCGTTTTCATATTTTATGACGTATATGCTGCAGGCGCGCGAGCGCAAGGTCAGCAAAATTGGTGCGCCGGATATCGGTAATATGGTGCATCGTGCTTTAGAGTATTTTGTGAAGGCGGCACAGGCGAGCGGCACATCTATCCGCGAGATGCCGCCGGCGCAGATTGGCGCATTGGTTGGGCAGGTGAGCACGCGTGTGACGGAAGAGATGTTTTCCGGTATGGCGTCGGTGACAAAATCGGCGGCGTATTTTGCAAAGCGATTGCAGACGAATTTAGAGCGCTGTGTACAGGTTTTGGTGCGCCATGTTGCACTCGGCAAATTCGAGCCGGTGGGCAGTGAGGTGCATTTTGGCGATGACGGCGATTTAAAAGCCGTTGCCGTCAGCCTGACGAATGGAAAGAAAATTAAAATTCACGGTGTCATTGACCGTTTGGATAAGTATGAAGGGGAGAACGGTACATATTACCGCGTGATTGACTATAAAACCGGCAGTAAAAGTTTTTCGATGGATAACATTGCAAACGGACTGGATTTTCAGCTGATGTTGTATATGGAAGCGGTGGTCGGCGGCGATGCGACAAAGAAGCCGGCGGCGGTGCTGTACTTTAAAATCCGCGAACCGATGCTATCGAAGGATTGCCTGACGGATGCAGACACGATTGCGGCAGAAATCCGCAAAGCAATGCGTTTAGACGGCTTCTGTGTGGACACGCCGGAGGTCTTGGAGGCAATGGATGTCACCGGTGCGCAGGAAAGTGAAGTTTTTGCGCTCAAATACAACAAGGATGGAAGCATTTCAGCGAATTCTTCTGTTGGCAGTATGCAGTTGTTTGACTGTATGGCAAAGCGCGTGCGCCGCAGTGTGCGCGCGGTGGGTGACGGGCTGATGAAGGGCGAAATTTCCATTTTACCGGTGCGTACGGGTAAGTTGGATGCTTGTCGGTACTGCCCGCAAAATCCGGTTTGCCAGAATGCGGCAGAAGGCATTTATATTAAGGAATTTGCAGACGACGGACTGTCGGCGAAAGAGGATCTCTTGCGGGAAGGCGGTGAGCGCAGTGGCAATTGAGTGGACACCAGAACAGAAAAAGGCCATTGAAACGCGCGGCTGCAATGTGCTCGTTGCGGCTGCAGCCGGCTCGGGCAAAACCGCCGTGCTAGTCGAGCGCATCGTGCGCCTGATTACAGATCCGGACGCGCCGACGGATATTGATAAAATGCTCGTGACGACGTTTACCGAAGCGGCGGCATCCAAAATGAAGCACGAGATTGCGCAGGCGCTGGAAAAACGCCTGGAGGCAACGCCGGGGGATAAGAATCTTTCGAGACAGCTGGTGCTTTTGGATAATGCGAGAATTTGCACGGTGCATGCATTTTGTATGCGCCTTGTCCGCACGGGCTTTCAGAAGCTCGATAACGAGCCGGATTTCTCCATCGGGGATGACGGCGAAATGAAACTGCTTTTAGAAAAAAGTATGGATGCGCTATTTGAAGAGTTGTACGAAGCCGGTGATGAAGGATTTTTAGATTTATTGGAGAGTTATACGACGGCGCGCAGTGATATGGGACTTCGGGATATTTTGCTCAAGCTGTATCATTTTGCATCCAGTCTGCCGTTTAAGGCGCAGTATTTTGAGAAGGTGAATGCGCTTTATCAGGTGGAGGATATTCGGTCGCACCCGTGGTTTGAACTGATATGCAAGCTGTCAGCCCTGCGCGTGACAAGCTGTATTGTCAGTCTGCAGCGATGTCTGGATATTTCGGTATTGTATGACGGAATGATTAAATATACGCAGGCACTGGAGGAAGAAATTGCGGATTTAAAGCACTTGCAGCATTTGCTGGAAACAGAGGATTTTGCACGTGCCGGCGCAATTGCCCGTTCGTTTAAGCTGCGCCGTGCAGCAACGGTCAAGGGCGATGTGGATGAGGCGCGCAAAAAGCAGATTTCCGAACAGCGGAAGGCGGCAAGCAAGCTGGTTGGTGAAATTGGCAACAATTACTTTCCGGAGGATATGTCGCAAATGCTTGCGGATTTGCTAGATTGCGGCAAAAAGGCGAAAAGCATCGGTTCTATGGTGCAGCGTTTGGATGAAATCTATCTGGCGGAAAAGAAAAGCCGCGGCGTTCTGGATTTCTCGGATTTGGAGCATATGGCGGTGCGCCTGCTTTGTGATTCGGATGAAAATGGACAGATTGTGCCGAGCGCGGAGGCAAAGGAAATTGCTGCGGGTCTCGACTACATTCTGGTCGACGAATTTCAGGATACAAACGAACTGCAGGAAACTATCTTTTCGATGATTTCCCGCGGCGATAATTTATTTATGGTAGGCGACGTGAAGCAGAGTATTTACCGTTTCCGCCATACCAACCCATATATATTCAAAAGCAAAAAAGATACGTACAGTGATACGGAAGGGACAAACCGCCGTGTCATTATGTCGAATAATTTCCGCAGCCGTGACAGCGTGATTGCCGGTGTAAATCAGGTGTTTGAACGTACGGCGGGCGAAACCGTGGGTGAGATTACCTATGATGAAACCGAACGGCTCAATGCCGGTTTTCCGTATCCGCCGGCAGACGGCGTGACGAGCGGTGGCAAGACGGAAATTCTGATTGCCGAACGTGCACGCGAAATTTATACGGACTGTGAAGCGGAGGCGCATATTATTGCGCAACGTATCTGTGCACTTTTGCAGAGCGGTTATCAGCTCTATGATGCGAAAAAGCAGTGTATGCGCAAACCGGAATACAAGGACATTGTTATCCTGATGCGCGCCTATAAGGACGACGGACCGGTGTTTGCCAAAATCTTGGGCGAGTATGGTATTCCGTGTTATGCGGACAGTAGCGGCGGCTACTTCGAGAATACGGAAATTACCTTTATGCTTTCGCTTCTGAAGGTGATTGATAATCCGTATCAGGACATTGATTTGATTGCTGTTTTGCGTAGTGTGTTGTTCCGGTTTGATGAAAATGAACTGCTCGCGGTGCGCCTGACAGATAAGGAAAAGCCGTTTTACGACTGCGTTTGTCAGTATGCAGCCGGCGCAGATGCCCTGGCGGCAAAGTGCGCTGCCTTTGTAGAGAAAATAGAAAAATGGCGCAGCTATGTGCATTATATGACTACATATGAGTTGATTGGTGCACTCTATCGTGAAACGGACTACGATTTGTTTGCTACAGGACAGCGAAACGGAGAATATCGCCGTGAAAATTTAAATATTCTATTTGAAAGAGCGCGTAGCTTTGAAGGTACGGGCTTTAAAGGGCTATTTAATTTCGTAAGCTATGTGGACGGTCTGCGCAAGGCGCAAACCGGTGACGGCGATGCCAAGTTGATTTCCGAGGCGCAAAACGTTGTGCAGATTATGAGTATTCATAAAAGTAAAGGCTTAGAGTACGGCATTGTGTTTCTGGCGCGTGCCGGCAAAGGTTTTAATAACCGCGATTTGAGCAGCGTGATGCTGATGCATAAAACGCTCGGACTTGGCTTTGACTGTGTAGACAAGCTGAATTGCTACAAATACCCGAGCGCGGCGAAGCTTGCCATTAAAGAAAAACTGAATCTGGAGAATTTAAGTGAAGAATTGCGTATTCTGTACGTGGCGATGACACGAGCACGTGAAAAGCTGATTATCACGGGTACGGTTTCGAATTTTGAAGCCGTGCAGTATGTATATACGCCTGAACAAGGGCAGGTGCCGCTGTATGTGACCAGTGGCGCAAAATCGTATCTGGACTGGATTTTGCCGGCGGTACTGCTGGAAACGCAGAGTCCGATGTTTGAAACTGGCGCATTTGAAACAGATTTGTTTTCAATTCGTCTGTATGATGCGGACAGTCTCTTGACAGCGGATGAAGCGGCGGCGACGATGCAGAGAGAGCCGGAAAAAAGCGAAGATAAGAAAAATACGCATATTTTTGATGTGATGACCTACAGTTATCCGTATGCAGCAGATACGGCACTGCCGAGTAAGGTTTCCGTGACGGAAGTGAAGCGTATGCTGGAGACGGAGCTGGATTTGGAAGCGGTCGGACTGTATGATTCGGGCACTCTTAATGAGCCGCAGTTTGAGGATGCAGAGACGCGAAGCGGCGCAAAGAGCGGTAGCGTGACGCACTATGTATTGCAGCATTTGGATTTGGCAAAGGTTTTCAATGAAGCGGAGATTGTAGCGCAGATGGAGGCGTGGACGGCGCAGGGAATGCTGACCAAGCAGGAATGTGCGATGGTGCAGACGAGGAAAATTGCGGCATTTTTCGCAAGTCCGCTCGGCAGGCGTATGCTGCAGAGCACAAGCGTACAGCGCGAATTCCCGTTCGAAATACTCGTGCCGGCCAAGCAGCTTTTTTCGGAATATACCGGTGATGACAACTTGCTGTTGCAGGGCGTGATTGACTGCTTCTTTACAGAGGGGGATGGGCTTGTTTTGGTGGATTACAAAACGGATCACGTCAACTGCGCAGAGGATATTGAACGTATAAAACAGCGCTACGGCGTACAGCTTAATTACTATGCGCAGGCGCTAAAGCAACTCACGGGCAAACGCGTGCAGGCGCGGTATCTATATCTGTTTTCGGCAGGGCATGCAGTAGAAGTGCAGGAGGATATGTAATATGATACGAAACGGAATTTATGCTACGAATAGCAAAAAAGAAAAGCCGGTCGCGCGCATTTTAGCGACGGTGTTCGCTATATTGGCACTTTTGCTGATTGTCTTTATCGTGTGGAGCGCCGCAAGCTTTAAGGATGGTACCAGGGAAGTGTTTGTGCCGCAGGCGCAGGAAATTAGCGAATTAAAGGTACAGGTGGAAACGCAGGCAAAAACCATTGATGCATTGCGTGCGGAAATCATGAAATTGGAAGAAGCACTGGTCGAAGCAAAGAAAAAGACGGCAGAGCTGATTCAACCGGAGGAGACACCGGCTGAGGAAGGCAAAGCAACGGAAGTCGGTGCAGAAGCTACTGCGACGGAAGAATAGCCGGTTGCGGAAACGGAAGTGTAACAACGGGCAGCGGAAAACCGCGCCGTAAAAACATGCCATTTTGTTAAGATGAATTGACGTTGTATGATTTCTGTGATACAATAAATTTTAATCAGAAGAAAGGTATTGGGTGAAGGGAAATGGATAATTATACGGAGCATATGATTAAACGCGTGAAAGGCACGAAAGAAAAATGCCTCAGTGTGCTTTATGTATTAGCAATCCTGGTTTTGCTGGGACTGTTTTTTGTCATACCAATTTTCCTGCCGGGGCAGATTACAGTGATGCTCTGTTTGCTTTGCACAGTGGCGGCATGTTACGGTTGTTATGTGCTTTTGCGCAGACAGAGTGTGGAATATGAGTATTTTTTTGTCAATGGTGAGATAGATATAGATATAATTTATTCCAAGAGGAGCAGGAAAAAATTGGCTTCCTTTCGCGCAAGGGATATTCGCTTTTGCGCGCGTATGAATGACGAACGTTATGAAGCGGAGTACAGAAATGTCCCGCAACATTTGTATTTGATTACGGCAATATCCGGCGCACAGGGAGCGGAAGTGTATTATGTGGATTTTCTGTATAATGCAGAGCGCACACGCCTTTTGTTTGAGCCGAGCGAAGAGATGCTTACGATGATGAAAATGTATAATCCGAGAAACGTACATATTCCGGAAGAGGAGATGCAGGCATGAGTGCATTTGTCTATACGGGCGCGCAAATGAAGGCGATAGACAAATATGCCATAGAAAACTGCGGCATCATTGGCTTGAGCTTGATGGAAAATGCTGCGCGCCGGATTGTGGAAACGATGCAGGCGCGTTTGTCCATGGCAAAGAAAAACTGCGTTATTGTATGCGGTAAAGGCAATAATGGCGGCGATGGCTTTGCGGCGGCGTGTATGCTGTCGATGCTTTGTGCGCAGGTGCAAATTGTATGTTTGGAAAAGGAAAGCGCACTTTCGGCGGATGCGCTGTATTACAGCGAAAAATGCAAGAAAAATGGGATAGAACGCATGTGCAACTTGGAGGAAGGCTGCGCAGCGATTGCACAGGCGGATGTGATTTTAGATGCACTTTACGGGTTCGGTTTTTATGGGCAGCTCGCCGGTGCAGATTTGGCGCTTGTACAAGCCATCAATACATCGAAAGCCATTGTGTTTTCCGCGGACATCCCCAGTGGCGTCAGCGCAGATTGTGGTGCGGTGCCGGTCGAATGTGTGTACGCGGATGTTACGATCACTTTTACAGGCTATAAGCTGTCGGCAATTTTGTTTGACAGCTGTTTATATTACGGGAAAATTGTTTTGGCAGATATCGGTATTCCAAGGCCGGCACAGGCAGTGTGTACGCCAGTTGCCGAGGTGATTTGCCCGGCGGCGGTACACCGTGCCTTGGGGGAAAGACCGCGCAATGCACATAAAGGTGATTTTGGCAAAGTATTTCTCCTCGGTGGTAGCCGAGGGATGAGCGGCGCAATCTATATGAGTGCACAGGCGGCGCTTAAAAGCGGCGCGGGTCTGGTGGTTGCCGGTGTGCCGACGAGTCTTGCAGATATTATGGAGATGAAAACCACAGAGGTTATGACGCTTGCGCTTGCAGAGCAGGATGGCGGTCTTGTATGTGACCCGAAAGCCATAGCGCAGGCAAATGCCTACGATGCCGTTGCCTTCGGTATGGGCGCAGGCAGACAAGGCGGCATTGCAGACTTGCTTGGAAAAATGATTGCAGAAGCGGAAAAGCCGCTTTTGCTTGATGCGGATGCCCTTTATGCATTAGCGCAGAATCTGGAATGTCTTCGCGGGCATAAAGCGCCGATTGTTATTACGCCGCATAGCGGCGAAATGGCGCGGCTTTGCGGCTTAAGTATACAAGAAATTGAAAGTGACAGAATTGCGGTGACAAAACAGTTTGCGGCAGCATATAATGTTTATGTCGTTTTAAAGGGCGCGCATACGGTTGTTGCTGCGCCGGACGGTCGCATAGCGGTTAATTGCCTTGCGGGCAACAGCGGTATGGCGACGGCGGGCAGTGGTGACGTACTTGCCGGTGTTTGTGCGGCGATGCTTTCGCGCGCAAAAGATATATTTTCGACACTCTCGGCGGCAGTCTACCTGCACGCTTCGGCGGGGGATATTGTAGCAGCGGACTTGGGCGAAGACGGTATGACAGCGTGTGATATGCTTTCGGCATTGCCGTATGCAATTAAGAATTTGAGAGAGACCTATAACCTTTCGGAAGGAATGGCAAAGCATGTTTGAAATTGAAAAGGATCGCACCTGGACAGAGATTGATTTATCTGCTATGGCGCATAATATGCGTGTGATTCGGGAAAATACAAATAAAGCAGCTGAAATTATGGCGGTGATTAAGGCGAATGCTTACGGACACGGAATGGAGCAAGCTTATCGCATTTTGCGCGAAAACGGCGCGGATTGTTTTGCGGTTGCCACCTTGCAGGAGGCTATCGATTTGCGTGGGTGCGGTGCGACAGAGCCGATTTTGATTTTGGGTTATGTACAGCCGGAAGCAATTTCGTCGCTTCTAAATTTTGATATTATGCCGACGGTTTTCGATGCCGCTGTTGCAGAGCGTTTTGGCATTGCGGCTGCGCAGGCCGGCAAGAAGCTGCGTGTGCATATTAAGGTGGATTCGGGTATGAGCCGTCTTGGATTTTCTGCGTTAGAGGGTTTTGCAGAAGAGACGGTGCAAGCTATTCGAAAAATTAGCGAAATGGGTTCCGTGGAGATTGACGGTGTTTTCAGTCATTTATCTTGCGCGGATACGGATAGGGCATACACCAAGCTGCAATTTCAGCGTTTTATGGCGGTTTGTGATACATTGCAGGCGCAGAATGTACAAATTGGAAAGCGACATATCTGCAATAGTGCCGGTATTGTTTTGGAGCCGGAAATGCATCTGGATATGGTGCGTCCGGGCATTATACTGTACGGCTTGCATCCGGACAAAACGACATATGGCAAAATAAATTTAAAGCCGGCAATGCGCTGGTATGCACGTATTACAAATATAAAAACTGTTAAGGCCGGCACGCCGGTCAGCTATGGCAATACTTACATAGCAGAGCAGGATATGCGCATCGGTACGGTCTGTGTCGGTTATGCGGACGGCTATAGTCGCAGCTTGAGCGGAAAGGTAAAAATGATTGCCGGTGGCGTACCGGTAAAACAAATAGGCAGAATTTGTATGGATCAATGTATGATTGACCTTACGGATGTTCATACTATAGATGTCGGCGATCCTGTGTTGCTTATGGGCGCAGAAGCGTGCGTGACAGCGGATGCGATGGCGGAAATGCTCGGCACCATCAACTATGAAATCGTGTGCGACGTAGGTGCACGCGTGCCGCGCGTTTATATGCCTATGGAATGACTTGGCGAGAGCGGGATATATTACTATTGACATCGGCGCAGGCGGCATATATAATTACAGTATACAGAGGGGCTGTATACTGTGTATATGCAGATTCAACCTTGATACATAGGTGAAAAGGGGGGGTTGATGCCGATGGCAGAGCATAAAAAAATATTGCTGCGCTTGCCTGAATTCATGGTGGAGGAAGTCGACGCGCTGGCAAAGCAAAACGGTGTCAGCCGTACTGAAATTCTGCGCATAGCGGTCGCAGCATATATATCTGGGGAGAAGAAGGCGCAGCTGAAAAAAGGCTACGCAGAGATGGGTAAATTGAATTTGTCGTTGGCAGAAATGTGTTTTGAAGCAGATACTGCGGTTTTGAAGTCTTGTGAGGAAAAACTGGCGGAGAGTGAATAAACAGTGATTGTTAAGAGAGGCGACATATTTTATGCGGATTTAAGTCCGGTTATCGGCTCGGAGCAAGGCGGTATACGCCCTGTATTGGTTGTGCAAAACAATATTGGAAACAGGTACAGTCCGACGGTGATTGCAGCAGCAATTACGTCGCAGATTAACAAGGCAAAAATGCCGACGCATATCGAAGTGAAAGCCAATGAATTTGGATTAGGGAAGGATTCTGTTATTTTGCTTGAACAGATTCGAACGATTGATAAGCAGCGGTTAAAGGAAAAAATAGGTGCGCTGGATGATGCGCGTATGGCGCAGGTGGGGCGCGGTCTTGCCATCAGTTTTGGCTTGACAGAGTTATGAGTTTGGGGGAAGAGACATGAAAAAGACTTGGATAACGGTTGTGGCGGTCGTGTTGGCGTTTGTATTGGGGGCGGTGATCACCATTGCGGCAAATCCGGGCACACAGGAAGACCCGCTCATCAGCAAAAGCTATATTGATGCACAGCTCAAGCCGGAGATTTATGCCTACATAGATCAGAAGGCGCAGAGCCGCTTTGAAGTAGTGACCGTAAAGTCGGGACAAACCGTGCTTGGCGGCGCAGGCACAGAAATGATTTTGCGCATGGGACAGGCTTGCGTTATTGCTTCTAACCGTGGCGGTCTTGCGGATGTAACGCAGGGTGTGGATTTGGCAAACGACGTATATGCACCGGCAAATCATTTGCTGATTGTGCCGATGGAGGACGGGCGCGGCGTACGTATTACGTCACCGACAGACGCCATCCTGATGATTAAAGGCAGCTATAAGATTTTGTAACGCAGAGACTGTTGAAGAGATTGAAACTTTTCAACAGTTTTTTTATGCGCACAACTTGACATTTTCCGGTGCTTGACGGATAATAATAATATTAGGCTGTTTATATTAGGAGGAATGGAAATTGTCTCAGAATTTAGAGCTTTACAAACAGAGTCTTCAACATAAAAAAATAACCGTGCTCGGCATAGGCGTAAGCAATTTGCCGCTGATTGGTTTTCTGGCGCAGTGCGGTGCTGAAGTGACGGCCTGCGACAGACAAACGGCAGAAAATTTACAAGAGCAGATGGATGCGCTTTCTGCATATGACATTCATTATTGTCTGGGCGAAGGTTATATGGACAATTTAGGAGGCGAAATCATCTTTAAAACGCCGGGTATGCGCTATGACTTGCCGGCGTTGGTCCGCGCAAAGGAAAACGGAAGCCAAATTACCTCGGAGATGGAAGTGTTTTTTGAGCTTTGTCCGTGTAAAATGATTGCCGTAACCGGCAGTGACGGCAAAACCACAACCACGACATTGATTTCCGAGATTTTAAAGCAGGCAGGGCATACGGTATGGGTCGGTGGCAATATCGGCAACCCGCTGATTGGGCAGATAGAACAGATTGGCAAAAATGATATTGTTATTTTGGAACTCAGCAGCTTCCAGCTTCATACAATGCAGGCATCGCCGGATGTGGCGGTGATTACGAATCTTGCGCCGAATCATTTGGATTGGCATGCGGATATGGATGAATATCTGTTGGCGAAGAAAAACATTTTTTTGCATCAGAAGCCGGAAGATTTACTCGTACTGAATTTAGATAACGCGATTACGCGCGGCTTGGAAAGCGAAGCCAAGGGCAAGGTGAGTTGGTTTTCTGCAACCCAGCAGGATATCTGCGGTGCGTATTTAAAAGACGGCGTGATTTATTTAAACGGCGAGGCGTATTTAAATGCGGCGGATATCCGCGTTCCGGGTGCACACAACGTCGAAAATTATATGACTGCCATTGCGGCAACGCAGGGGCTTGCATCGCGCGATGATGTGGAGTATGTGGCGAAAAATTTTGGCGGCGTAGAGCATCGCATCGAGTTTGTGCGCGAGGTGCGCGGCGTGAAATTTTATAACGATTCCATTGCCAGCAGCCCGTCGCGCGCCAGAGCAGGACTGCGCTCGTTTGACCAGAAGGTGATTTTGATTGCCGGTGGTTATGATAAGCATCTCGATTACACGGCATTTGGCGTCGACGTCAAGGAAAACGTGAAAAAACTGGTCCTCGTCGGTGCAACCTCCGATAAAATCGAGGCGGCTGCATTGGCGGCAGGGATGCCGGCGGCAGACATCGTGCGCTGTGATGCGTTTGACGGCGCGATTCAGAAGGCTTATGCATTGGCGAAGCACGGTGATGTGGTTATCCTTTCGCCGGCGAGTGCAAGCTTTGATTTGTTCAAGAATTTTATGCAGCGCGGGCAGGCATTTAAAGAGATTGTACACAGTTTAGGAGAGTGAAATGAAATTAAAGGCAGAACTGAAAAAATTAAGTGCATCTGTCGGCGTGAGCGGTTTTGAACATACCCTGGCAAAAGAAATTGCCGATTTATTTGCGCCATATGTTGATACAGTCAAAATAGATGCGCTCGGCTCGGTGATTGCGCATAAAAAATCGCATAAAAAACACGCGCCGAAAATTATGCTGGATGCCCATATGGATGAAATCGGGCTGATGGTTACAAAAATAGATGAAAAAGGGTTTTTAAAGTTTACCGCTGTCGGCGGCGTTGATGAACGCATTTTGCCGTCCGCGCTTGTGACAGTGCACGGCAAAAAGAAGCTGACGGGCGTGATTGGCATTAAACCGCCGCATATTCAGCAGGCGGGCGAAAATGAAAAGTCGCTTGCCATCAAGGACTTGTCCATTGATGTCGGTCTTGCGCCGGATAAGGTGAATGAAATTGTACAGGTCGGCGACTTTATCAGTTTTGCGCAAAAGCCGCATATGCTGAAAAATGATTTTCTGTGCGGAAAGTGCATGGATAACCGCGCCGGTGTGGTTGCGGTTTTGGAGGCGGCGAAGCAGCTGGCATCTTTAGCATTGGATGCAGATGTATATTATGTTTTATCCGTGCAGGAGGAGTTTACCTTGGGCGGCGCCAAAACGGCGGCATACGGCATTGGCGCGGATGTGGCACTGGTACTCGATGTGACGCACGCCAAAACACACGATAACAGCGAAGGCCTTGAAGCAGGCGCAGGCTTGTCTTACAGCATCGGGCCGAATGTTTCGCCTGTTTTGGAAAACTGGATATGCAAATGTGCGAAAAAGGCGGAAATTCCGATTTTTCCAGAGGTGGACGGTGGCTCTACCGGTACGAACGCCTGGTCTGTACAGACGGTGGGCAGTGGTGTTGCTACGGCGGTGATCAGTATACCGCTTAAGTATATGCATACACCGACAGAGGTGTTAAACCTCGCGGATGTGTCCCGCGCAGGGGACTTGGCGGCGGCTTTTGTAAAGAAAGCTGCAAAGCACGCTGAGAAAGTGCAGGTGATGCGCATATGCTGAAAACATTAGTAGATGCTTTCGGTCCGTGCGGCTGTGAAGCAGAGGTGCGTGCGCTGGTTTTAGAGAAAATCCGACCGCACGCCGATGAAATTTATGTGGACGGTATGGGCAATGTCATCGCGCTCAAGCAGGGCAAAAGCAACGAAAAAAAGCTGATGCTTTCGGCGCATATGGACGAAGTCGGGATGATTATCAGCGATGTGACGGCTGATGGATATTTAAAGTTTAAAACGGTTGGCGGCATTGACCCGCGACTGATGGTTAGTAAGGCAGTGCTGATTGGCGAAAAGCGTGTGCGCGGTGTGATTGCGCTTAAAGCCGTGCATCTGCAGACGGCGGATGAACGCAAAAATGCAGTACGCGAGAGAAACTTGCGTATCGATATCGGTGCAAAATCCGCCGAGGAAGCGAAAGCGCTTGTGCGCATCGGCGAATACGCGACGTTTGACACGCAATGTATGGAGTTTGGCGAGGATTTGCTTTTAGGCAAAGCCTTTGACGACAGAGTCGGCTGTGCTGTTTTGTGCGAGCTGATTTGTGAAAATAATCTGCCGTATGATACGTATTTTTGCTTTACTGTGCAGGAAGAGGCGGGCTGTCGCGGCAGCGCGATTGTGGCGCAGTGGCTGATGCCGACGGCAGCGCTTGTGATAGAGGGTACGACCTGCAGTGATGTAAGCGGTGTGGCGGCATCTAGTGAGGTTACAACGCTTGGCGGTGGCGCGGCACTCTCCATTGCCGACGGCGGTGCGTATTCGGATATACCGCTAACAAAGCAGTTATATACAATGGCAGAGCAAAACGGCATCGCCGTGCAGTATAAGCGCACAATGATGGGCGGCAACGATTTAAAAAGCATTCAGCGTAGCGGTAACGGCGTAAAGGCGGCTGCGGTATCCGTGCCGACGCGGTATTTGCACTCGCCGGCATCGGTGATTTCGAAGAAGGACTACGCATCCGTCCGCGAAGTAGCGAGATTGTTTATTTGTAAGGCAGAGGAGTGGAACTAAATGGAGCTGTTAAAAAAATTATGTGCCATTACGGCGCCGTCCGGCAATGAAGTGGCAATCCGCGAAGCGATTGCAGCGGAGATTGCGCCGTATGCAGATGAAATATATACAGACGTGATGGGCAACTTGATTGCGCGCAAGGGCAAAGGCGGCAAAAAACTGATGTTTGCGGCGCATATGGACGAAATCGGGATTTTGGTGACATTTGTTGAAGAGAGCGGTATGCTTCGTTTTCAGAATTTGGGCGGCTTGCGCCTGGCAACGATGCTTGGACAGCGTGTGCGCTTTTTAAACGGCACAGTTGGTTGCGTGCAGCTGACCGGCGGTGTGGAAATTACCAAAGCAAAGCTTGCGGATTTCTATATTGATATCGGCGCAAAAGATAAAGAAAGCGCAGAAAAGCTTGTCAGCATCGGTGATGTCGCCGGCTTTACGGCAGAGTTTGCTGAAATGGAAGCCGCTGTGATGGCAAAGTCATTAGACGACCGTGTCGGCTGCTATGTATTAATAGAGGCGCTAAAAGCCGCGCAGGAGACGGAAAATGAAATCTATGCCGTATTTACGGTGCAGGAGGAATTGGGTCTGCGCGGCGCTGGCACAGCGGCGCATGCCATCTGCCCGGATATGGCGATTGCATTGGACGTGACAATGACCGGCGATACGCCCGGTGCAGAGACAATGCATATCAAGCTCGGCGGCGGCGCGGCAATTAAGATTAAGGATGCTGGTATTCTGTCGCATCCGGATGTGGTTTCCGCTATGGAAGAAATGGCAGCAGAGTATGATATTTTAACGCAGAGAGAAGTACTTTCGGGTGGCAGAACGGATGTCGGCGTGATTCACTTAACGCGCGACGGCGTGCCGAGCGGTGCCATTTCCGTGCCGACAAGATACACACATTCGCCGGCAGAGCTGGTGAGTAAAGCCGATGTGGAAGCCTGCATTGCACTCACGACAAAAATGATGCTGAAAAAATACTAAATTATTTGTTGAAATTTGCTTCCGTTTTTGGTATACTTAAATTTACCGTGTTTTACGGAGGTGAGATAAATGGCAAATCAACATATACCGCAAGCGGAGATGCGGCGGCAAGCTGCATTTACGGAAAATTTGCGAAAACTGCATGTGGCGGGCGCAGAGAAGAAGGCGCTCGTTGTGACCTATGGCTGTCAGCAAAATGAAAATGATTCCGAGCGCATTCGCGGTATGCTTGCCGATGCGGGCTACAGCTTTTGCGAAACGCCGGCAGAGGCAGATATCATTATATACAACACTTGCGCAGTGCGCGAAAACGCAGAGCTGCGCGTGTTCGGTAATTTAGGCGCACTTAAGCTCTTAAAGCGCAAAAAGCCGGATTTGGTGATCGGCATTTGCGGCTGTATGATGCAGCAACCGCACATTGCAGAGCAAATCAAAAGAAAATATAAGCACGTCGACATCCTGTTCGGAACGCACACCTTATACACCTTGCCGGAGCTTTTGTGGCAGGTGGTATCTAAGCAGGAGCGCAGCATTCATATCCTGGATATGGAAGGTGCAATTGCGGAAGATATGCCGATTGTGCGCGCACAGGGGGTCACAGCGTATATATCCATTATGTACGGCTGCAATAATTTTTGTTCCTATTGCATAGTGCCGTATGTGCGCGGGCGCGAACGCAGCCGCAATGTAGAAGACATTCTGCGTGAGGTGCGCACTGTCGCGGCGCAGGGGTATAAAGAAATTATGCTCCTTGGTCAAAATGTCAACTCCTACGGTAAGGATTTGGACAAAACCGTTGATTTTGCGGATTTACTGCAGTTGGTCAGCGAAGTGGACGGCATCGAGCGCATTCGCTTTATGACATCGCACCCGAAGGATTTTAGCGATAAGCTGATTGATGTCATTGCCAAAAATCCGAAAGTGTGTCGGCAGATGCATTTGCCGGTGCAGGCCGGCAGTAACGCGGTTTTGAATAAAATGAACCGCCGCTATACGCGCGAAAATTACCTTGAAAAAATCAGGAAGCTGCGAAAGCGTGTGCCGGATGTGACGCTGACAACGGATATTATCGTCGGCTTTCCGACGGAGACGCAGGCAGACTTTGAAGAAACGCTCAGCCTGATTGAAGAAGTGCGTTTTGACTCGATTTATTCCTTCATTTATTCCAAGCGCAAGGGTACCCCTGCGGCAGAAATGGAATTTGAACTTGATGAAGCGCAGATTCATAAAAATTTTGACCGCCTTTTGGAAGCGCAAAACAAAATTTCGCGCGAAATCAACGAAAGCTATGTCGGTAAGACAGAGCAGGTGTTGATTGAAGGCACAAGCAAAACAGACGAGAACATATTGACCGGCAGAACCGAAGGCGGCAAGTTGGTCCACATCACGGGCGATGCATCGCTTATCGGACAAATGCTGCCGGTGCGTATTGCATCCGCGATGACCTGGTATTTAATTGGTGAAATTTTAAAGGAAAGATAAACTATGGAGGTAACAACAATGGAAATCTTAGATATGGCAAGACAGCTCGGTGAAGCTATTCGTGACAGTGAAATTATGGCGCGCGTAAAGGCTGCCGAAGAAGCACAACAAAATGACGCAGAAGCTCAAAAGCTGATTGGGGAATATAACCTGACCCGTATGCAGCTTGCACAGCGTGCGCAAAAAGAAGATATTACCAAAGAAGAAATGGAAGCTATTCAAAAAGAGCTCTCCACAGAATTTGAAAAGCTCACAAAAAATGCCGTAATTGCGGAGTTCTTGGAATCCCGCGCAGCTCTGGATGCCATCGTAAACCAGGTCAACAGCATTTTAACGCATTTTATTACGGGGGAAGACCCGAACGGCTGTACGCACAACTGCTCTACTTGCGGCGGCTGCCACTAATTTTTAATGGTGAATTTGGCGCATTGCTTCGTTACATCCATCGACCCGTACCAACGTACTGTGTCGATGTCTGTGCCTCGCACTGCATCCAAATTCCCACATTAAAGTATGATTTGGGGGATTTGTGCGAGTTTGTCTTGTAGACAAATTTTCTCTTTAAAATACACAGGAGAATTTGAATGATTTGCATCCAAATTCCCGCATTAAAATGCATAAATGATGATGTAGGGCAGGGGCTTGCTCCTGCCGTGAAGAAATACGTATATTGAGGTGGCTTATGGCTACAACACCAATGATGGAGCAGTACGAGCAAATCAAAACGCAGTATGAGGACTGCATTTTGTTTTACCGCCTCGGAGACTTCTATGAAATGTTTAATGAAGATGCGCTGATTGCATCCAAAGAGCTTGAACTGACGCTGACGGGCAGAAACAGCGGCGGCGGTGAACGTGCGCCGATGTGCGGCGTGCCGTTCCACAGTGCAGATTCCTATATCGCGCGCTTGGTCGGCAAGGGCTTTAAGGTTGCCATCTGCGAGCAAACGGAAGATCCGGCGGAAACGAAGGGTCTTGTTAAGCGCGATGTTATCCGTATTATTACACCGGGTACGGTGACGGACAGCGCGGTGCTTGATGATAAGAAAAATAACTTCCTTTGCTGTGTATACTACAGTGAAGGGGATATTGCACTTGTTTTTGCGGATATCACAACGGGTGAGCTCTTTGCAACGAAGCTGAAGGAAGCGCAGGAAACTGCGTTTTTAAGCGAGCTTTCGTCCTTTGCACCAACGGAGATTGTGTTTAGTCCGGCGGCGAAGGACAAGCTGATGCAAAAGGTTTCGCAGCGGCACGATGTGTATATGAGCGCAAAGGAAAATGCACTGTTTGACTATGCGCAGGCAAAGGAAACCATCTTATCTGCGTGGCAGGTAAAATCGCTCGATGCGCTGCAGCTGCAGGAAGATGATATTTTGGTTTGCGCGGTTGGCGCAACGCTGCGCTATCTGTTTGATACGCAGAAAATGCAGATTAGCGAAATCTTTTCCTTAAAAGTATATACAATTGTAGAATATATGGGCATTGACTACAATACGCGCCGTAATCTGGAGCTGACGGAGTCGATGCGCGACAAAGCAAAGCGCGGCTCGCTTTTGTGGGTACTCGATAAAACGAAAACCGCTATGGGCGGCAGACTTTTGCACCAGTGGATTGATAAGCCGCTGATTTCTAAAACGGAGATTGAAAGCCGCTTAGACGGCGTGGAGGAGCTGAAAGGCAGCTTGGTGCTGCGTGATGACCTGCGCGACATTTTTGACGGCGTGTATGATATTACAAGAATTATCAACCGCATTTCGCTCGGCAGTGCCAATCCGAGAGATATGCTTTCCTTAAAGCAGTCCCTTGCGCGCTTGCCGGAATTAAAGGAAAAGCTGTCCGGCTGTACGAGCGAGATTGTTGTGCGCCAAAACCGCGATGTGGATGCGCTTCAGGATGTGTATGACCTTTTGGAAAAATCCATTTCCGAAGACGCACCGGCAATGGCACGCGACGGCGGTATCATCAAAGAAGGCTATCACAAAGAAATTGATGAATTGCGACTGGCGGAGACCGAAGGCAAAAACTGGCTTGCCGAGGTGCAGGCGCACGAGCGCGAGGTCACCGGCATTAAGACCTTAAAGGTGGGTTATAACAAAGTTTTCGGCTACTATATCGAAGTCAGCAAGGGGCAGGTCGGTGCCGTGCCGGACTATTATATCCGCAAGCAGACCTTGACCAACGGCGAACGTTATATTACGCCGAAATTAAAGGAAATTGAAGACATTATCTTAGGCGGCAAGGACAGACTTTTGCGCCTGGAACTGCATTTGTTTGAGCAGATTAAAAAATGCATTGCCGGCGAATTAAACCGCTTACGCCGCACGGCGAATGCGATTTCTGTTTTGGATGCACTTTCCTCGCTTGCCGAGGTAGCAGACAAAAACGGCTATACAAAACCGACGATAGATACAGATGGCAGAATTGACATTCGGGATGGCAGACATCCGGTGGTGGAAAAGATGCTTAAAAACGAGCTGTTCGTGCCGAATGATACCGCGTTGGATACCGATGAAAACAGACTTTGTATCATCACGGGTCCGAATATGGCGGGTAAGTCGACCTATATGCGTCAAGTGGCGCTCATTACGCTGATGGCGCAGATGGGTAGCTTCGTGCCGGCAGGCAGCGCGCATATCGGCATTGTGGACAAGATTTTCACCCGTGTCGGCGCGTCGGATGACTTATCGACCGGACAGAGTACCTTTATGCTGGAAATGACAGAGGTGGCAAACATCTTGTCCGGCGCAACCAAGCAGTCGCTTGTCATCTTTGACGAAATCGGCAGAGGTACCAGTACATATGACGGTTTGTCCATTGCGTGGGCAGTGGCGGAATATGTGCTTTCGAAAAAGAAAATCGGCGCAAAGACGCTGTTTGCAACGCACTATCACGAAATGACAGCTATGGAGGAAAAGGAAAGCGGCGTTAAGAATTACAGCATTGCGGTTAAAAAGCGCGGCGACTCCATTACCTTCCTGCGCAAAATCATTTCCGGCGGCGCAGACCGAAGCTACGGTATTGAAGTTGCGGCACTTGCCGGCGTACCGGGCGAGGTCACAAGCCGCGCAAAGGAAATATTAAAACTGTTGGAATCGGAAAGCGATGAACTTAGGCCGCGCACAAATGCGGCGCCAACCGCCGATGTCGGCGTGCAGCTTTCGCTGGGAGAAAGCGTGCTGACAGAGGAGCTGAAGCGGTTGGATGTTACAACGCTTACGCCGATTGAAGCCTTAAACAAGCTATATGCGCTTGTAAATAAAGCAAAAGAATTATAAAAAAGAGGAGGTGCACCGGTGGGCATTATTCAGGTATTGGATAAAACAGTTGCAGATTTAATTGCGGCAGGCGAAGTGGTTGAAAGACCGGCTTCGGTTGTCAAAGAACTCATAGAAAACGCCATTGACGCCGGCGCAGACTCCATATGCGTGGAAATCCGCGGTGGCGGCATTTCCTATATGCGTGTGACGGACAACGGCAAGGGTATTGCGCCCGACGATGTCGGTGTGGCATTTATGCGCCATGCCACCAGTAAGATTTCCAGCGCGGACGATTTGGCAAAAATCGGCACGCTCGGTTTTCGCGGTGAGGCGCTCTGTTCGATTGCCGCCGTTGCAAAAGTGACGATGACGACCAAAACGAAGGATACACAAATTGCAACGCGCGTGACGGTTGCGGGCGGCGAGATGGAGGATGTCTGCGAGGTCGGTGCGCCGAATGGCACAACGATTGAAGTGGAAAATCTGTTTTATAACACGCCGGCGCGTATGAAGTTTTTAAAGCGCGATGCAACGGAAGGTGGCTATGTTGCCGATATTGTGCAAAAGTTTGTCTTGGTCAATCCGCACATTTCGTTTAAGTTTATTCAAAATGGAAAGCAGGTCTTTTTCTCTGCCGGCGATAACAATATGGTTAACGCTATTTATACGGTTTACGGCAAAGACTATGCATCCAATGTGATTGAAATCCGTTATGGGGATGCACCGGTACGGGCGTATGGCTATATCGGTAAAAGCCAGATTAGTCGTCCCAACCGCGCGTGTCAGAGCTTTTTTGTCAACGGCAGATACATAAAGAGCAAGAGTATTACGGTGGCGCTTGAAGAAGCGTATCGCAATCAGCTGATGGGCGGCAAATTCCCGTTTGCGGTGATTTGCTTGGAAATTGCGCCGGAGTTTATGGACGTTAATGTGCATCCGCACAAAACGGAAGTAAAATTTTCGGATGAAAAGAAAGTGTTTGACACGGTATACTGGGCAGTGAAAAATGCGCTGTATCAAAAGCCGGTTGTGCCGGAGATGACCTTCGCGCAGAAAAAGAACGCCTATAAATTTGCTGAAGTGCCGGAAGAAACGAGCGTGCAGGCAGAGCTTCCGTCTACGCCGGAAAAGCAAGAAGAGAAACCGGAGAAAAACAAAGGCGTTGTACAAACGCTGGAAAGCTACAGAGCGCAGAATAAGCCTGCCGCAGAAGTAGAAACAAAGACTGCTGCGCTGACGCTTTCAGAGCCGGAAACGGAAAGCTATAAAGTAGAACCTGCACCGGAGCGTGCACCTTTGGTGCCGGATTTTGGTATGCCGGAGGACGAGGAAGACGCACCGACAGTGAAAACGGCGGCAAAACCGAAAACCGAAGAAACACCGGTTGCGGTGCCGGAAGAAGAAACGGTGTCTGCGCAGGATTATAAAATTGTCGGACAGCTGTTTTCCACCTATATTATATTGGAAAAAGAAGATGAAATGCTGATGCTTGATCAGCACGCCGCGCACGAACGTATTCGTTACGAAGAACTGAAAGCACAGTTTGATACGAGCATGGTTGCAAGACAGTGCCTGCTTGGCGGCGCGGTGGTTACGCTGTCTGCGGCAGAATTTGCCTGGGTGCAGGAAAACAGAGACGCTATTTTTGCTTTGGGCTTTGAATTTGAAGAATTCGGCGGTACTTCGGTGTGCTTAAACACCCTGCCGCAGCTAATCAGCATAGAAGATGCAGACAGCGTGTTTACCGAACTGGTCGGGCGAATGATGGCGCACAAAAAGGATATGATTTCCGAACGGAGCTTGCGTGCGCTTTACACCATTGCGTGCAAAGCGGCAATCAAGGCAAATCAGACCTTGTGCGATGCGGAGATTTATGCGCTGATCGAACAGGTGCTTAAACTGGATGCGATCAACACCTGTCCGCACGGAAGACCGATTATGGTCAGTATGACCAAATATGAAATTGAAAAACAGTTTAAACGAATTGTATAAACACTGGGGAAATTTTGCAGTGTGTGGGGGATGAGATTATGGAGAAGATGCCTCTAGTTGCTGTTGTCGGACCTACAGCCTCCGGCAAAACGGCCTTGGCGGTAGAGCTTGCGCAAAGACTGAACGGCGAAGTCATTTCGGCGGACAGTATGCAGGTATATAAATATATGAATATCGGTACGGCAAAGCCGTCCTATGCGGAGATGTGCGGTATCACGCACCACATTATGGACTGCATTGCGCCGGATACGGAGTTTAATGTTGCGGTATTTTCCAAAATGGCAAAGGACTGCATAGAAAAGATTTCCATGCAGGGCAAAATGCCGATTTTGGCGGGCGGCACGGGCATGTATATTGACAACCTGCTGCAAAACATTAAGCTGACGGAGATGAAGACTGACTATATCCTGCGCGAGTTTTTTGAGCGCACGGCGAAGCAGAAGGGCAATGAATACGTGCACAGTATGCTCTCTGAGGTGGATATGGAAGCGGCAATGAGCATCCATCCCAACAACATCAAGCGCGTCATTCGTGCGCTGGAAGTATATTATCTGACCGGTATGACGATTACGGAGCAGAAGAAAAATTCCAAAAAGGAAGAAAGCCCGTACAACGATATTGTCTTTATGCCGGATTGGGACAGAGATTCACTCTATAAGCGCATTGATATGCGCGTGGACAATATGATTAATGACGGTCTGGTCAATGAGGTCAAAACGCTGATTCGTATGGGATATACGCGAGACTTAAACTCTATGCAGGGCATTGGTTATAAAGAAGTTTTTGATTATTTAGAAGGCAAAACAAGCCTGGAAGATACCATCGACCTGATTAAACGCAATTCGAGAAGATACGCCAAAAGACAGCTGACGTGGTTTAACCGACACGGCAGTATTGTACGCTTAGACCCGAACGGGGATATGACCGAGCAGGCGATGAGGTATATTCGGGAAAAATTTGGTACATTCTAATTGTGAACGATTGGTGAATTTCATTAAAAATTTAGAATACCATCTTGACAAATCTGTGCTAAGGTGGTATTTTATTACTTGTGGTTTAGCACTCAACGAACGCGAGTGCTAACAAAAGGGATAAAGAGGAGGCAACGGTATGGAGCTGAGTGACAGAAAAAAAGTCATACTGCAATCGATTATTGAAGATTATATCGAGAATGCGGAACCGGTTGGCTCCAGAACGATTGCCAAGCGTGTGGATTTGGGGTTGTCTAGTGCGACCATCCGAAATGAAATGGCGGATTTGGAGGATTTGGGTTACTTGCTTTCTCCACATACCTCTGCCGGTCGCGTACCTTCGGATGCGGGGTATCGCTTTTATGTAAATGAACTGATGCACCGCTACAGTATGGACCACGAGGACGTTATCAAGCTGCGTCGCTTCTTTACGGCAGGCGTGCTGCAGCTCGATAAGCTGATTCACGAGGCGAGTCAGGCAATATCGCTTTTGACGAATTATACGACAATTGCGGTAACGCCGGAGCTGAGGCAATCTTATGTAAAACGCTTAGAATTGGTGCCGATAGATGCAAACTGTGCCTTGTTGGTGCTGGTCACCAATGAAGGCGTTGTGAAAAACCGTATGATTCATACGGATGAGGATGAAAATACGCTCCGCAAAATCTCCAGCGTGCTCAATGAAAAGCTGTCGGGGTTGACACTGGAGGAAATCACGCTGGAAAAGTTTGCGGAGATTGAAAAAATCGTCGGCAATAAGCCGAATATCTTAATGCCGGTGCTGCAGTTTGTGCATACCACCATCAGCGCCCTCAACGGCGCGGAGATTTATGTGGAAAATCCGCAGCATATTTTAAACCATCCGGAATACCACGAGCTTTCGCGCGCAAAGCAGCTGATCAGTCTGTTAGAGGACAAGGAAAGCGTGAAATATGCGATAGAACAGGGTGACAGCGACAAGCAGATTAACATCGTGATTGGTAAAGAAAATCAGATGGATCAGATGAAGGATACATCGCTGGTTACGGCAAAATATTTAATCGGCGGACACGAGCTCGGTAAAATCGGCATTGTCGGACCGACGCGAATGAATTATGCCAAGGTTATTTCAGCGCTGGGCAGTATTTCGACCAGTCTGGAAGAAATTATAAATGAGATTTACAACGCAGAGAAGGGCAGGGAGTAAGTTGGCTAAGGAAAAAAAGACGAAGCCGGAGGCTGCAGTGGAAGAAATGGTCGCAGAAGAGACCGTAGAAGCAACCACAGAAGCACCGGCGGCGGAAGAAAAAATACAGGCGCTGGAAGACAAGTATTTGCGTCTCGCGGCAGAGTATAAAAATTACCAGAACCGCACACAGCGCGAAAAAGAAGCACTTTATACCACGGCGGTTGCCGATACGGTAAAAGAACTTTTGCCGATTTTAGACAGTATGCAGCGCGCAACGGATGCGGCAAAGACCGCAACGGATGTGGCAGCGGTTGCAGAAGGCATTGCGATGATTTCCAAAATGTGCGCCGAGGTATTTGAAAAAATGGGCGTTGAGGAAATCGAAGCGGTAGGCAAGCCGTTTGATGCCAATGTACACAACGCAGTGATGCACGTTGATGACGAGGCATACGGCGAAAATGAGGTTGTAGAAGAGTTCCAGAAGGGATATAAATATAAAGACAGCATCATTCGCTACAGTATGGTAAAAGTAGCAAACTAATCTATGCAAAATAAGTAGGAGGTAAATAGATATGAGTAAGATTATTGGTATTGACTTAGGTACAACAAATTCTTGTGTAGCTGTTATGGAAAACGGCGAAGCGGTGGTTATTCCGAATCCGGAAGGGAACAGAACAACCCCGTCCGTTGTTGCATTAACCAAAAACGGCGAAAGACTGGTTGGTCAGGTTGCAAAGAGACAGGCAATCACCAATCCGGACGATACCATCATCTCCATCAAGAGAGATATGGGTACAGACAGAAAGGTAGCCCTCGGCGGTAAGAACTATACACCGACCGAAGTAAGCGCTATGATTCTGCAAAAGCTCAAGGCAGACGCAGAGAGATATCTCGGCGAAACCGTAAGCCAGGCAGTTATCACCGTGCCGGCATATTTTAGTGATGCACAGCGTCAGGCAACCAAGGATGCAGGTAAGATTGCAGGTCTTGAAGTGCTTCGCATTATCAACGAGCCGACCGCAGCTGCACTTGCATACGGTATGGGCAATGATACCGACCAAAAGATTATGGTATACGATCTCGGTGGTGGTACCTTCGACGTATCCATTCTCGAAATCGGTGACGGCACATTTGAAGTATTGGCAACCAGTGGTAACAACCGTCTCGGTGGCGATGACTTCGACGAGCGTATTATGAACTACCTCGTATCCGAGTTTAAAAAGGACAGCGGTATTGACCTTTCTGTAGACAAGATGGCAATGCAGCGTTTGAAGGAAGCGGCTGAAAAAGCAAAGATTGAGCTTTCCGGCGTGACAAGCTCGAACGTGAACCTTCCGTTTATCACTGCGGATGCAACCGGTCCGAAGCACTTGGATGTTACAATTTCCCGTGCAAAGTTTGATGAATTAACTGCAGATTTGGTAGAACAGACCATGGGTCCGGTGCGCCAGGCAATGAGCGATGCAGGTCTTTCCGCATCCGATATTCATAAGATTTTGATGGTCGGCGGTTCTTCCAGAATTCCGGCTGTGCAGGAAGCTGTAAAGCGCATTGTGGGCAAAGAGCCGGATAACGGCATCAACCCGGATGAATGTGTAGCCATCGGTGCTGCAATTCAGGGCGGCGTGCTCGGCGGCGACGTAAAGGATCTTCTTTTGCTCGACGTTACACCGCTTTCTCTGGGTATTGAAACTCTCGGCGGCGTATGCACAAAGCTGATTGAAAGAAATACAACCATTCCGGTACAGAAGACACAGGTGTTCTCTACCGCTGCGGATAACCAGACCAGCGTTGAAATTCACGTGCTGCAGGGTGAAAGAGATATGGCGGCTTACAATAAGACCCTCGGTCGCTTTAACTTAAATGACATTCCGCCGGCACCGCGCGGTGTTCCGCAGATTGAAGTTAAGTTTGACATTGACCGAAATGGTATCGTACATGTAAGTGCAAAGGATTTAGGTACCGGCAATGAGCAGGATATCACCATTACTGCAAGCTCCAACTTAACCGATGAGGAAATCGATAAGGCAGTAAAGGAAGCAGAAAAGTTTGCAGCTGAAGATAAGGCAAAGAAGGAAGAAGCGGAAGTTCGCAACCAGGCAGATACGATGGTTTACCAGTGCGAAAAGGCACTCAGCGAGCTGGGTGACAAGATTGACGCTGCAGATAAGAGCGATATCGAAGCGAAGATTCAGGCAACGAAGGATGCCATCGCATCGAACAATACAGAATCTATGAAGAGCGCAACAGAAGCGCTGACCGCAAAGTTTAACGAGGTTGCACAGAAGGTGTATGCACAGGCTGCACCGCAGGGTGACCCGAACATGGGCGGCGCAAATCCGGGTGCAAATGCCGGCGCGCAGGATAACACAGTAGACGCAGACTATACAGTTGTGGATGACGACAACAAATAAAATGTGTACAAAGTGTTAAAGGTTTTGCGCACAGCTTGCGTAAAATCTTACTTCTGTAGTACAATAACAGACAGAATTTTGTTTTTGGGTGCGGTATGCAGCGCATACCGGAGGAGAGATGTATGGCTGAAAAGCGTGATTATTATGAGGTGCTTGGTGTTTCCAAGGGCGCCTCGGACGATGAAATAAAAAAAGCATACAGAACAGCGGCAAAAAAGTGCCATCCGGACTTAAATCCCGGCAAAGAAGCAGAAGCGGAAGAAAAGTTTAAAGAGGTCAATGAAGCGTATGACGTGTTAAAAGACCCGGAAAAGCGTTCCCGTTATGACCAGTTTGGTCACGCAGGTGTGGACCCAAGCTACGGTGCGGGCGGCGGCTATGGTGGCGGCTTTGGCGGTGGCTTCGGCGGCTTTGATATGGGCGATATTTTTGAGTCCTTCTTCGGCGGCGGTTTTGGTGGCGGCTCGCAGGGGCAGCGCAGAAACGGTCCGAAAAAGGGCAGAGATGTACAGCAGAGCATTGTTATCACGTTTGAAGAGGCTGCTTTTGGTGTAACAAAGGATATTGCCATTGTGCGCACGGAAATGTGCGAAAGCTGTTCGGGTAGCGGTGCCAAGAAGGGTACACAGCCGGTGAAGTGCAGTGTGTGTGGCGGTACGGGGCAGATCCGTACAACCCAGCGTACACCGTTTGGTAACTTCCAGTCTACGGCGACGTGTCAGCATTGCGGCGGCAGCGGTAAAACAATTCCAAATCCTTGTCCGGATTGTAGCGGCACAGGCCAGAAGAAGGCGCGCCGTACCATCAGCGTAAATGTGCCGGCAGGCATTGATAACGGACAGACCATTTCGCTGCGCGGAGAAGGTTGCAGCGGCTCTAACGGCGGTCCGAGTGGTGATTTGTATATCACAGTTACGGTGATGAAGCACGAGCTGTTTGAGCGCCACGGTGCAGACGTATCCTTTGAAATTCCGATTTCCTTTGTTTCGGCGGCTTTGGGTGACACGATTCGCGTCCCGACCTTAGACGGTGAAGTCGAATACAAGATTGCGGAAGGTACGCAGAGCGGAACGGTCTTTAAGTTTAAAGGCAAGGGTATTCCGCTCCTGCGCAGCAAAGGACGCGGCGACCAGTATGTGAAAGTGATTGTAGAAGTGCCGCGCGGGCTTTCCAATAAGCAAAAGGAGCTTTTGCGTGAATTTGAAGGTCTGGATAATGGCAATTACAAAGAAAAAAATAAGTTTTTTGAAATGATGAATAAATTCAAAAAGAAATAACGAAACGAGCGAATTGCAATTGCAACTCGCTCGTTTCGTTGTATTACGGGAATAACATAAAAGATAATGTAAATGGGACTGCAGATTTTGTATTGTATTTTCGTGCAGACAATTGTTGAATTCAGGTAAGGATGCTGTAAGCAAATTAAATTTGCTATATGAAATGCATTTGATATTCCAGCTTTTTACAGAGAAAACTGCCGTCAAATACTGTCGGAATATATTTTATGCGATTTTCGTTGAATTTTGTTTCCGTTTGTGGTAAAATATTAATACATATATAAATAGGTGATATTTATGCGATTTGAAACAAACAGTGTAGAAGAAACACGTGCAGTTGCGAAAGAAATAGCGCAAAAGTTTTCAGCAGGGGATGTGATTTGTCTTTCGGGAGATTTGGGCGCTGGAAAAACGGCGTTTGTGTCCGGCTTTGTCAAAGCTTTTGCTTTTGACGGTTATGTCAGTTCGCCGACGTTTGCGCTGATTCATGAATATCCGGCAAGCGTGCCGATTTATCACTTTGATATGTATCGCATTGATAATGAGGACGATGCCTATGCTGCCGGCGTGGATGAATATCTTTACGGTGACGGCATATGCTTAATTGAATGGTCGGAAAATATCCGTGCGCTTTTGCCGGACGGATATTACACGGTCACCATCCGCAAGGATGCGTCCAAGGGAGAGACATATCGTGAAATTATATTGGAGGGTGCAGCGTGAAAATTTTAGCGGTAGAGGCTGCGGCAAATGTATGCTCGGTTGCACTGATTGAGGATGCACGTTTGCTTGGGGAGCTTACAGTCAATAATAAAAAAACACATTCGCAGGTTTTGATGCCGATGATTGAATCCTTGCTTGCACAATGCAGCATGGATATGGATGCGGTGGATGCCTTGGCGGTTTCTTCCGGCCCGGGGTCTTTTACAGGGCTTCGCATCGGTGTTGCCAGTGTAAAGGGACTTGCGTATGCAGCAAATAAACCGATATACGGGGTGTCTACACTGGAGGCGATGGCGTATCGGCTTCCGCATTGCGCGGGCATCGTTGTGCCGATTATGGATGCGCGCCGCGGACAGGTGTACTGCGCGGCTTATGCGTGGGAAGGGAGCAGCTTAAAAACTGTCCTTGCGCCGACGGCGATGGCAATTGAGGATCTTAGTTTGTACTTAAAAGAGTTAAAGCAACCTTGTGTGTTTTTAGGCGACGGTGTGCCGATACACGGTATGTGGCTTAAAGAAAATATGGGTACATATGCACAATTGGCGCCTGTCGGAGCAGCACTGCAGTCGGCATCGGCTGTGGCAGCGGCGGCGTATAATAAGGCGCAGGCTGGCGTGCAGGCGGACGATTTTGCAAGTCTGCAGCCGGTGTATCTGCGTAAATCACAGGCAGAGCGGGAATATGACGAAAAAGAAAATAGGAGGATAAGTAAATGTTAGCAATTGGAAGCGATCATGGTGGGTATGCTTTAAAGCAAGAGATTTTAAAGCATTTGGAAGAAATAGGTGTGGAATACTTAGATTGCGGCTGTTTCAGCACAGAGAGTGTAGACTATCCGGATATTGCGGAGGTTGTTTGCGCAAGCATTACGGACGGCACTTGCGATAAGGGTATTTTGCTTTGCGGTACGGGCATTGGTATTTCTATGGCGGCAAATAAAATTCGGGGCATCCGCGCGGCGCTTTGTCATAGTGAGTTTGATGCGAGAATGTGCAGGGAACATAACAATGCAAATGTCATGTGTCTTGGCGGTAGAACGCTGGGACCTAATATTTCCCTGGAAATGGTGGATTTGTTTTTAAATACGGAATTCGGTGGCGAAAGACATCAAAGACGTGTAGATAAAATTATGGCATTGGAATCCAGATAGAGCAACAGGAATTTAACAAGAGTAGGGTGTAGCCGCTTAAGCTTTGTTACCCTAACGGAGGATGAAGATATGAACAGAAGAGAAGCCAGAGAGGAAGCGTTTAAACTTGTGTTTCAGATTACGGCGCAGCGCGATTGCTACCCGGAAGTGGTAGAACGCTTTGCCGAGGAAAACGCATCGCTCAAGAAGACGGACAGAAAGCAGTTTAAGTACATTGTTGCTGCGGCAAATACCATATTTGAAAAAGTGGAAGAATTAGACGCCGTTATTGCAAAGCATTTAAGTGAAGATTGGAAAATTGACAGACTTTCCAAAATGAGTCTGGCGATTTTGCGTCTTGCCGTGTATGAAATTAAATTCGTGGAGGATATTCCGGACACGGTATCGGTAAATGAAGCGGTAGAGCTTGCCAAGGTGTACGATACGGATGATGCGCCGGCGTTTATCAATGGTGTGCTTGCGGGTGTGCTGGGAGCGTGAAAACGTGGAGAATTTATACACATTAACCGTCTCGGAACTCAATGCACGTATGAAATATATTATCGACTCTGTGCCGGCGTTTGCAAACATATGGATTAAGGGCGAAATATCGAATTTCAAACTGCATTTTTCGGGACACATTTATATGACACTCAAAGATGACGGCGGCGTTTTGCGCGCCGTTATGTTTAAAGGCAGTGCGCAAAAGCTTGGCTTTGTGCCGGAAAACGGTATGAAGGTATTGGCGCGCGGTCGCGTTTCCGTTTATGAGCGCGACGGCGGTTATCAGCTGTATGTTGAGGAAATGCAGCCGGATGGTTTGGGTGCTCTGCATCTTGCATTTGAGCAGCTTAAAAAACGGTTGGAGGAAGAAGGCCTTTTTGACCAGAAGCATAAAAAGCCGATTCCGAAATTTCCGGCAACCGTTGGTGTAGTCACGGCGGCAACCGGTGCGGCGGTGTGCGATATTATCAATGTTATTTCGCGCCGTTATCCGAAAGCAAAGGTGCTTTTGTATCCTGCATTGGTGCAGGGGGAAGGCGCGGCAGAGGATGTAGCGCGCGGCATTGCTTATTTTAATGAAAATAAGTGCGCCGATGTCTTGATTGTCGGGCGCGGCGGCGGTTCGATTGAAGACTTGTGGGCGTTTAATGAAGAGATTACGGCAAGAGCGATTTTTGCCTCGGAAATTCCGATTGTTTCCGCTGTCGGGCACGAAGTGGATTTCACGATTGCGGACTTCGTGGCGGATTTACGCGCACCGACACCGTCTGCGGCGGCAGAATTGGTTGTGCCGTCGGCGTTGGAAGTGAAGGAGAGAATTAACGCGCTCGCCCTTCGCGCACAAACCGGTATGTGCTCGAAACTGCAATCCAAGCGATTGATGGTTTCAAGATATAAACTGCCAAGCCTGGTGGGAAAAATTGCGGACCTGCGCTTGGATACGGATGCGCTATTAAAACGTCTGGTGCGCGCGCAAGAGGTGGCAACGAATGTACAGCGCAAGCGCCTGGAGGCAAATGCAGGTAAATTGCAGGCGATGAGCCCGCTTGCGGTGCTCAACCGTGGCTACAGCATCACGCAGCACGAAGGAAAAAGCGTTAAGTCTGTGTCGGAAGTGCAGAGCGGTGATGCGCTTACGGTGCTTTTGTCGGATGGTAGTGTAGATTGTGTTGTAAAGTGAGGAAACAAAAATGAGCGAGAAAAAAACTTTTGAGCAAAATATGAATGCCTTAGAAGAAATTGTGGCAAAACTGGAAAAGGGCGATACCGAATTGGATGCGTCATTGGAGCTGTTTAAGCAGGGCGTGGAGCTGACAAAGCAGCTCAATGCCGATTTGGATGCGGCAGAGCAGCAGGTGCACGTGCTTTTAAAGGATGCCAACGGTGGTATGCGTGAAGAAAAATTTGTTTCAGGAGAGGAAGCCTAATGAATTTTAAAGCAGAGCTTGCCTTGCAGGCGGATTTTTTTCAGGCGGAGCTGGAAAAGTATATGCAGCAGAGTGAAAGTATTTCCCCGGAAATAACGAAGGTAATGTCGTATAGCCTTTGTGGTGGCGGCAAGCGTATTCGTCCGATTTTGATGCACGCGGTAAGTGCGCTGTTTTCGCCGGCAGCTGCGGAAGTGGTTGTGCCGTTTGCCTGCGCTTTGGAAATGATACATACCTATTCACTGATTCATGATGATTTACCGGCGATGGACAATTCGGATTTGCGCCGTGGCAGACCGACGAGCCATAAGGTGTTTGGCGAAGCGATGGCGGTGCTTGCGGGCGATGCACTGTTAAATCTCGCTTTTGAGACGGCACTTAGCGCAAAAACGGATGCGGCAATCACGGTGCGCGCGCTCCGTGTGCTCGCCGAGTGCAGCGGTATTCACGGTATGATTGGCGGACAGGTTATTAATATTTTAAGTGAGGGCAAAGCGATTGATTTGCCGCTTTTGAACGAATTGCAGGAGAAAAAGACGGCGGCGCTTTTGGCGTCGGCGTGCGTGTGTGGTGCCATTATCGGTGGCGCGGCGGAAAGCGACATCGAAAATATGCGCAAATTCGCCATTTATCTCGGTTTGGCGTTCCAGATTAAGGATGACATACTCGATGTCGAGGGCGATGCGCAGGCGCTGGGAAAACCGACGGGAAATGATGAAGCTTGTCAGAAAAACACATATGTATCTTTGATGGGGCTTGACGCGGCGAAAGAAAAATTGTCGGAATATACGGAAAAGGCGCGGGAAATAATGCTTTCCTATGGGGAAAAAGCGGCGTTTTTGCTTGCTTTGACGGATTATTTGTTGCACCGAGAAAATTGATGGGAGACGCTATGCGGTTTTTTACGGAATTATGGCAGAATCATACCTTTTGGACAGCGATACTTGCGTGGTTTGTAGCGCAGCTGTTAAAGGTGATATTTGTATTGTTGCGCGACAAGCATTTTGATGTGCGCCGTTTTATCGGCTCGGGCGGTATGCCGAGCTCACATTCGTCGTTTGTGACCTCGCTTGCAACGTATGTCGGCTTGGAAGCCGGGTTTGACAGCCTTTTGTTTGCGATCTGCACCGTGCTTGCCTTTGTGGTGATGTATGATGCGGCGGGCATCCGGCGCGCGGCAGGCAGACAGGCGCGGATTTTAAATCAGATTATCGAGCACTGGGGCGATGCGCCGCAGCTGCAGGGGGAGCGCCTAAAAGAGCTGCTCGGGCACACGCCGTATGAAGTGATTGGCGGCGCGGTTTTGGGTATTGTTTTGGCGGTTTTTATGTATTACAAAGTTTTTTAAAATAATGCTTGCAAATTGGAAAAGCTTGTGTTATAATAAATTTTGCGTTTGCGTGCAAACGTTTATTTTTGCGGAAAGGAGGCATGGATGATGAAGGAAGGTATCCATCCGGATTATAAGCAGACAACAATTACATGTGCTTGTGGCGAAGTGATTGCGACCGGTTCTACAAAAGAAGATCTGAAGGTCGAAATTTGCTCGAAGTGCCATCCGTTCTTCACAGGTAAGCAGAAGCTCGTAGATACAGGCGGTCGCGTTGATAAGTTCAAGAAGCGTTACGGTCTGGACAAATAAGTTTTTGTTTAGAAAATTACTGTTAAGGGCAAAAAGCATAACCTCACCTCGGTTGTCGGCTTCTCCGGCCTCAACGGGGATGTAGGTGTTCTTTCAAAAATATCAGGAGGTGAATTGTAGTGATTAAGGAAGTAAAGACATCGATTATCGAGCAGTACAGAATCCACGAGACCGATACAGGTTCTCCGGAAGTTCAGATTGCTGTACTAACAGAGAGAATCAACCACTTAAACGAGCACTTAAAGGATCACAAGAAGGACCACCATTCCAGACGCGGTCTGTTGAAGATGGTTGGTAAGAGACGTGGTCTTCTCGACTATCTCATGAAGATTGATATCGAGAGATACCGTGCTATCGTTAGCAAGCTGAATCTCAGAAAGTAGTTTTTATACACGAATGAGCGGAAATTTCCTTTTCCGCTCATTTCTGTGTTTAAATGACGGCGGTTGGCGGTTAGCAATTAGATTTGTGCTTATACAAATGAGCCTAAATCTAAATGCTAAACATCAGTTGCCGTCCGAAAGAAAAATAGAAAGAAGGTAATTTGTAATGTTTAGAACATTTGAAACCACATTGGCAGGCAGACCGCTCGTGATTGAGACCGGTAAAATGGCTTGCCTTACAAACGGTCACTGCGTTGTTCGCTACGGCGACACGGTTGTAATGGTCAACGTGACAGCATCTCGTGCACCGAGAGAAGGCATTGACTTTTTCCCGCTCAGCGTAGACTATGAAGAAAAACTCTACTCCGTTGGTAAAATCCCGGGTGGTTACATCAAGCGTGAAGGTAAGCCGTCTGAAAAGGCGATTCTTACCAGTCGTGTAATCGACCGTCCGATTCGTCCGCTCTTCCCGAGTGATCTCAGAAACGATGTATCGGTTGTAGCAACCGTACTTTCCGTTGAACAGGACAATCCGCCGGAAGTTGCAGCTATGATTGGTACTTCCATCGCAATCTCCATCTCCGATGTACCGTGGAACGGTCCGATCGGTGGCGTATGGCTCGGTTTGGTAGACGGTGAATATGTCATCAACCCGACAGTTGCACAGAGAGAAAAATCCCAGATGCATGTTACCGTTGCTGGTACAAAGCAGAAGGTTGTTATGATTGAAGCCGGCGCAAACGAAGTTGAAGAAAGCGTTATGATGGAAGGTATTAAGTTTGCACATCAGGAAATCATCAAGATTTGCGACTTTATCGAATCCATTCGTGCAGAAATCGGTAAGGAAAAGTTTACTTACGAAGCACACACTGTAAATAAGGAAGCTTGGGATGCCATCAAGGCACTCAGCTATGAAAAGATTCAGCACGCGCTCGACACAGATGACAAGAACATCCGTGACGAAAGAATGGGCGTTGTAGAAGATGAGATTATGGCTACACTCGGCGAGCAGTTCCCGAACCTCAGCGAAGAGCTCGGCGAGCTCCTCTACAAGATGCAGAAGGAAATCGTTCGCGATTGGCTCGTACAGGGCAGACGTGTGGACGGCAGAAGCCTCGACCAGATTCGTCCGCTCGCAGCTGAAGTAGATTTACTGCCGAGAACACATGGTAGCGGTATGTTTACACGCGGTCAAACACAGGTGCTCACTGTGGCAACACTGGCGCCGCTTGCAGAAATGCAGAGACTCGACGGTATTGACGAAGAAGAAACAAAGCGTTATATGCATCACTATAATTTTCCGTCCTACTCCGTAGGTGAAACAAGACCGTCCAGAGGTCCGGGACGCCGTGAAATCGGTCACGGTGCATTGGCAGAGCGTTCCTTGGTACCGGTACTCCCGAGCGAGGATGAATTCCCGTATGCAATCCGTACCGTATCCGAAGTGCTTAGCTCCAATGGTTCTACCTCCCAGGGTAGTGTATGCGGTTCCACATTGGCACTTATGGCAGCAGGTGTGCCGATTAAGGCACCGGTTGCAGGTATCTCCTGCGGTCTTATCACAACCGAGAATGGCTTTACAACCATGGTAGATATCCAGGGTCTGGAAGACTTCTACGGCGAAATGGACTTTAAGGTAGCCGGCACAAAGAAGGGTATCACATCCATCCAGGTGGATATCAAGAATGACGGTCTTCCGTACGAAGTTATCTGGGAAGCGCTCACAAAGACAAGAGATGCACGTTACCATATCATCGATGAAGTACTCTTAAAGGCAATCGCAGAGCCGAGAGCGACACTTTCTCCGTATGCACCGAAGGTTGCGGTAATGTACATTGATCCGGAGAAGATTCGTGATGTTATCGGTAGCGGCGGTAAGGTTATTCAGAAGATTGTTGCTGATACCGGCGCAAAGATTGATATTGAAGATGACGGTCGCGTTCTCATTTTTGCTGAGAATCAGGAATCCGGCGAAATGGCACAGAAGATTATCGAAGGCATCGTAAAAGAGCCGGAAGTTGGCGAAGTTTATACTGGTCCGGTTACAGGTATCATTCCGATTGGTGCGTTTGTTGAAATTCTGCCGGGCAAGCAGGGCATGATTCATATTTCCAAGCTTGCTAAAGAACGCGTTGAGAAGGTAGAAGATGTTGTCAAGATTGGTGATACAGTAACTGTTAAGGTGGTTGAGATCGACCGTCAGGGCAGAATTAACCTCTCCAGAAAGGCTATGCTCGACTAATCAAGATTTAAAAAGCTTCAAGTGAATGCTGATGTGACCCCAAAAAGTTAGACTTTTTATAGCGTAGTAGTTTTGATGACTGCTACGCTATTTTTATGCAGCCAAGGCGTTGAGCCGATATTGTACCGGACTCATCCACCCAAGTTTCTCTTTAATTCTTTTCTCGTTATAATATTTTATGTACTTTTCAATAGCTTCCTTGAGTTCATTAAAGCTGTAATAGGTTGTTCCATAATACATTTCTTGCTTTAGTATTCCAAAGAAATTTTCCATGACAGAATTATCATAGCAATTACCTTTTCGGGACATGCTTTGAAATATTTTGTTTTCTTTAAGTGCAAATGAATATGCACTCATTTGATATGCCCAACCTCTGTCTGAATGGAATGTTCTTCTGTATGGACAATCAGATGTTATTTCTATTGCTTTCTTTTGTGCAGATAATATCCCGATAGCTGATGGTGTTTGCGTTATGCTGTAACTTAAAATTTCACCATTGAACATATCGAGGAATGGGTCTAAATACAATTTCTTTATTACCATTCTGCCTTTGTTATCTATCTCATAATACTTAAACTCCGTGGTATCTGTAGTTATCTTTTGATGTGGTACAGATGTATTGAAACGACGATTAATTCTGTTAGGAGTTATTTTGCCAACATTACCTTTGTATGAATTATATCTGCGGCTCTTACGAGTAAATGATGTAACTTGAAAACTTAATTTTTGCATAATTCTTTGTACCTTCTTTTTGTTAATAAAAATCTTTCTGTTTCGTAGTTCTTTATGTACTCGTCTGTATCCGTAATCTTTGTTTTCTGTGTGGATTTTGGTGATTTCATCTTCTAAATATTTATCAGGATTTTCTCTGTCAAACCGCTTTCGCCAATACATATATGTTGCCTTTGGGAAACCAACTACTGCGAGAATGTCTTTTAATTTGAACTGTCCTCGGAGACTGTGGACAATTCTCGCTGTTTTTTCTGAAGAGCTTCCTCCTCTAAACGCAGTCTCCTCAATTCTTTTAAATATGCATTCTCTATTCTAAGTTTAAGTAATTCATTTTCAAGTTCTTTGACGTGTTCGGCGCTTGTGTCTACAGGCTTTTCTTCGTTAGATTTAGAAGGCTTTTTAAATTCTTTTATATCCAATGTCTTCTTACGACCTTTCTTTTTAGGTCTCAAAGCATCAGGGCCAGCAATTCTAAAATCATTTACCCATCTTGTTATTAAAGATGGATTGTTTATACCTTGTGAAAGTGCTAATTCCCGATATGAGACCTCACTTGATAGATACAATTCTACCACAGAAAGCTTGAATTGAAAAGAGTAATCATTGTTTTTCCTTGAACGCATTAAACCATCATTACCAAATTCTTTATATGCATGTACCCATCTAACCACTTGTGTGTCGTTAGGAATATTGTATTGTTTTGCAATTGTTTGAAAACCACCTTTCCCATCTAAGTATTCTTGTACTACCTTTTTCTTAAATTCAAAACTATATTTTGCCACGAAAAAACCGACCTCCCAATCGTTAGATTTTTGGTCTAACTTTTGGGGGTCGGTTCA
>JAZSQB010000056.1:0-12970 GCA_045537695.1 Clostridia bacterium | reverse complement strand
TCGAAGAAAGGTTTCCTGCGTAATATCCTGTGCTAACTGCGTGTCGTACAATTTGAAATAGCAGTAGCGGTATATTTTGTCATATTGTTCTTCAATATCCATGTGCTACAAAACCTCCCTTCATGATGTTTAACGGATTAGGAGTATCAAATGTGCGGCTCTGGCCAAATTATCTTCTTGGGACAAAATGTCCCAAGGCTCACTATATTTTAATGCTTCTTCATCCCGCAAACAAGTTTACGCACACGAAACAAAATACTACTTAAATATAAAACTCTGTTTCGTTCAAATGATGTCACCCGAAATGTAAAATAATATGGGGGTGATATGAGAATGTACCAAGATGAAAGACGGCTTGACTTCCACGCTTTGGGCCGGGAAATCAAGCGCAAAAGAGAAGCAAAGGGCTGGACGCAGGAGTATCTCGCACAGCTTGTAGACCGTACTCCACGCTCTATCATGTACATAGAAAATCGTGGCCAGCATCCAAGCCTCAATACCTTTTATCAGCTCGTCACCTTGTTGGAGATTTCCGCGGATCAGTTTTTTATCCAGTTTGTCGAACAGATCGGTATGGTTTCACTTGCGGTGCTATGGTTTCATTTTTTGAGTGAAACCAAATGAAACCTTTTGAAACCGTATCGTTTTTATCAACTGTTGCCATGAAAACGGGATAGAATTTACTGTCAGTGAATTCTATCCCGTTTTCAGCGATATAAATCTCATATGAGATTTGCGATATACCTTATCAGGTGCGATATGTGCTAACGCACGCGATATGTTGCCGATGCGGCAATGAGATTTATATCATATCGTAACCGAATGAAATAAGGTTATATCGAATTTGCGAAGCAAATATATCGTACGAGCAACAGCGAGTATATCGCCAAAAATTTATTGACAGTAAAATCATATTGTACATTCAAACGGAAAAAGGACACCTTCGGGTGTTCTTTTTTTGTTTGGTGCATGATTTAAAGGGGCGTCGAACCCTGAGAGGGCACGAACCGTGAAATACAGCAGTCCGGTGGACTGTTGTATAGGTGAGTGGTGCGCAGCCGGATACTGAAAGCCTTAGCTTTCGGTAGGCAAGCAAATAAGACGCGCAGCGGCTTCTCCCCTCGCCCTTTGATAGGTTTTTCTATTCCTTTCTGTTATTCTTTGCTATTTCAGCAACTTCTGAAACCTTGGATATTATGTACTTATATCCATTTTCACTATGTGGGATAAGGCAGTTTAAACAATCCTTTATTCCATCATTTGTATAAACAAAGTTACCGCCACATTTGTCACCCAATGCATAAAGAGGACAATAGCAAAAAAGACAGTTGAATTTTTCATTATCAGTCTTATGACATGGAAAATATTCACACTCAGAATTTTTAAAATATGTATAATTGTTTTTCACAATAAATACCTCACCTCTTTCATAACTGCAATTATATTTCTTACAAACAAAAAAGTCAAGCACTTACATATTGCATATAAACAATGAACTGTAGGTTTACAATAAAATATTACACACAAAAAAGCTTGACATCCCATAGGAATTGTAGTATACTGTTCAAGTAGCATTTTCGGGATTTAGCGCAGTTTGGTAGCGCATCTGGTTTGGGACCAGAGGGCCGGGGGTTCAAATCCCTCAATCCCGACCAAAAAAGCCGCACACAATCGTGTGCGGCTTTTTTACTTATTCCTTATTCGCTTTTCTCTATTCCAATTACCCCAACAACACATCCGAAATCAACATCACACAAAAACCGAGGAGCAGGGCATACGTTGCGCCGCGCTCACTGCCATGGGCGTGCGTTTCCGGAATCATTTCGTCGCTGATGACATAAAGCATCGTGCCACCGGCAAAGGCAAGCGCAAACGGCAGGATTGCAGTGGAAACCTGCACCGCAAAGTAGCCGAGCAAAGTACCGACAATTTCGACCACGCCGGTCAGCGCCGCGCATACAAAGGTCTTGCCCTGCGAAACGCCGGCTGCCAGCATCGGCGTAATAATTACCATACCCTCCGGAATATTCTGCAGTGCAATACCGCCGGCAATCAAAAGCGCCTGCGAAACATCGCCCGAGCCGAAGCCTACACCGGCGGCAATGCCCTCCGGTAGATTATGTATGGCAATTGCCATCACAAACAAAAGCACCTTGTTTAAATCCGCGTTGCTGTGTGTCTCCGTATCCGGTCCGACCATTTTGTGCAGGTGCGGCACCAATTTGTCAATTAAATTCAGACAGACCGCACCGGCAAAAATGCCCACCACCGCGGTAATCAAGCCGTATTTACCGCCGTATTCGAGCGACGGTACAATCAGACCGAGCACCGCTGCCGCCAGCATCACGCCTGCCGCAAAGGACAAGACGATATCGGAAAATCGGTGCGACATTTTTTTAAACAAAAACCCAAGCACAACGCCAACCACGGTTGCGCCGCCAACGCCGAGCGCCGTGAGCAATACCATCGTCATCAAAATCACTCCTTACACATAGGGACCGTAAAAACCTTAGTTCTTACAGCCCCTGTCTGTTTCTTTGCAGAAGTTAAAAAAATATGCCGGAATACCGTAGGGGCGACCCTGTGTGGTCGCCCGCAGTTTTGCGTTCCGGTGTTATTTTTACATTTTTATTATGCTTCGGAGAATTGGTCCTTGCCTACGCTGCAAAGCGGGCAAACAAAATCTTCCGGCAAATCCTCGAATGCCGTACCCGGTGCGATATCCAAATCCGGTGCGCCTGCTGTCTCGTCATATTCCCAACCGCATACATCACATACATACTTTTTCATTTTTATCTACCTCCATTTTTAAAATATACAAAATCTCTTTCTTTATGCAAGCTCTTTTGCCAAGGCATCGAGCGCCGCCGTGCTCTGGTCATTTAGTGCAGACATCACGGTAACAGTTGTGTCCGTAAACGTGATATTTTTGCTCCTTTCAAACATCGCGCGCATCACCTTTGCCGCCGTAGCCGCCCAGCTGCCGTTTTCCACCAAACCAACGGTACGATTCTGGAAGTTGCGCTCGGTCAAGTGGTCAATAAAGGTGCGCATAAACGGGAAAATATCCGCATTGTACGTTGTGGTTGCCAAAACGAGCTTGCCATAGCGAAAGGCATCTTCCACCGCTTCTGCCATATCGCAGCGCGCCAGGTCGTTGACTACTACCTTCGGACAGCCGTTTTTCGTTAACTGTTTCGCTAAGTATTCTACTGCTTTTTTCGTGTTGCCGTACACTGAGGTGTACGCAATCACAACGCCATCCGACTCTACACCATAGCTCGACCAGGTATTGTATAAATTCATATAATAGCCTAAATTTTCGCTGAGCACCGGACCGTGCAACGGACAAATCATCTGTATATCCAGACCTGCTGCCTTTTTCAAAAGCGCCTGCACTTGTGCCCCATACTTTCCGACAATGCCGATATAATAGCGTCTTGCCTCGCAAGCCCAGTCTTCGTCAGCATCCAATGCGCCAAATTTGCCGAAGCCGTCTGCCGAAAAGAGCACCTTTTCCTTATCATCATATGTCACAATGACCTCCGGCCAATGTACCATCGGCGCGGTCATAAACGTCAGCGTGCGGCTGCCGAGCAAAAGCGTATCGCCTTCGCCAACCACAATGCCGCGCGGCAGAAAATCCATGTCGAAGTAGTTTTGCATCATCGTAAACGCTTTAGCGGATGCCACAATCTGCGCCGCCGGATAAACTTTCGCAAAAGCCGCAATGTTTGCCGAGTGGTCCGGCTCCATATGCTGTACCACCAGATAATCCGGCGTGCGTGAGCCGAGTACCTGCTTTAGATTAGAAAGCCACGCATCCCCGAAGCGGGCATCCACCGTGTCCATCACCGCAACTTTTTCATCGAGCAACACATAAGAATTGTATGCCATGCCGTTCGGCACAATATACTGCCCCTCAAATAAGTCAATTTCGCGGTCATTCACACCAATATATTTAATTGTATCCGTAATATTCATATCCCCAAATGCCTCCAAACTAAATTCATATCACTAATATAGCATATTTCGAAAAATTTTTCAATCTCAAATTGTACCAAAACAAGAAAATAATCGGCACGGTGATTGCACTTCACCGGCCCTTTTCTTCCATGGCTTTCACCACTGCTTTTCTTTTAAACCTACAATAGAATTTTTGCAATCCATTTTCTCTTTAGATAGAAAAACATTTCGCTTAAAAAACAGCAGAAATATTTTTTATTTTATAGGCGGCAACTTGCGGATTGCCGCTTTAAACTCCTCTAAATTGCCGGATTTTTTAATCGCTTTTGCTACTTTGGTTTCATCCGGAAACTGCCAGAGGATATACACCCAGATTTCCTTGAGCTTTTGCAATGTAAAAACCTCCGTTTGCAAAACCGCATAATAGTTTTCAATAAGTTTTTCTGAAAAGCCAATTAATTCCTCCGTCGTCAGCCTTGCGCCGCCGCGGATTTCGCGAAACAGCGCCGGGTTTGCAATTGCACCGCGCCCGAGCATTACGGATTCGATATGGGGAAACCGCTCCGTAACGCGCGCATAATCTTCGACGGAAAACACATTGCCGTTATAGCAAAGCGGATTTTTCGACCTTTCGTAATACGCGGCAAACACATCATCGTGCGGCACGCCACCGTAGTAGTCTAACTTCGTGCGCGGATGCACAATCAGGCGCGTCAGCGAAAGCTGATTATAGATGTCCAAAAGTGCGTCCGCCTCGCTTTTATCCGCAAAGCCAATGCGCGTTTTTATCTCCACATCCATATGGGTGCGCGCCATCGTTTCCAGCAAAAACTTCTCCAGATGCACCGTATCTTTAAGCGCGCCACTACCGCGTCCCTTTTGTACCACACGCGCCGCCGGACAGCCAAGATTTAAATTTACCTCCTGATAGCCGCGCGAACGGATTTTATCTTCAAACTTTAAAAACGAATCCGCTTGAATCGTCAGCACCTGCACACGCAGCGGTATGCCTTCATTGTGCTCGGGCAGAATATCGCGGATGCACTTGCGGCTGACCCGCTCTTTGTCACTCGGAACAATAAACGGCGCATAGTACATATCGCAGCCGCCAAAAAAAGCGGCGTGCGTTTTTCTGTACGTATAGGTTGTAATGCCTTCCATCGGCGCAAAATACAGCTGCATCTTATTCCCCAACTTCCAATTCCTCTAATTTCTTTTGCAGTACCTTTAAATAATCCGATGTCTCCACCGATAAGTTATACTGCTCGAGCATTTGCACAATACTTTGCTCGACGCGCTCCACATCCTCTAAAAGCATGCGCGCCGGCATACGGTAAGCGCCACTGCCGAAAATGATAATCTGCTCAAGTCCGTCCGAGGTGGCAACCGTCACCTTATAATTGCGGCTAAGCTCCTTCACTGCCTTTTCTATATAGGCATCCGCCGTCTGCGATTCTTTGGTATACACCACGTGGATGTCGTTTATTTTATCCACCTCGCCGCGATTACCCTTGACCTTGTAGGCATCAAACACGACGATAATTTCATAGGCTTTAAAAATCTTATACGAGCTGAGCCGCTCGAGCAGTGCATTTCTCGCCGCTTCGAGGCTGTCCTGCGCGATTTTCTTTAAATCCTCCCAGGCAAAAATAATATTGTAGCCGTCAATAAGCAGATACGACTGCTCCGGCTGCGGCTTTGCCTTGCCCTGCTTGTATGCCGGCTTTGGCGCACTGTAGCGCACCGCCTGCTGCGGGATTTTGCGCTCCACCTTGCCGTACGTACGCTCAAAAATGCGCAAAAGCTCGCTGTCGCTTGCCAAAACGCCGCTGCTACGCACAGTTTCCACCGTCTCCGGCTCTGTCTTTTTCGGCTTCAATACGCTGTCTAAATGCATATGCGCAGTGACCTCGTCCCACTTGACGGTGTAGCCTGCGCCGTGACTGCAAAATACGGAGTCCGCCGTGTTTTCCAAATCTGCATCACAGTTATATCCAATTTGTTCTATCACAGTTTCAGCGTTTTTGCATACATCATAGCCGCTGAACTTGCACGACAGCTTGCCTGTGCCACGCGTGTAGCCCACCAGCTCCTTTTGGTAATTGCGGATGGCATCCGCGGCAACATTGCCCGCAATTTTCGTGACATTGCCGCGCGTCTGCGGCATCGCAAAGGTCGCGCCCATACGGTCTAAATCCGTCATCGCGCGCCCGACGCAGTCCACCGGCACTTCCAGTATAAAATCATAATACGGCTCAAGCAGTACGCTTTTGGCGTGGCGCAAGCCGTGGCGCACAGCGCGATAGGTTGCCTGGCGGAAATCGCCGCCCTCCGTGTGCTTTAAATGCGCCCTGCCGGCGCGCAGTGTAATCTTCATATCCGTCACGGGCGATGCGGTCAGCACGCCCAGGTGCGGTTTTTCCATCAAATGCGTTAAAATCAGGCGCTGCCAGTTTTTGTCGAGCGCATCTTCACTACACTCCGCCGCAAAATGCAAGCCCGATCCGCGTGGAAGTGGCTCTAACACCAAATGCACCTCGGCATAGTGGCGCAATGGCTCATAATGCCCCACACCCTCGACCGTGTTTTCAATGGTTTCTTTATAGACAATTCTGCCCTGCGCAAACTCCACTTCCATCCCGAAGCGTTTAAAAACCATCTGCTTTAGGACTTCGAGCTGTATTTCGCCCATCAGGCGCAACTGAATTTCCTTTAAATGCGCATTCCAGACGATGCCAAGCTGCGTTTCCTCCTGCTCAAGCTGGCGCAGCTGGGCAAGTGCCGCCGCCGTATCCACCTCCTGCGGCAGAATCACACGGTAGTTAAAAATCGGCTCCGCCGTCAGCTTATCTGCGTTTTCTTCAAACCCGAGTCCTTGCCCTGCATAGGTCTGCTTGGGACCCGTCACCGCGCAGACGCAGCCGCTCGGTGCACAATCCACACTTGTAAATTTATCCCCCGAATAAATGCGGATTTCGTTGATTTTTTCATCAAAATCCACACCGGAGGCAATCATACTTTTGACCTGCAAATTTCCGCCCGTCACCTTTAAATGCGTCAGGCGCTGTCCGCGCTCATCCGTACCGATTTTAAACACGCGCGCGCCAAAATCAACCAGCGGGTCACTTTGGTGTACCAGTGTAGCAAAAGCCTTCAAAAAGCGCTCTACGCCTTTCATTTTAAGGGCAGCACCGCCAAAGCACGGAAAGACGCGCCGCCGCTTAATGGCGCGCGCCGTCGTTTCGGGCGTGACTGCATTCGTATCTAAAAATTCCTGCATCAAATCTTCATCGCACATCGCTAAGTTTTCGTGTAGGCGCGGCAAATCCGTATCGGTAAAGTCAACAAAGTTTTCGCCGAAGCTTTCTTTCAGCTCTTCGAGCACACCGGCATAGTCCGCACCGGTCAAATCGAGCTTATTTATAAAAATAAAGGTCGGGATGCGGTGCTCCGTCAGCAAATTCCACAGCGTAGTCGTGTGGCTCTGAATCCCGTCCGTGCCGCTGATGACCAACACGGCATAGTCAAGCACGCGCAAGGTGCGCTCCGCCTCAGCCGAAAAGTCAATATGCCCCGGCGTATCGAGCAGCGTAATCTGCGCATCGCCCACGTTTAAAACCGCCTGCTTTGAAAAAATGGTGATGCCGCGGCGGCGCTCCATTTCATCCGTATCCAAAAATGTATTCTGATTGTCCACCCTGCCGAGCGAGCGGATACTGCCTGCGCAGTATAAAAGCCCCTCGGACAGCGTCGTTTTTCCGGCATCCACGTGCGCCAGAATCCCTGCTGCAATTCGTTTCATTCCCGTTCTCCTTTACTGAAGCGCGCTGTCGATAAATGTCCGACAAGCCGTGCTCATATAACGGTGGTTTTTAAGGTAAAAATATAAATCTCTGTAAATTTCTTCGTCCGAGAGCTTATAGTAAAACACATTCGGCACCTCGTGCAGATGCTGAATCAGCGTATCGGACACGAAGCTTGCGCCCATCCCCGTACACGTGATGTTATACGCCGTCACCTGCTGATCAAGCGCAAAAAGCACATTCGGCGTAAAGCCGTGCTTTTTGCAGAGCTGCATCGCGCGCTTGCCCGTATCATTTTCCTGCTTTAAGAAGATAAACGGCAGCGCCGAAAAATCTTCCAATTCCGCGCACGGCGCATCCGCTTCGCAGTGCCTTCCGTTTTTCACATCCCCCACCGTGAGCGCACAGCGCGCATCATAGTAAAGATTCTTCGGCACTGCAAGCAAAAGCGTTTCCGGCATATACACCTGCGAATACACATTTTCATTCACAATCAGGTTGTTGTCGAGTACAATATCGAGCTCGCCGTCCAGCAAAAGCGATAAAAGATGCTTCGAACCGCCCTCATAAATCGTCAGCTCGATGTTTGGATACTTCGCGTTAAATGTAGAAATCACCGGCGGCATAATGTAGGAAGAGAATAAACTACTGCCCCCGATTTTAACTTCGCCGCGGATCAGATTTAAGCTATCATGCACAAAGCTTTGAAATCCGTCTTCGATTTTGTCCATCTCGTGTGCACAGCGAACGTATTCTTCCCCAATATCCGTCAGCGTAATCGGCGAGGTTGCGCGGTTAAACAGCGGTGCACACGCTTTGTCCTCAATGCGCTTGATGCTCGCACTCAAGGACGGCTGCGAGATATAAAGATTCTTCGCCGCCGCCGAAAAGCTCTGCGCTTTATATACTTCCAACACATATGCTCTGTTTTTAAACAAGCCCATCACCTCATTTATAGTTATAAAACTATAGTTTCCAAAAATAAATATATAATTAATTATATCACATTCCATCCGTCTGTGCAATAGTATTTTGCGCATAAAAAAAGAACCCAAGGGGTTCTTGCGGGAGGGCGCAGAGGCCCTCCCCTACAATAACATTCCAATAAAGCTGTAGGGGCGGATTTCCACGCCCGCCCGTTGATTACAACAATCCTTTTTCCATTTTTAATTGCAATATTTTCCGCACACTTTCCTCGATGCGCGATTGCGGGACTTCGCCACTTTCCACCGCCTGCAAAAGTGCTGCGTGTGCCGCCTTGAAATCTGCCGGCATGAGTAGCATATCCGTGCCTGCCTGCACCGCTTTTACCGCGGCTGCACCGGCAGAATACATCTCCGTCACCGCGCCCATATTGAGCGCATCCGTAATCACTATGCCCTTATAGCCCAGTTCTTCTTTCAATAAATCTGTAATCACTTCTCTGGAAACAGAGCACGGGACCTTCTCCTTGGCGGCATTTATTAGCGTCATATGCGAAACCATAATAAAATCCGCACCGGCGGCGATACCGCTTTGAAACGGCAAAAGCTCTGCGCTGCGCAATTCATCTATAGTGCGTTTGCTCTCGGCATAGCCGTTATGCGAATTGGTATAGGTGCTGCCGTGCCCCGGAAAATGCTTCAGCGTCGCACTGACACCGTTTTCCTCCATGCCTTTAACGACATTCGAAACCATCACGGACACCAGTTCCGGATCCGTACCGAAGGAACGGTCGCCGATTTCCAAATTTTCCGTATAAATCAAAACGTCCGCATCCGGCGCAAAATCCACATTAAAGCCGAGCGCCGACAAATCCTTTGCAAGTGTTTCGCCGACGGCGTATGCCTTAGTTACATCGCCGCTTTTGCCGATTTGTTGCATCGGCGGATGCTTTGTAACGCCCATCGCCGGATTGCTACCCAGACGCGCCACCTTGCCGCCCTCTTCATCCACGCCGAAAAACAGCGGTATTTTCGCATAGCTCTGCGCATTTTTAAGCATCTCTGCCGTTTGTTCTCTGCTTTTAAAATTCTGCGCAAAGTAAATCAGGCCGCCGACCGGATACGCTGCAAGCGCATTTTTTGTGCCTTCACCGGCGGCAACCACCCGCCCGACACCCGTAATGGCTTCTGGCGTGACAAAAAACATCTGATAGAGCATTTCCGCCACCGTCATCTCAGCCACCATCTCTTCAGCGCGCACTTCCGCCGTCGGCGCCTGCCGCACCGGCGGCAAAGCTATATCCTGCTTGTCCGGCACTGCACCGCAACCTGACAGTATAAAAAGCAGCGTCGCCATACAGAGTGCAATATATTTTTTCATCCTTTATACCTCACTTTAATTCCGTATCACCGATGTGCTCAAACCGCGGCACACGCTTGCCGTGCACCGTCACCATATCGTTCCACATCGACAGCGGACGCACCCAGAATTCACCTGCACCGTAGAGTGCGCGATACATCACCATCGGCTCCAAGGTTTCGGAATGCTTTGCAATGCCGATATACACATAATACTTCCCTTTATAATGCTTATAAATTCCGTTTTTGATTTCCATAATCTTCCCCCCAAAAAAGTCTCCACACAATAAGCTACATACATAGGGACTATAAATAGCTTACCACAGAAGAATGTTGTTGTCTACAGGAATATTATTTAAAAGGATACGGTTATCGAAAAATAGCAAAACTGATTGGAAGAAATGTCAGCACAGTTTCAAGAGAGCTAAAGCGCAATCGAACACATATGTACGATATTTTAAATATATGGACTAAATAAAGGTCGTAGATATGCAACGCGTTGTGGATGCTTGCCCTGCGCGTATTATCCAAAACAAGACATCAAAGTACTGCTCAACAAAGTCTTTGACTATGCGATAATAAACGAATTCTGCAAAGTAAATTACGCCGAACACATCGAATTGCCACCTCTTGAAGCATCAAAGAAAGACGCATTTTATCCGGATGAAATCTCAAAGCTCTTTGTTGCATATATGGCAGGCAAGGTTTTTGCCGGATTTATTTTAATAATGATTTATACCGGCATGAGATACGGCGAAATTTCCACTGTATTGAAAGAAAATATCTTTTTGGATGAAAGGTATATGATAGGCGGTATAAAGACTGAGGCGGGCAAAAACAGGGTGATTGCGATAAATGATAAAATATTCCCGATTGTGCAATTGTTCTATCAGTTTGCAGAAAAGAAACACATGGGGACGGTTCTCTTGAAACACATGGAAACACATGGGGACGGTTCTCTTGCACAGAAACACATGGGGACGGTTCTCTTGTGTTATCAAAGGATTAAGCACCCCATGAAAATTCGCATCGGCGTTATCGCGCATAAATACATTTTGATTGCTTTTTGTACTCAGCGACGGTGCCTTCGTGCTTTTCTTTGCTGACATATTCTCCGGTAGAGAGGTTCGCAAGCTTTACGGCTTTATCCGGATTGGCCGCATTGTAGCTGCTGATTTTCTCTGCGAAACTTTCGTACATATCCCCAAGGATTACTTTTAAAAATCCCATAATTACCTCCGTTTTTATATGCGGTGTCACCGCAGGCAGCGAAAGTTTATATCCCATTCCGCAAGGGTAGTGTAAACAGTTTATATGCCGTGTTCAGGGCAATAAAAAAGCACCTACGGAATTTCCATAAGTGCTACGGCGGAAAACGCCATTTATGCATTTGTGTGTACCTCCTTACATATTATCCATACTTACGCTCGCATAGCAGCAACGCCCGTTGTGAAATGCACCGCATTGTTCGCGCGTGCACTCCATAAGTTCAAAGGTTGTTGTGGTAATTTGCTCGCCACTTTTCAAGACCGTTTCGTTGTTCTCGTCCGGTTCTTGCGTCCATTGCAGTATTTGTGTTTCTTTTTTTCGGTTGTACGGACATTTCATATGATTTGCTCCTATACGTTAATTTACAAAAATAGCGCTTGACCTCAGCGCATACGCTTTGTATGGTTTACTGTCAAACGCTTTCCAAAGCAGAGCCGCCGAAACAACTCTGCCAAGTATGCATCCGAAAACGCATACCCCAATTAGCTAACAACCCGACCATTTGTACACCGCGTATCGGTCAGCGGTAAAATTATGTGAGGGAGCAAGCCAGCCAACATGCCCCCTCCGGCTGAAATTTAAGACCCGGCGTGGTCCGCATCGTTGAGAGGCGTGCCGGGTGCGTTATGGCACGAAAAAAGCACCTACAAGTGTAAGCGCTTTTGATTAAAATATACTTTGCATCTTTTGCATTTAGAATCTATTTGTTGTCTTCATATACTCTGTCGTGTACAGCCTGAGCTTTGTTTCCGAAATCGTTATAGAAGCCATTTTTTTTAAATCCTTTTCGTAGCATTACATAATTTAACTCTATGAGTAAATCACGAGCGTTTCCGGCGTCTATGAGTGCATCTGCATTTTCTACATGCGTTTTTAAAAAGACTCTGTCTTCTTCTGAAATAATCAGCATAAAATCAACTCCTCACTGTCGGGTTTGTTTGAATTAAGCTTCCGTCGATCGGATTTACAGCAACCATAGCTTCTTGTCCTATAAATACTATACTTTGTTCTCCATTTGGTGAAGTTTGGGTTTTTCCCATCGAGCCATGCAAAAGCGCGTCTTTAATCTGTTCAATCGAAACGCCTTTGCGATTAACCTTTTCCGCTTTGTTCTTATACGCTTTGGATGCTGTAACATTAACGATGGCAGGACCTTCTGTGTATTCTTCTATAACAACCCCACTACGCCCAATAGTTCTGCATACAAAATGCGCAGAATAATCTTTTATAACAATTCCTGTGCTTGTTTTTAGTCCAAGCAAATCTGATTCAATCTGCGATGCGCACTTTCTGTACTCCGTATAACTCAACAACGGAGATGATTCTCCATTTTTTATGGTCAGGGCATATTTTTGTAATCTCGCATACTCCGCCTTATCATTATACTTCATATCGTAGTATTTTGCAAGCGTTTCCGGTGTATCTTCCGCGCCGATGCCCTTGCGCCATACATCATAATGCCGTTGTGCCTGGTATACCGCTTTACCGCTTACGCTCTTACCATACCCGGCAAACACATGGGGACGGTTCTCTTGTGTTATCAAAGGATTAAGCACCCCATGAAAATTCGCATCGGCGTTATCGCGCATAAATACATTTTGATTGCTTTTTGCATTTTTCGCATTCTTTTTCTCCTCTGTAAGTCGAAAT
>JAZSQB010000018.1:0-18398 GCA_045537695.1 Clostridia bacterium | reverse complement strand
ACTGTTTAATTTTCAATGTCCAATGCCTCTGATTTTAAGCTCGCTCTCAATCAGCGACTTTGATAGTATACCAAATACCAACTCGTTTGTCAACACTTTTTTTCATTTTTTTTGAAAAATTTTTTTCTTCCTATATATATGCACATTTCTTGGCAAAACACACAATATTTCGTGGTTGAAAATCTTGAAAAATCTTTGCATTTACAGTATAATAAAAATATAAACACAAGATGGGAGTATATTATGGACCTAACATCGCTTTCAACCGTCAATTATATTAAGAATAAATACGGCTTTCATATGAGCAAGGGGCTGGGGCAAAATTTCCTCACGGATGCAAAAGTGTTAGAGCAAATCGCCGATGCGGCAGAGCTGGATGCAGAATCCGGCGCACTCGAAATCGGTCCGGGTATCGGGGTATTGACCAATGTGCTTGCCAAGCGCGCAAAGAAAGTCACTGCTGTGGAAATTGATACGCGACTTTTACCGGTGCTTGACGAGACACTTGCCAAGCACGAAAACGTGAACGTTATCAACTGCGACTTTATGAAGGTCGATTTACCGAGGCTGATTGCCGAAAACTTTGACGGCATCGAAAAAATCAGTCTTGCAGCAAATTTACCTTATTATATAACAACACCGATTCTGACGAGTGTGCTCGAAAACCGCGATTTCAAATTTGACAACATTGTGGTTATGGTACAAAAGGAAGTGGCGCTGCGTCTTTGCGCACAGCCGGGCAAAAAGGATTATTCCGCGCTTTCCGTATTGGTGCGTTATTACACAGAACCGGAAATTGTTGTCCAGGTACCGGCAGCATCATTCGTTCCGGCGCCAAAGGTAGATTCCGCTGTTGTAAAAATGAAAATGCTGGACAAGCCAAGCGTAACGCCGAAGGATGAAGCGATATTTTTCAAAACCGTGCGCGCCGCGTTCGGACACAGAAGAAAAACGCTTTTAAATTCCTTAACCACTGCCGGCACATTCAACCGCTCCAAAGAAGAATTCAAAACCATCATTGCCGACCTCGGTTTTAAAGAAACCGTGCGCGGTGAAGAGCTTTCTTTAGAAGATTTCTGCGCACTTGCAGACAGATTGACAGAGGTATAAACAATGACTACAAAAAAGAAAATCATATATGGCGCTATACTGCTCGTGCTGTTTATTGCCTGTTGCGTACCATACGCCATCCAAAATACAACCCAAACACATACGCCGCCGGCAGTAGACAAAACTGCCGAAAACATACTTACAGCGCACTTTATCGACGTCGGACAAGCGGACAGCATTCTCATAGAGCTACCAAACGGCGAAAATATGCTGATTGATGCCGGCGGCGATGTAAACGACTATCTTACAAACGCAGGCATTTCCAAGCTTGACTATTTAGTTGCAACGCATCCGCACGCAGACCACATTGCCTTTTTAGATGAGATCATTCAAAACTTTGAAATCGGCAAGGTCATTATGCCGCGCGTCAACCACACAAGCTCCACCTATAAAGATTTGCTGTATGCCATTCAAAAGAAAGGCCTGCGCGTCAAAACAGCGCACGCCGGCATAAGCCTGTTGGATACAGATGATTTAGATATTGACATAGTTGCACCGAACGGCGAAGAATACGAATCAATCAATGACTATTCTGCCATAATCAAGGTCACCTACAAAAACAAATCCTTTTTATTCACGGGTGATGCCGAGGAATTGTCGGAAAGTCAGATTACCGCAGATGTGAATGCTGACGTACTCAAAGTAGGACATCACGGCTCCTCCACATCCAGCAGCAAAACCTTTTTAAGTATGGTTTCACCGGACATTGCCGTCATCAGCTGCGGTACCGGCAACGACTACGGGCATCCGCACAAGGAAGTACTGCAGGATTTAAATGTGCGCGGCGCTGAAACCTATCGCACAGACGAAAACGGCACCATTGTTGTGTATAGCGACGGTGAAAATCTAAGTGTAGAATGTGAATATTAAAAAAATCGGCTCGATTGAGCCGATTTTTTTAATATTTTACCGTAGATAGCATTGCAATATCAATGAAAATCACCATAATACCCAATCGGCGTGCCTTCCTTGCCGACGGATTTTAAGTATGCCTCTGCATAGCTATGCTTTTGTGCTTTAAGACCCTGCACATCGTAATCCGGAATATTCAAAAGATACGCGTGCCAAATTTCCGGGAACAGTTCCTTGATGGATTCCGTATAATATGCGCCGTCCATCGGCGTCTGATAATCAATCAAATCGTGCTCATTATCAAATGTCAGCACTGTAGGAATCGCGCCGCAACCGGAGCCGTGCTCAAAATGGTCGCCACAAAAGTTAAAGGTGCCGTAGGTGCTTACGGTATACACCTTGTAGCCATTCTCTGTTTCTTCCGTTTCTAAAATCGTATGTCCCTCTGCGTAGCAATCACCGTGCACAAATCTGTCCTTGTTATAATCTAAAATTGCTTTCGAAACACGCTCGTGCATTTCAACCGTATAATTCCCATTTTTATGCACCACTACATTTGTCGGGCCGTCCGCACCGCCGATAACGCCGACGCTTGAGGATTCACCGCACCCAACCAAAACGCTGCACAGAAGCGTTACGCATATAAGCAACATCAGCACAAGTGTGCCGCGCTTTTTTATGCGCATATTTAATATATTCGCAAAGCGTGACTTTGCCTGCTTGCCGCTTTCGGAAAAGCTTGTTGTTAAAAACGGTGTTTTCATTTATCTCCCTCCGTCCATTTTATAAGTGTCTGCTTTGCAAGCTCAAGCTTATCTTTCGTGTCCAGCTCGGCGTGTCCAATCAGCTGCTCATCATCAAACACAAACAGATACGCCGTATTTCCCTTCGGCGCGGTGTATTCGTAAATCATTATATCGAGGTCCTTACCGTAGTAGTCCTTCGCATCAAAACCCATCTGCGCCGCCAAATCCTCGACCGACCACGACTGCTTGCTGCTGTACGGCGTGTAAATTATTTTATTTTCTTTCAGATTGATGCGCCAGCCCATACCGCTGTTGACGATTACCTTGACCTCTGCCGGAACGGCATCATCCATCTGCCCCTTCTTCAGCGAGGCATTGCTTACAACCCAAATGCCACCTTCACCCTTTTTAATCGGCTGATACACACTGACAAAATAGCCCTCGGTTATATAAGACATCGTATTGGCAGAGGTTTCTTCCATTTGATTGGCATCAATACGCATATGTGCAGTTACCTTTCTGCTTGCAAGGTAGTCATTTACCACCTCGTGCGGCGAAAGACGCCATTGCTCCTCGCCTGCGTCTACCCTCTTTTGCAAGTCAAGATAATCAAAATCCACTTGTGTGGACGGAATCACCGGCTCGATATCCTCACTTTTTACCCATTTATTATCCACACCGGCAGCAAAGCTGACCTCGACCCATTTGCCGTCGCGCTTGATGACCTTTAGCGGCGTCTGCATCGAATAATAGGTTTCCTCTTTAGCGTCGCCCTTGTTTGTATATACAGCGGCGAGCGGCTTGATAGATGCATAGTTCGCCTTTGCCAGCATTTCCGCATCCTTGGAAACTGCAGTTTTTTCTACATCACCAAAAATCGGCGGATGACTCATATACGGCATTTGCACATGGTATGTGTCCGCATCCTCGTAAATAACAAACAGCAAATCGCCTTTGTGCGCCGTTACGCCGTCGGTAATTTCCGAATTGCGCGTTACAACCACGGTGTCCCCCGGTACAATTTCCGTCGGCGACAACGGGCGCTCGCAAGCCACCAAAGCGGCACAAACTACAGAAAGCACTACTGCAATCAATAATAACAGCGCGCCGCACCGTCTAAATTTCGCATTTAATATGTTGGCAAAGCGATTCTTCGCGCCCTTTGCATTTTCGGAAAAATTAGTTGTCAGAAACGGTGTTTTCATCCTCTTCTCCTTTCATTGTCTTGAGTATCGTTCTTGCATAAGCCTTGCGAAACTCCAAATCCATACCCTGCAGCACCGCTTCATCACAGGCATATTCCAAATCACGATTCGCGCGGCGCACAGCAAAATACACCATCGGGTTAAACCAATGCACTGCATTTGCCGCAAGCAACAACAGCTTTACCCATAAATCCCCTCGACGATGATGCATCTGCTCATGACAGAGCACCATGGATAATTCTTCCACAGAAAAATTCACATGCGGCAATAAAATATATGGTTTAAAATAGCCGTACAGAAGCGGTCCCGCAATGCCATCATAAACAAACACCGGTAACCTTGCCTGCACATCAAAAGCTTTGCGCTTGCCATGTATGCGGCACACAAAAACAATATAATTTATAATATGAAACGCAAAATAGGCAGCTGCGCCAACAAGCCAAAGCAGAAAAATTAAATCGTAAAGCGATAGACTGACTGTGTTTGTCGCTTCAGGTAAATACAGCGTTTTACCATCAGGCGAAGGCGCGGTATCCTGCACATAGCCACCGGTTTGATACGAATATGCAATCGGTCTATTCTCCACGACGGGCACCTGAATCAGCGCTGCAGGTAACTCTATGCGAAACGGTAGCAATAAACGAGCGGCAAGTAAAATCCAAATAAGTACACGCCACTTTGCACCGTACCGTTTTTCCGTATGTGGCAGAAAAACGAGCAACAGCGCAATAACAACGCTGCTGGTCAGCGAAACCAAAAACAAATCCTGCATTATTCTGCCTCCTCAATAAATCTTTTTAATGCCTCCAAATCCTTTTGGGATACTTTTTTACCATCATAGAGAGACGCAAGCAGGCTACCAATCGAGTTTTGATGCAGTCTTTCCAGAAAGCTACGGCTTTCACTTTGTAAATATGCTTCCTTCTCTATACATGGAACATACACATTGTAGCGCCCCTCTTTTGCATAGCTCAAAAACCCACGTTCGCAAAGACGAGATAAAAAGTTGAGTACCGTCGGTTTTACCCATGTTTTATCCAATCTCTCCATAATATAATCCGAGGTCACACCTTGTTGGGCATCCCAGATAATCAACATAATTTCCAATTCACTTTGCGGCAGTTTTTTCACTTTACTACGCTCCTTTTTGTTTTACATTTGTCTAAATACAGCTTTATTTTACACTTGTCTAATATAAAAGTCAAGCGTTTTTAGATACTTTTTAAAATTTGGTATACAAGTAAAAATTCTATGCTCCAATAAAATCAGAAATGGGAAAAAGCTTGAAGCACGCTTAAAATATGCGGTGTTTTTTCTGATCCTTATTGCGCTTGGCAGAAGGGCACAAACAAAAATTTGAATGAACTACTAAGCAATTTTTGTTCCCAAATAAAAAATATATTTCGCATTAATCCCATAACACAAAAAAGAACCTTGCGTTAATTAACGCAAGGTTCAAAAAGATTTTGAATTCTCAAAAACCAGCAGATTTGTTTGCTTGAACTCAAAAAATGTTACACTTGGTTTGACAAATCACTTAGATTAGCCAATTAATTCGTTATTCTTTGCAAATGCCGCATCGAATGCATCGCTCATCGCTGTGCTTTCGCCTTCAGCACGAACGTCAATGTCACGATAGATGCTCATACCAGTACCTGCCGGCACAAGCTTACCGATGATAACATTTTCCTTCAGACCGAGGAGCGGATCCACCTTACCCTTAATTGCAGCTTCCGTCAGAACACGTGTTGTTTCCTGGAAGGAAGCGGCGGACAAGAACGAATCTGTTGCCAGGGATGCTTTTGTAATACCGAGAAGCACAGTTGTAGCCGTTGCTTCCGCCTTGCCTTCTGCGCGCGCCTTTTCGTTCGCCGCTTCGAGCTCAAACATATCGATCAGGCTGCCCATCAGCAAGTCTGTGCCACCAGCTTCCTCTACCTTTACCTTACGCATCATCTGACGCGCGATAACTTCGATATGCTTATCTGAAATATCAACACCCTGCAGACGGTATACTCTCTGTACTTCCTGTGTCAGGTAGCTCTGTACTGCGTCTGCACCCTTAATCTTCAGAATATCGTGCGGGTTAATCGAACCAAATGTCAACGGCTGACCGGCTTCGATTTCTTCGCCGTCTGTTACCTTAATTCTCGCGTCGTACGGAATTACATAAACCTGTGCATCCGCAATGGTATCGTTCGTTACTGTAACTTCACGGCGCTTCTTGTTTTCGGAGATGCTTACCTTACCGGCAATCTCGGAAACAATCGCAACACCCTTCGGCTTTCTTGCCTCAAACAATTCTTCGACACGCGGGAGACCCTGTGTGATATCGTCACCGGCAACACCACCACTATGGAAGGTACGCATCGTAAGCTGTGTGCCCGGTTCACCGATGGACTGTGCAGCAATGATACCAACAGCTTCACCAACCGGCACCGGATCACCGGTTGCCAGGTTTGCACCGTAACAATGTGCACATACACCAATCGGAGACTTACAGGTAAGGATGCTACGGATGCATACTTCTTTTACGCCTGCATCCAGAATCTTGGCAACTTCGTCATCACCCATGAGCACGCCCTTGGCAACGATCACTTCGCCTGTTTCCGGATGGCAAACATCCTCGTGTGTATATCTGCCTAAAAGTCTGTCCTTGAGCGGCTCGATTTCTTCTTTACCGTCCACAATGGCACTAACAACCATACCCTTGGTTGTACCACAATCTTCTTCACGGATGATAACATCCTGGCTGACGTCAACCAGACGACGTGTGAGGTAACCGGAGTCGGCTGTACGCAGCGCTGTATCGGCAAGACCCTTACGAGCACCGTGCGTAGAAATGAAGTACTCGAGTACGTTCAGACCTTCACGGAAGTTTGCACGAATCGGAATTTCCACCGCCTTACCGGAGGTGTTCGCCATAAGACCACGCATACCTGCAAGCTGACGAATCTGGTTTACACTACCACGGGCACCGGAGTGCGCCATCATATAAATCGGGTTGAGGGCATCCAAGTTATCCATAAGTGCCTTTGTTACCTTATCACTGGTTTCTGTCCAAACCTTGATGATTGCATCATATCTTTCGTTGTCATCCAGCATACCGCGACGATACTGCTTTGTAATCTTGTCAACCTGCTCTTCCGCTTCTGCAAGGAACTGTTTCTTTTCTTCCGGTACCTTGATATCGTCTACGCTGACAGTGATTGCACCCTGCGTAGAGAACTTAAAGCCGAGAGATTTGATATCGTCAAGCACAGTTGCTGTTTCCGTAAAGCCGTGTACACGGATACATCTGTCAATGATGATACCGAGCTGCTTCTTGGTTGCAAGCTGTGTAAATTCAAGCTCAAATGCATTTTCCGGATTGCTTCTGTCCACAAAGCCAAGATCCTGCGGCAGTTTTTCATTGAAGATAAGCTGACCAACGGTTGCGTTGATGGTCTTGGACTGCTTCACGCCGTCGATTTCCTTTTCTACACGAACCTTAATCTTTGCATGTAAAGAAACAACACCGTTTCTGTAAGCCATCAGGGCTTCATCCATGCTGGAGAACACTTTGCCTTCGCCCGGCTCGCCATCCTTAACCAGAGTAAGGTAATAGCTACCGAGGACCATATCCTGTGTCGGTACGGTTACCGGCTTACCGTCCTGCGGCTTTAAGAGGTTGTTTGCAGAAAGCATCAGGAAACGTGCTTCTGCCTGCGCCTCCGGAGACAGCGGTACGTGTACAGCCATCTGGTCACCGTCGAAGTCGGCGTTATACGCGGTACATACGAGCGGATGGAGCTTTAACGCTCTGCCGTCTACGAGTACAGGCTCAAATGCCTGGATACCGAGTCTGTGCAGTGTCGGCGCACGGTTTAAGAGTACCGGATGCTCTTTGATTACCTCTTCAAGCACATCCCAGATCTCTGGACGGAGTCTTTCTACCATACGCTTTGCACTCTTAATGTTATGCGCAAGACCGTCACCAACCAAGCGCTTCATTACAAACGGCTTAAACAGTTCGATTGCCATTTCCTTCGGCAGACCGCACTGATAAAGCTTGAGTTCCGGACCTACCACGATAACGCTACGACCGGAGTAGTCAACACGCTTACCCAAGAGGTTCTGACGGAAGCGACCCTGCTTACCTTTCAGCATATCGGAGAGGGACTTGAGCGCACGGTTGCCCGGGCCCGTTACCGGACGGCCTCTTCTGCCGTTATCGATTAACGCATCCACTGCTTCCTGCAGCATTCTCTTCTCGTTGCGGACAATGATGTCCGGCGCGTGCAAATCTAAAAGTCTCTTTAAGCGGTTGTTTCTGTTGATCACACGGCGGTACAGGTCATTTAAGTCACTTGTTGCAAAACGACCACCGTCGAGCTGTACCATCGGGCGCAATTCCGGCGGAATAACCGGTACTGCATCCATAATCATCCATTCCGGCTTGTTACCGGACAGACGGAAGGCTTCCACAGCTTCCAAACGCTTAACAATACGAACTTTCTTCTGACCCTGCGCTGTTTCCAACTCTTCCTTAAGCTCTGCGGAAAGCGCTTCAAGGTCAATTTTCTGCAAAAGCTCTTTTACAGCTTCTGCACCCATACCAGCTTTGAAATTATCTCCATATTTTTCTACGCACTCTCTGTAATCCTTCTCTGTAAGAATGGATTTTTCCAGAAGACCTGTCTCCCCAGCTTCAATAATAACGTAAGCCGCAAAGTACAGCACCTGCTCAAGCACCTTAGGAGACATATCCAAGAGGAGTCCCATTCTGGATGGGATACCTTTAAAATACCAGATATGCGATACCGGTGTTGCCAGCTCAATGTGACCCATTCTTTCACGGCGCACTTTTGAGCGTGTTACTTCAACACCGCACTTGTCGCAGACAATACCCTTATAACGGATTTTCTTGTACTTACCGCAGTGACATTCCCAGTCACGCTGCGGTCCAAAAATCTTTTCACAGAACAAGCCGTCTCGTTCCGGCTTTAACGTTCTGTAGTTGATTGTTTCAGGCTTTTTAACTTCGCCGTAGGACCATTCTCTGATTTTTTCCGGAGAGGCTAAACCTATTTTTATCGCGTCAAATGTTGTAAATTCCAACACAAAAACCTCCTTCAAATATTTGGATTTCGGTAATCAAACAGATTAGTTATCGTCATCTGCGAGCGCGTCTAAATCTTCAACGATATCATCGTCAAAGTCGTCGACCGGCTCCGACTCGAGAATATCATCATCGAGATCGTCTAACAAATCCAAGTCGTCATCCAAATCAAGCAGCTCTGTGCCGTCATCATCTGTTTCTTCAAATTCAAATGCTGCATCTTCATCGAGGTCAGCGCTCTTCACGTTGTATGCAGAAGCAGATGCTGCATTTGGATTCACGCTGTCCTCGCTGCCTTCGATGTTGACTGTGAGCGGCGCTACGCCGTCATCGTCATCAGAATACTGACCAAGATCCACTTCATCGCCGTCCTTATCAAGCACTTTAACATCCAGCGCAAGGCTCTGAAGTTCCTTGATAAGCACCTTGAAGGATTCCGGAATACCCGGTTCCGGCACATTTTCACCCTTGACAATCGATTCGTAAGTCTTTACACGGCCGACAACATCGTCCGACTTCACTGTCAGGATTTCCTGCAGTGTATAAGCCGCACCATATGCTTCAAGTGCCCAAACTTCCATTTCACCGAATCTCTGACCGCCGAACTGCGCTTTACCGCCGAGCGGCTGCTGTGTTACGAGCGAGTATGGACCGGTCGAACGTGCGTGAATCTTATCGTCAACCAAATGATGGAGTTTCAGATAATACATATAACCAACCGTTACGCGGTTGTCAAACGGCTCACCCGTACGTCCGTCATAGAGTACAGTCTTACCATCAGCATCATAGCCTGCATCTACAAGACACTTGCGGATATCTTCCTCGTTTGCGCCGTCAAATACCGGCGTTGCAATCTTCCAGCCAAGTGCTTTCGCTGCATAACCTAAATGCACCTCAAGTACCTGACCGATATTCATACGCGACGGTACGCCAAGCGGGTTAAGCACGATGTCGAGCGGTGTACCATCCGGCAGGAACGGCATATCTTCTTCCGGAAGAATTCTGGAAATAACACCCTTGTTACCGTGACGACCTGCCATCTTATCGCCGACAGAAATCTTACGTCTCTGTGCAATATAGCAACGCACCAATTCATTTACACCCGGCGGCAGCTCATCGCAGTTGTCACGGGTAAACACCTTAACGTCTACGATAATACCGGCTTCACCATGCGGTACACGAAGCGAAGTGTCACGAACTTCTCTTGCTTTTTCACCGAAGATGGCACGAAGCAGTCTTTCCTCGGCTGTCAGCTCGGTTTCACCCTTCGGTGTAACCTTACCAACCAAAATATCACCGGAGCGCACCTCTGCACCAATGCGAATAATACCGCGCTCGTCGAGGTCACGGAGTGCATCTTCACCGACATTCGGAATATCGCGTGTGATTTCTTCCGGTCCGAGCTTTGTATCTCTTGCATCTGCTTCATACTCTTCAATATGAATAGATGTATAAACATCATCACGAACAAGTCTCTCATTTAAGAGAACGGCATCTTCGTAGTTATAACCTTCCCATGTCATAAAGCCGATAAGTGCATTCTTACCGAGAGAAATTTCACCGTTCGAAGTAGACGGACCGTCGGCGATAATATCGCCCTTCTTAACCTGTTCACCCTCTGCCACGATCGGACGCTGGTTGATACAGGTACCCTGGTTGGAACGCAGGAACTTTAACAGCTTATGTCTTTCCTGCTCGCCGTCCTTGGTCTTGATGATAATTTCTTCTGCGCTTACCTTTTCAACAACACCGTCGTTGTTTGCAAGCACAACAACACCGGAGTCCTTCGCTGCCTTATATTCCATACCGGTACCGACAATCGGGGACTCTGTACGGATAAGCGGCACAGCCTGACGCTGCATGTTCGAACCCATGAGGGCACGGTTTGCGTCGTCGTTTTCGAGGAACGGAATCATCGAGGTCGCAATGGATACAAGCTGTCTCGGCGATACGTCCATATAATCAATTTCAGACGGAGAAACTTCCACGAAGTCATTTAAATATCTCGCGGTAATCTTCTTGTCCACAAACTTACCATTCTGATCGAGCGGCTCGTTTGCCTGCGCGATAATAAAGCCGTCTTCCATATCGGCAGTCATATAAATAACTTCGTCCGATACCACGCCGGTTTCCTTATCCACATAACGGTACGGCGATTCAATAAAGCCATACTCGTTGATGCGCGCAAACGAAGACAGAGAAGAAATAAGACCAATGTTCGGACCTTCCGGAGACTCGATCGGACACATACGACCATAGTGCGTATAGTGTACGCCTCGCACTTCGAAGCCCGCTCTTTCTCTCGAAAGACCACCCGGACCAAGGGCGGAAAGTCTTCTCTTATGTGTCAGCTCTGCCAGCGGGTTTGTCTGATCCATAAACTGGGACAGCTGGGAAGAACCGAAAAATTCTTTAATTGTAGATGCCACCGGACGGATGTTAATCAGTGTTTGCGGTGTTACAACATCTAAATCCTGAATGTTCATACGCTCACGAACCACTCTCTCCATTCTGGAAAGACCGATTCTAAACTGATTTTGCAAAAGCTCGCCAACGCAGCGCAGACGACGGTTGCCCAAATGGTCGATATCATCCAAGGCGCCGATGCCTTCGCAAAGGTTATTAAAGTAGTTGATGGATGCAAACATATCATCCACTAAAATATGCTTCGGCAAAAGCTCTGCACGACGTGCAACAAGCACTTCTTCGAGTGCTTCCTTGTCATCAAGCTTGCCCTCTGCTTCCAATGCAGCCAGGATTTCATCGAGCACCGGCTTATAAACCGTTGTATGGAAGCCGAGACCTCTTAAGTAACCTTCGTTATCCTCATCGAAAAGCTTTACATAATTTGCAATCTTTACCATGTTGTTTGCAAAAGCAACAACAGCCTTGCCGTCTACATCGAGTACAACGCGGTTGATGCCGGCATCTTCAATTGCCATTGCAGTTTCTGCGCTGAGCACATCGCCTGCACTTGCCAAAAGCTCGCCGTCTTCGGAAACAACATTTTCAAACAGCTTCTGCCCCTTGATACGCTTGCCGAGCGCAACCTTCTGGTTGAACTTGAATCGGCCAACCTTTGCCAGGTCGTATCTCTTCGGGTCGAAGAACATGTTCATAATCAAAGAAGTCGCACTTTCTACGTTTGCCGGCTCGCCCGGACGCAGCTTCTTATAAATTTCAATCAGTGCTTCTTCACGGTTTGTGTTGTCCTTTTCCATGGTCACCTTCAGGCGCTCATCATCACCGAACAACTCATAAATCTGTGCATTGGTCTCGCAGCCCATGGCACGAATCAGCGTCGTAACCGGCAGCTTTCTCGTTCTGTCAATACGAACGGAGAAAACGTCGTTTACGTCAATATCATATTCCAGCCAAGCACCGCGGTACGGGATCACTGTAGAATTAAACAGCTCCTTACCGGACTTGTCGTGCTCCATACCATAGTACATACCCGGGGAACGAACGAGCTGACTGACAACAACTCTTTCTGCACCGTTGATAATAAATGTGCCTTGGTCGGTCATGAGCGGGAATTCGCCCATAAAGATATCCTGCTCTTTTACTTCGCCGGTTTCCTTATTAATCAGGCGCACCTTCACGCGAAGCGGCGCGGAATAGTTTGTGTCTCTTTCCTTACACTCTTCCACAGAGTATTTCGGTGTCGGATCGAGGGTATAATCAATAAATTCCAGCACGAGATTCCCCGTATAATCCGTAATCGGAGAAACGTCCTCAAAAACCTCCTTGAGGCCTTCTTCAAAGAACCAGTCGTACGAATTTTTCTGAATCTCAATCAGATTCGGCATTTCGATCGGCTCTTTAATCTTTGAAAAACTCATGCGTTTATTCTTACCCAGAGTTATTTCATGTGGCATCTGCATATCACCTCATCGTAAATTTTTGCAGAAATGGCACCCTTTTTCAAAGGCACATTTGTCTTTCTACCCACGGGCTCGTCTGTCAGGAGTGAAAGAGGCCTGAGCTCAGCTTCCGTCCGTAGAGGAGACGCACACTTGGCAACGCTTCTGCGAATGGCACTGCCGTGCGCTGTATAGATGCTTTCACAATTTACAAATATACGATGAAAAAACACAATATTTTGTGGAAAAAATTTTTTCACATACTACTTGCATTTTCTCATTCCTTGTGTTATAATGCAATCAAGCTAAAAAGCCTAAGGGGCATTCTTTGCTCATTTTACCTTATAATACAACACATAATTATATAATAAACAAATGGCGAAGTCAAGGGTTTTTTCAAAAATTTCCTTGACTTTTTATATTTTTCTTTGGAGGTTCTTACATATGAAGAAAGCAGTCATCTTTGATTTGGACGGTACCGTCTCCAATACGATTGATACCATTGCTTATTTCGCCAACCTGGCACTTACGCATTTCGGTCTTCCAACGATTGAAACCGAAAAATACAAATACCTCGTCGGCAATGGGGCAAAGGTGCTCGTAGAGCGTATGCTCAAAACCGTCGGCGCACCAGCAGAGATGTTTGATAAAGTGCATCCGTATTATGTGGAAGAATACGACAAGGACTTTATGTTTTTAACCCGCCCATACGACGGCATCATAGAAATGCTCGACGCCCTCAAGGCAAAGGGCATCAAAACCGCCGTGCTGACCAACAAGCCGCATATGACCGCTTGTAAGGTCATTGAAAATTTATTCGGTGAGCGCATTCTGCTCTGCCGCGGTGTCAAGGAAGACGGCATATGCAAGCCGGCACCGGATGGTGTGTATGAAATTATGAGACAGTTGAATGTGGAAAGAGAAGATGTTCTCTATGTCGGCGATACCGGCACGGATATGGAGACGGGTAAGGGTGCCGGCTTATATACTGTCGGCGTAACCTGGGGCTTCCGTACAAGAGATGAATTAGAAGAAAACGGCGCCGATGTGATTATTGACGAGCCGGAGCAATTGCTTGCTTTATTATAAGAATGCGGACAAACAAAATGCCGTTTCATTCGTGCTTTACGGCGGCATCTTCCACATTAAAGCATAATAGGTTATAAAAACCCCGTTGGTTAGATATGACAACCAACGGGGGGTGTTTATAACAGTTTCTCCAGCGCCGGTATCGGTGCCAAAGAGCGCTTTAAAATACCGTGCATATACGCAATCGCCGTACCGTAGTTCGTAAACGGTATGCCCGCATCTTCAGCGCACTTTCTTCTGTAGGTTACTTCGCGTTCATTGAGCATACAGCCGCCGCAATGAATCACAAGTGCATACTTTGATAACTCCTCTGGGAAAGATAAACCCGACGAGGTTTCGATATTGAGCTTTGCGCCGGTTGTTTTATGCAGCCACATCGGCAGCTTCACCGAGCCGATATCACCACACTGTCTGTGATGCGTACAGCCTTCGGAAATCAGAACGGTATCGCCGTCCTTGAGCTTTCCAATTGCCGCCGCGCCGCGTACGGCAGTTTCTAAAAAGCCTTTGTATCTCGCCATCAGGATAGAAAACGAAGTCAGTTTAATCTCCGGCGGCACATTCTTGCTCACAAAGCCGAACGCCTGCGAATCCGTCACCACCAGTGCAGGCGGCATTGCCAGTTTTTCAAGCGTCTGTGCAAGCTCGGTTTCCTTCGTCACCACTGCCATCGCACCGGCATCCAAAACATCGCGGATTGCCATCTGCTGCGGCAAAATCAGTCTACCCTTCGGCGCCGACGCATCTATCGGCGTTACCAGAACCACCAAATCGCCCGAGGCAATAAAATCCGCCACCATGCGCACATGCGGCGCATCCTGCTTCAAAAGCGCGGCAAGGCGGTTTTTCAGTTCTTCTGTGTTTTCTTTTTTAAGCGCACTGACGCAAAGTTCCCCCGCCGCGCACTCGCGCTTCGCTAAATCCGACTTATTGTACACAACCAGGTACGGAATATTCTTCTCTTTAAATAAATCTTCCAGCTCTGCATCCGTATCCGTTTTGCCTTCGGCGGCATCTACCACTAAAACGGCAATGTCGGCACGGTTTAAAATCTGCTTTGTTCTCTGTATGCGTTTTTCACCAAGCATACCTTCATCGTCAAAGCCCGGGGTGTCAATAATCACCACAGGGCCCAGCGGCAAAAGCTCCATCGCCTTGGTCACCGGGTCGGTCGTTGTACCCTTGACATCCGACACAACCGAAAGCTCCTGATTGGTGATGGCATTGACTAAACTGGATTTGCCCGCATTTCTTCTGCCGAAAAAGCCAATATGCACGCGCTCACCGGAAGGTGTGTTTTGTAAGCTCATATCCGCACCACCTTTTAGAAACGGAAGTCACGACTGCCGTTTTTGATGTTTTCCAAATTCTTAATGACAATTTCACGGATTTTTTCGTTCGGCACATTCGGAATTTCACTCAAAATCATCTTTTCGCCGATTGCCTTCGTTTCTTCCGAAGCATAGTCCTGCAAATATTCCATCAGCGTCATCAGCGCATTCGGATGACAGCAGTTCTGAATCTGCCCATCCTTTAAAAGTGTCATAAAGCGATCGCCCGTTCTGCCTTCGCGGTAGCACGCCGTGCAGAAGGACGGAATATAACCAAACTCCATCAACCAACGCACAACCTCATCGAGCGTACGCTTGTCGCTGACGTCAAACTGTTCGGAATTTTCATCTTCCGGCTCCGGCTCGCAGTAGCCGCCCACACTTGTGCGGGAAGCACCGCTGATTTGCGATACGCCGAGACGGATAACCTTCTCGCGCACTTCCTTGCTCTCGCGCGTGGAAATAATCATGCCCGTATACGGTACGCTAATGCGGATGAGTGCACACAGCTTTGCAAAAATTTCATCACTGATGCCGTTGTCAAACTGAGTCGGGTCAATATCGTCTGCCTTCTTAAGACGCGGTACGCTGATGGTATGCGGTCCAACGCCATGCACCGCCTCCAAATGTTCGGCGTGCATCAGAAGACCTGCAAATTCATACTTGTACAGCTCCAGACCGAACAGTACACCAAGTCCGACATCGTCAATGCCGCCCTCCATCGCTCTGTCCATCGCTTCCGTATGATAAGCGTAGTCATGCTTCGGCCCTGTCGGATGAAGCTGTTCATAGCTTTCCTTATGATACGTTTCCTGGAACAGGATATACGTGCCGATGCCGGCATCCTTTAATTTGCGGTAATTTTCCACCGTGGTTGCCGCTATGTTGACATTCACACGGCGGATTGCACCGTTTTTGTGCTTGATGGAGTAAATCGTGTTGATACACTCTAAAATGTACTCAATCGGGTTGTTGACCGGGTCTTCTCCGGCTTCGATTGCCAAACGCTTATGCCCCATATCCTGCAGGGCAATAACCTCACGGCGCACTTCCTCCTGCGTCAGCTTCTTTCTTGCAATGTGCTTGTTCTTTAAATGGTACGGACAGTACACACAGCCGTTGATGCAGTAATTGGACAGATACAGCGGCGCAAACATAACGATACGGTTGCCGTAAAAATCCTTTTTAATCTGCTCTGCCAAATCGTAAATTCTCTGAATACGGCTCTCATCCTCACACGCCAAAAGCACACTTGCTTCTTCGTGCGCAAGACCTTTTCTCTCTGCCGCCTTGTCGATGATTTTGTCCACAAGCTCTAAATTATTCTTGTTTTCCTCCGCGTAAGCAAGTGTACGCAAAATTTCCTCATGGGAAATAAATTCTTCTGCTTTTAATGATTTCGGATTGTACATATTTATCACCCTTTCTATGCTTTCGCGTAAGCCGTTTTGGAGCTTACGCCGTCCAGTTTACCGATTTTCCCCGTCAGTGCGTTGATGGCATCCATCGGCGCATCCACGGCAATGCTGATAATACTTATATTTTTCGTGCGGTAGGGAATCCCCATACGCCCGATGATATGCTTTCGATATTCATGCAAAATATCATTGAGCTGTTCCACGGCATTTTCATTTTCCACAACAATGCCGATGACTGCAATTCTGGTTTCCATAAAAATACTCCTTTTTATGCTCATATTCCTCTCTTAAGCCATAAAGGACCAATCCGCATAGGTCTGTTTAAAAAGAGAAAATTTTGATGAAAGACAAGGCAAAAGCGCAGTGAATACTTTGTGTATTCACGAGCATTTTAACGCAGTATTTCGCTAAATTTTCCTTTTTTAAACCCTATATAGGATTGTGTTCTTATGGCTACAAAAAATTGCCGCACCTCTGCATAAAGGTGCGGCAAAACAAAGCCATGTATGGCTTCTCTTTGCATATGCCGAACCTTCCGTCTCAAAACGTATTTTCAACGTCAGGATGCTTTTTTCATCTTTTATTTTACACTATTATTTAAAGCTTGTCAACAATTTCAAAGTGTGTTCGCCCGTAATTAAATCCACTGTATATGTATATGTGCCCTTTTCGCGCAGCACACGTTCCATATCTACAATCTCCACTTTTTGTGTATAGGTGTAGGCATACAGGAAAACGACTGACAAAGCAAGATTCTTTTGCTAGACGTTCATAAGCGTCCCCTATGGTACATTAAAACAAAAAACAGAGTCCCGAGGGACTCTGTTTGATTTATTTTCAAATTACTCGAAGAGCTTGGAATACTTTGTCCAGTGCTCGTACTTCTCCTTCGCCTGCTTTTCAGCTTCGGTGAAGAGTTCTTCTGCTCTATCCGGGAACTTACGTGCCAGCGAGCTGTAACGTACTTCGTTCATGATAAAGTCTCTGTACGATGCAGACGGATCCTTGGAATCCATCTGGAACGGATTCTTACCGTCAACTGTGAGTCTCGGGTCAAATCTGAATGTATGCCAGTAACCAGCTTCAACAGCATTCTTGATAACCTTCTGGGTATCTGTCATGCCGCCCTTGATACCATGGTTGATACACGGAGCGTAGCCGATAATCAGGGACGGACCGTTGTATTCAACAGCTTCCTTGATTGCCTTAACTGTCTGTGCATCAGAGTAACCCATAGCAACCTGTGCTACATATACATAACCGTAGGACATAGCGATTTCTGCGAGGTTCTTCTTCTTGATCGGCTTACCGCCTGCCGCAAACTGTGCAACAGCACCGGTAGGTGTGGACTTGGATGCCTGACCGCCGGTGTTAGAGTAAACTTCGGTATCGAATACCAGAACGTTTACGTCTTCGCCGGAAGCGAGAACATGGTCAAGACCGCCGTAACCGATATCGTATGCCCAACCGTCACCGCCGAAGATCCAGATAGACTTCTTAACCAGCATATCAGCAGAAGCTTTAATCTGATCAAGAACGGGCTTGCAGGTTTCGCAGGGAGTTGTTGCATCAATAGCGGCTAACAACTTCTCAGCAGCAACCTTGGAAGCGTCTGCATCTTCCATAGATGCAACCCACTCGTTAGCAGCTGCCTTCAAGTCATCGGATACGCACATATCCTGG
>JAZSQB010000049.1:0-5868 GCA_045537695.1 Clostridia bacterium | reverse complement strand
TCAATCAGCAGCGTTGCATTGAGGTGGCGGAAACTGTGTACTCCCATTCTGCGCAATCCCTTGCGATCACAGAACCTTGTCAGCCAATTATACGGAGTGTCGGCGTGCATCGGCTCACCATTCCAGCGAGTGAAAAGCCGGTCGCAATCGTGCCATTGATCGCCCAGAGCGAAACGCTGTTCAAGTTGCCATATCCGATAATCGTGGAGCATATCCAGCACAACGGCAGGCAATTTGAGAACGCGCCGGGATGATTTGGTTTTGGGTGTATCGTCATATAGACCTTTGCGCCCGGTGTACAGAGTGTTCCGGGATATGGTCACGATACCGCTGTCAAAGTCGAAATCTCCCCATTGCAACCCCAGCAATTCGCCGCGCCTCATGCCGGTGTATATTGCCAGCGTGAAGAACGCCCGGTATTGCCAGTTTTCGCCCTCCAGAAGTTCCAGAAAGCGCGATGCTTCATCGAGGGTATAAACATCTTTCTCCGTGGCTTTGAGCGGCGGCAGGGTCACTTTACGGCAAGGATTTGACGGTATCATTTCCATCTTAACCGCTGATTCAAGGATAGCAGAAAGCAGGCTGTGATATGCCCGGATGGTTTTCGGTGCGAGTGCTGCCGGTTCCGGCTGATCTGTCACGTCCTTTTTGGTGCGCTGGATTTTTATTCCCGTTTCGCCCAGATTATCAACAAGCGACTGCACATCAGCAACGGTTATTCGGTCGATTCTTTTTGCGCCCAATGCTTGATAAAGCCTCCGGGACAGTTTTCTATATCTTGCAACGGTGCTTTCCTTGAGGTTCTTTTCTGCGTAATTCGTGAACCATTGTTCGGCGTAGGCTTCAAACTTTATGGAGCCATTCGGAGCGCCGCCGGTTCTGACACGCTCCTCGAATAGTGTAGCCTGCCGGTTCAATTCCTTTTCGATCTGACGGGCAGTCATCCCCGGCTCCGGCCTCCATGTCATCGACCGCCGGAGGTGCTTCCCTTTAGCATCGTAGCCGCAGGAAACAACAATCTGATAACTGCCGTTGCGTTGTTTAATCGTCGCCATCTGGTTCACCTGCCGTGTCTTGCAACTCTTTTGCGCGTTGTTCAACATGGTGTATATATTGCTCTTGTATTGGTTTAATCGTATCGCTGAGGGTCAAACCTAAAATTTGATTGACTTGATATAGGCGATATTCGATTTCTTCCCCTGCGGATATTACTCTGCAGTCATAGTTTTGTATTTTTTCTGCCAAATCCAAAAAGTCTCGAACATCATCTATCTCAAATTCTCGCCCCTCGGCTTTGGCTTGGTTTACACTCTCTATCACTATATCATCAATTTGAGCCTTGAACGAGGGATTATTAACACTACGCTCCATAGAATCACATACAGCCGATATTTGGAGAAACAACCCGGTTTCTGACGCTGCATAAAGAAAACGGTTGATTATATCGAGTGTTGAATAGGGGTGAAGTGAGCCGTCTTCAAAATCAAGACCATCTTGCATTTTATACATTGATAGAATTCGGATCGATCTTTCCGTCAACCCCAACCGCTCCACAATATCGGTGTTCTCCGGCTGCTTTGCATCTGAGAGGCCGACAAGATAGTCGGCGGTTACGCCGAAGTGTTGTGCAATTTTCGCAAGCATATTTATATCTGGTGAACGCTCATTATTTTGATAATATCCTATCGATGCCCTTGTTACATTAAAAATATCAGCAACCTCTTTTTGTGTCATTCCGCTGCACAACTCGGTAAATCGTTGTGCGAATGTTGCTTTGTTGTCCATAATAACCTCCCGAAAAACAATTTGTTGCTAACTAGAAAAAGACAAAACGAACTGTTGACAAAACATTCTGTTGTGTGCTATACTTGTATTGTACTTCATTGTTGCCACACAATCAATACCCAAAATTACGGAGGTGAAAAAAATGAAAGCCAACAATGACATCAGGCTTCTTGCTGCTGGTAAAGGCGTTCGTCTTTGGCAGATAGCAAAGGCGATGGGAATTTCTGAAACATGGTTTATTAGAATCATGCGCGACGAACTTCCGGCAGAGAAGAAAGAACAGATTGTCAGAATCATTGACGATCTCGCAAAGGTGGTGGTTTAATGGCGCTTTCAATGATGACCGGCGAAAAACTGGCGGCGCGTTTTGTGGCTGAGAATCCACACAGCACACTGACCAGAAATGCAATTAAGGTAATGTTACGCTCCGGCTGCATTCCGAGCGTTCACGCAGGAAATCGCCGTTTTTTCTCTTATGAGGCGTTCTTGCGCTTCCTTGAGGACGGCAACGATCAGCCGGTAAATGACGGCCACGGGACTATCCGGCGGATTATGTGAGGGGTGAAGTCTTGCGAGATTTTCAGGAATTATTGGATTTGTTTTACGGCTTAAAACGGGAAAGTGCAACACAGTATACTGCAACGTGTCCGGTTTGTGATAAGCGCGGTCACCTTTACATATCTGCGCCCGAACCAATGCCAAAAGGCGGCGTTGCATCTAAACTGTTTTGCCAAAAGTGCGGAGCAAAAGCACCGGAGATTATGAAAACCATCGAAGTGCCGGAGAAGTTTCTATATCTCGAAGAAGATAAAACACCCGACACCAAAGTGACAAAAGATACTGCGGTCGCTCACAGAGAACACATTTACCGAAATGCTGACGGATCAATATTTGGACGCAAAACGATATATGTGCAGCCGAACGGAGACAAAAAACCAATTTATTGGGAGCGGTTCGACGGGACGAAATATATCAGCGGGTTAAATGGCTTGCAAGCACCTTTGTACAATTTAGATGCAGTAATCAACCGGGAAAGCACGCTGTTTTTTGCAGAGGGCGAAAAAGATGTTGACACGCTCACAGCAATGGGACTATCGGCAACCTCTACGCCAAACGGAGGCGGTCAAGCGAAATGGTCACATGATTTCGACGGCCTATGCATTGGACGTGACGTGGTTATTTTAACCGACAATGATGAAACCGGCGAAAAATATGGAAGATTTATAGCAGACCACTTGCACAACGCTTGTTCGATTCGGATTGTTCCGGCTACAGCAATTTACCCACAGATTCAGCGCAAAGGCGATATTTCCGATATTACTAAAATATTTGGAATGGACGAAGCAAAACGAATGCTTCTTGCCGCCCTGGAAGATGCCCAACCGTACGAAAAGGATTGTAAGCAGTTAAAGCATACAGCGAAAACCGCTGACAAGTTTGGTGATGTTCGTTTTCGTTTTGTATGGGATCCGTACATTCCGCGCGGAGATTACACCGTTATGATGGCTGACGGTGGTACAGGTAAAACAATGTTTTGTTGCGGTATCGCTGCAGAACTCAGTAAAGGCGGCGACGGATTGCCCGGTGAAAGGCTCATGGGATCGTGGAGGCAACCGACGAAAGTTTTAATTATTTCGGCAGAAGACACCGGCGAACTGCTCAAAAAGCGCCTAAAAGCAAGCGGCGCTAATCTGTCAAATGTTTATATCCTTGATTGCTGTGATTCCGAAGGAATGAACTTTACCGATGGTGCAGAAGATTTCGAGGAAACAATTAAGGCATACTCTCCGGAATTGGTAATAATTGACCCGTGGCACGCCTTTGTCGGCGAATCGGTTGACGTTAACAAAGTGAATACGATGCGCCCAATTCTGCAGCGGTTATCAAATCTGTCAAAGCGTTGCGATTGTGGCTTGCTCCTTATCTCTCATGTCAACAAGAGATCACAAGGGGAAAACGCAAACCACGCCGCGACGGGAAGTACAGACTTTATCAACGCTGCCCGTTCTGCGATGCGCGTTATCTTCTCCGATGACCCGACAGAAAAAGACATAAGAATTGTTGTACACACAAAATCGAATTACGCAAAGGCGGGAAATTCAATTAAATTCCGCATTACAGAGGATAGTGGCATGGAGTGGGCAGGACTCAGCGAGATCACAAGGCAGACTCTCGAAGAGGCTGCACGTCAAAAAAAGAAACCCGGCGAAGTAGTAGCACAGAGAGACATCCAGAAAGAGATTGATGCAAAGTTAATCTCAGCCGTTGAGCAACACGCTATAAAGGGGCAAACCGTAAATATCAGCTATGACCAGATGAAAGAGGAACACGGTGAACTCATTTTTGGATATGGTCAACCAAAAAGAGCGTTAGATGTTGTTGCTCGAGAGTTGGAGCGTAAAGGAATTATTTTGATCACCGGGAAAAGAGTGAAATATAAAGGTAATCCGGTCAACGGTTTTTCTGTGTCTTGTCAGTTGACAGACAGTTTTCACCAATTCGCGGTAGGCGATATTTTTGGACAAGCGTAAATTTGTCTATGGAGTTGTTTTTATATACTTTATCTACTTTATGCCGAGAGTATACAAAGTAGACAACAACTCACTCCATGGAAACCGCCTCCAAATTGTATACCGCTGAATATCATAACGAACACGAAAGGAGGTGTAACACATGAGCCTAATGACCACCATTAGCACCGAACTGCAAGCCAGACAGACCACCGCGCTTGAATCAATTGCGGACAGTCTCAAAGGCATCGCGCAAGATTTGTGGGAAATCCGCGAACTGATGGAAGAGCGCGAACGTAAGGTAGAAGCAGCCGGAGAGTAACCGGCACAACAAAGGGGAAGAAAAATGAAAGCGCGGTGTAATAAATGAGCAAAATTATAATGATTGGAGTTTTTCAATGTCAAACAAATATGAACTTTGCCGATTTCGCTACGCACCGTCTTTCAAGCCGCCGGAAACAGCGGAAGAAGCCGGTCGGATGAAGACTTATTTCCGGCAGATCATAAAGACTATCGAGGCACAACAGCAGCGTTTGGATATCCTCAAAGACGAGGAACGCGATTACGAGGAATTTGACGCGCTCAACGAAATGTACGAAAACGCAGTTTATGAAGCTGCCGCACTTGATAGGTACGTCAACCGTCCGGAGATTCTCAAAAAGTGGCCTTATGTGCGGCCATAAGCCGTAAAAAAAAAAGCCGAAACGGAAGGATGCAGCTTCCGTAACGGCATATCGTGGAGAACGACAACTCCATTGTACCACCTTTGACACGAAATGTCAAGGAATGACAAAAAGCCGCCCCCGGAGCGTTGATACTCTGAGGGCGGTGGAGGTACAGCTGAAAACAGCGCAGAAAATGAACATGGTTATTATACCATGGCGTTAAAGAAAAGTCAATACATTTCCAAATTAAATGTTGTGGGCTTTTTTTAATTAATAATAGGGGGTATATCTTGTTTGGATGGGAGGTGAACGAATGGCACTAACAGCAAAACAAAGTATCGCAATAGCCGCGCTGCTGTCAACCACAACCAAAAAAGCTGCAGCAAAGCAGGCCGGTATTTCTGAGGTGACACTTAATAAGTATTTCCATGATCCCGAATTTGTGGAGGCATACGAAAAAGCCGCCGGAGGACTTATCGGCGAGGCGACAAAGCTGCTCCAACAGGGAATGAAAGTCGCTGTTGTCCGTCTTATTCAGGTTGCAAAGGATCCGAAGACAAACGCCGCAGTTGCGGTAAACGCCGCTCGATCTCTGCTTGAATACGGTTTGAGATATACCGAATTTACCGAGATTCTTTCAGAGCTGCATGATGTGGAGGACGATATTTGTATTACGACAGACTACGACGGCAAGTAAAAGCCGCAAAGATTCAGAAACAGCGAAAACGACAAGCCGCTCGACTGCTGGACAGTCTGGATGCAAAGCAGCACATCGCGGAGGTTTATCACCCGGTACACGACGATATAAAGACCGGACAGCACAGCATTTATAATCTCCCCGGTGGTCGAGGTTCCGGTAAATCCTCTTTTGTTGGTGTGGAGATCGTCGAGGGCGTAATGTCTGACCC
>JAZSQB010000068.1:0-30504 GCA_045537695.1 Clostridia bacterium | reverse complement strand
GTTGCAATCATGCACCACGAGGCTGTTGGCGTTTCCATCACTGGTAACTCCACCAACCCGACACGTTTCCAGCATCCGGTAGCTGGTACCTACAAGAAGGAATGCATCGAGCAGGGCAAGAAGTACTTCTCCGTTGCTTCCGGCGGTGGTACAGGCAGAACGCTGCACCCGGATAACATGGCTGCAGGTCCGGCTTCCTACGGTATGACAGATACCATGGGCAGAATGCACTCCGATGCGCAGTTCGCAGGTTCTTCCTCCGTTCCGGCGCACGTTGAGATGATGGGCCTCATCGGCGCAGGTAACAACCCGATGGTTGGTATGACGGTTGCTTGTGCAGTGGCAGTGGAAGAAGCATCTAAATAATTCAAAAAGGTAAAATTGGCGCATTGCGTCGTTGCTGCCCCGTGCCCGTACACGAGTACTGTGCACGGTGCTGCGCCTAGCACGGCATCCAAAATATCACCTTTTTAGGTAACTGAATATAACAATAAAAAAGCTGACCCGTACGAAGAGTACTGTGTCAGCTTTTTTGCCTTGCACTGCATCCAATTTTCCGCTTTTTAAGGTTTGTGTGGGATTGGGCGCATTGCGTCGTTAAAAAAGCTTGAGCAACGATGTAGGGACCGGCGTCCTCGACGGTCCGCGTGCGCTTTTGCCTCGTCTTGCATCCAAAACTGCCCATAGCCACCTTAAAAGGTAATAGTTTGGATAAAGAGCAAGGCAAAAACGACCGACATCCTCGCGGATTTCGGTCGTTTTTAATACAGCTATTTGCCAAATTATTGATTTTTAAGGCGTTTTATCCCTAAGGACACTCGCCCTTCCGTATGCTTTTTTGTTGTGAAATGCCGAGGACGTATCCTCTACGAACAAACTTGAAATCAACATCGTAGGATAGATTTGCGAATCGCTCGCAAAAACACCCCCCCGTGATAGGGCGTTGCGATTGCTATAATCGCACGGAATGATGCTGCCGAGTGGCGGCACAATATCCGTTTCATAAAAACCACGATTTATACTTGTTTTTCCCGTTGGTTTTCTTCTTTTATTGCATCAATTCTTCTGCCATTTCCACAAACTGTTCTACCAGATACTCGCCGGTGCCTTCTTGCAGGCGCGCGGACGGAAGCTGGGCTTCATAGAGAGTGTTTACATGGTACATTTCCTTCGTGGGCAGATAACCATAGAACGCACCGTTGGACAGAGACGAGAAAATATTTTTCTGCGTCGGCGACTTTTCTTTGATATAGTGTTGCAGCTCTACATACAACTCGCCATTAGCGGCATAAACCATACAATCGCCGATGCGGATGGCTTGTATAATGACCTCACAGGGTGCATCCTGCGTTTTGGCGTATTCCAGCAACATTGGCGCTTTGGCGCGGCGAAATGCCGGAGATTCCGGATATTTGCCGAGCACTTTGCCGAGCTCGGCAGGATCCTTTTTCATCAGCTCCAACGTTTCTTCCAGTTGCTCTGCCGTTACCTTTCTTTGTTCGAAGTGGAAGGTGCGTTTCACAGAGTGTACGACAGGGTCTTCTATTTTCTGCGCCTTCTGCGCATTTGCATACAGCGCGGAGAATAATGCCTTGCCGGTATGTATATAGACCGGACGCGGTCTTTCTTCGAATGGGATGCGGACATCAATGTGATTTACGTTGCCGCAAAAACCGGCGAGAAATACGCTGACAAAGTCCTGACCGTATGTTTGCTTTAATTCGGCGGCGAGTACGCCGGAGAAGTCTGCACAGTATTCGGTACCGGTCACGGTATCGTGGTGCAGGGAAAAGCTGCTCAGCGCGCCCATCGGCTTGTTGTCTTTGTTATAAAACAGCAGGAACGGAAAGTCTTCGTCGGGATGACCGACCGGCTCCACAATATCCGGATTCTGTATGCCCGGGTTTGTGCGGATGGAGCCGTCTTTGAGCAGGTAATTGCGGATAAATGCCACATCTTTTACCTTTTCGCAACCGTAAGTAACCGTTGCTTCTTCCATTGCACGGATTGCCAGTACAGCGCAGTCGGCGCAGCGGCGAATTAGAAACTGTGTGTAAAGCTCGTCCTTTTGGTGGTTTTCGGCATATTCTTTATAGGTTGCGGCGGTGTGGTTATGTGTCGCAGCGACCAGAATTTTCTCCGCCGGCACGCCTGTAAATTCCATCACACGTGCGTAAATACCATCGCACACCTCCGAAGTTGTGTAAAGACCGTCGAATGCGATGATGACCGCTTCCGGTGCATCCTTGCCCAAGGCAAGTGCCTTTACGGCAAGCTTGCTTTTGATACCGTCCGCAACGCGACGGCTGGTGTAACCCGGAATGGTGCCGCCTAAAAACGGCGTAATATCCAATTCATACAAACCACATTTAAACATAAGTCAAATCCTCCCTGTCAGAAAATTATATACTTTAGATTTCGTCTGTTATAACTTCAAACCCGTTTTCAATTTTTTCTCTGCAGCCTTCAAAATCGGAAATTTCCCAGGTGGAAAGCGTCTTTTTGTCTGCATAAAGTTTAAAGTTTTCGATGCGGAGACAACGGATGTTCTTTGCTTCGAGTGCATACAGTCCTCTGCCGGTCTTGCTTGCACAGTCGTGTACATCCGGATGCAAGTGCGGGTTGTCCACGAGATGGAAGGTGAAATTGCGTAGCGCGATGTTCTCTGTTGTATCCTGATTTGCGGGTAGCATACGGATTGCCGCATAGCCGGTTACGTTAAAGCCGTCAAAGGTGATATCGCGCAGCTTTGCGCCGCTGTTTTCGATGATTTTAATCGGCCATGCACAGTTGTCCATCGAAAAATTCGTAAACGATACATCTTCAATATTGACGCAGCCTCTGCTTTCATAATCCGTCATCAACTGAATGCCGTTACCGCCGTTGGTTACGGTGATGTTGGAAAGACGGATGTGGCGGATATTGCCGGTACCAACGCCCACGCGAATGGCACAAGCGTACGAGCCGAGCACGCAGTTTGTGATGGTAACATATTCGCAAGCCTTTTTGTTTTTCAGTTTTCTTTCCGCGCCGCGAATGGCGATGGCATCGTCGCCGGTCTGGATGATACAGTCGGAAACGGTGACGTGTCTGCAGCAGTCAATGTCTATACCGTCGGTGTTGGCGTGGTACTCGCGGGCATACGCCTTGTAACCGCGAACGCTTACGCGCTCGCAACCGTGTAGGAACAAACCCCAACAAGGCATCTTGCGGAAGGTCACATCCGTCACGGTAACGTCCTCACACTCGATAAAGCATACGAGCTGCCCCGGACGCAATTTCTCTTTATCCTTCGCTTTTGCAATGCCGTGACGCCAACCGAGGTGCGACTGAACCTGCGGCTCTTCGAAGAAGACATCCGCATTGCCGTCTATCGCACCCGTACCGGTCAAGGCAACGTTTTTACATTCAATGGCGAGAATTAAGTGCTTTCCAACCCATTCCTCGGACAGGGCACTGGAGAAATTCTGCGGATAAGCCTCTACATCGTTATAATCCTCCATGTCGGGATTTGCCAGCAAAACGGCGCTATGCTCCAAATGAAGTTCTACATTGTCGCGCAGATAGATTGTGCCGGTCATAAAGGTGCCACAGGGGACACAGACTTTGCCGCCGCCTGCCGAAGCACATGCGTCGATGGCTTGTTGTATCGCGTCTGTATTTCGTGTAACACCATCAGAAATTGCACCGAAATCGGTAATGTTTAAATTCAAATTGAACACCTAACAAAGGTATATTTTCATTCCGGTTTAATTATACTCTTTTGCAGTTTGTTTGTCAAGATTTGGGGTATGAAATTTTTTCGTGAAATAAAGAAACAATTTCGAAACTATATTTGCCAAATGCACGTAATGAGCCTGCAATATCATTTACAGTGCAAAAAGGACTTCGCATAAATGCTTCGTACTATAATGCAACACAAGCGCAGTGCTGGAAATTCTGGTTTTGATAATGGTTCTTCGTTCTATGGTGCCGAGCGGCAGGATATTGCCTTTTCTGCGATGCATTTCATCCTCAACAAAATAGATGGCGTGGCTGCAGCTTATATTTAAAAGGGTCTTCCGAAAATCTGTAACGCATAATTATGCCCCCTTTTTATCTCACTTCTATACCCAATTCTTTCACTTTCTCCAGATACGTCATGCTCGGTTCAAATACAAGCTTGTACATTTTCTCGTTTGCATCGGTAAAAACGCAGGTATAGCGGCTTGCCTTGTCGGTGGTTTTCGCTGCATTCATATACACGCCCTCGATGCGCTCGCCGTTGCCTTTTTCGATAAAGCGCACCTTGGCGATTTCGACTTCACAGAGAATTTTGTCGTACTTACCGCTGTTGACCAGAAACAGAAGTACATCATCCGCAATGCGATAAATATAGCTGTTGAGTCCGTGCCGGAAGGTAAAATAAATGCCCGAAACGCCAATGCCGATAAAAGCTAATTTTGCAATCGACCCAAACGGAAGCTGCAGTGCTGCGTACACATTCATTAAAATATAAGCAAGCACAAAACCTAAAATAATGTATATAACCATTTTTTTACGGTCTTTTTCCGTTGCCGCAACGGTTTCTTCATATTTCATAAATTTCTCCTTTTGTTGCGCTTGCGTGATTGATGGGGGACATCGCCTGCGTCGCTAAAGCAGTGCCGATATAAAAAAATATTGGTTGCATACGAATAAATCAGGCAGGATGCAATCAACGAAAGAAAGCCTGCGCAAATCAGCTTCTTTGCGCTGAAAGTCCGATGATGACCCACGAATAATCCAACTTCTTTTCGCTTGTAATTTGTTTGTCCAATGGAAAAGCGCCCTGTTTTTTAACATTCAACCGATATTGTAGCACTTTTCTCTGTCCCGTGCAACAAAATATGCAAATTTTTTCGATTATGCCTTGACAAATCAGAAACTTTAAGGTACAATTATAAAGCTTATGGTATACCCAGAGCAAAATTTATCCTTACTCTGCGCGAGACGCAGGGTCAAAGTCCAGAAGGAGGTGTACAGACAATGGTTGAAATCATCAACAACTACGAAACCGTTTTCATCGTAAATCCTGATTTAGATGAAGAAAAGACAGAGGCAGTTGTTTCCAAGATTAAGTCATTGATCGAGTCTGCAGGCACAATCGATTCCGTCGATGTATGGGGTAAGAGAAAGCTTGCATACGAAATTAACGACAAGTCTGAAGGATACTATGTATTGGTAAACTTCTCCTCGAAGAGCGATTTCCCGGCAGAGCTCGACCGTATCTATAAGATTACGGAAGACATCATGAGAAGCATCATCATCAAGAAGAACTAATTCTACCACGAGGTGAAATGAAATGAACAAAGCCATATTGGTAGGCAGACTCACTGCAGATCCGGAACTTAAGTCCACCCCGAGCGGCGTGAACGTGTGCAGCTTTACGGTTGCAGTGGATCGCAGATTTGTAAGAGCCGGCGAAGAACGCAAGGCAGATTTCATCAACTGTGTGGCATGGCGCCAGACGGCTGAATTTATTAGCCGTTTTTTTTCCAAAGGTCGCATGATTGGTCTGATCGGTTCTATTCAGACAAGAACTTGGAAAGACAAGGACGGTAACAACCGTTACGCAACGGAAGTTGTCGTAGACGAAGCGTACTTTACGGAAAGCAAAGGCAGCTCTGCGCCGCAGGGCGAGCGCACAAACACATGGGCAGACGCTCCAGCAGCCGACCCGACACCGAGCTTCGGCGCCGCAAGCGATTTTGACCAGAGTGATTTTATGCCAAGTATGTCCGATGACGATTTGCCGTTTTAAGAGGCATCTAAATTTGTAAAAGGAGGAAACGAACATGGCAGAGAAAATGGAAAGACCTGCACGCGGCCCGAAGAGAGCTCGCAGAAAGGTTTGCGTATTTTGTGCAGATAAAGTAACTGAAATCGATTACAAGGATACATTCAAGCTCAAGAAGTTTATTTCTGAAAAGTCCAAGATTGTGCCGAGAAGAATCAGCGGTTGCTGCGCAAAGCATCAGAGAGAAGTAACAGAGGCTATCAAGAGAGCAAGACACATTGCACTCCTGCCGTATACTTCTGATTGATTTTAAAAAGATTTACCCGCATCGTTATGACGATGCGGGTATTTTTTGTTTTGAGATGAAAAGGATGAACGATTGTTCATCCTTTTCATTATTTCTCTAACAATTCTTCCAACAGACGAAGAAACATTTCTTCGTTTTCCGTATGCGGTTTTTCGCTGAAATCCAAAGCGGCATACAATTTCGGCTCCGGCTCGTCAAAACGATGAGAGTTGATGGTTAAAAATTCGTGATAGAGCACGGTATCGTCAATGGATTTGACGGCGGCAAATTCTTCTTCCGTTAAATCACCGATGCCGAAATGCTCGTACACGCATGCTTGCATTTTTGCCTCGATTTCGAGGTATTCTTCTAAATGCTTTTTGAGCGGGCGCACCATATCTCCGAGATACGCTTCGCTACCGTCGTGCAGTAGGCAGGCAAGCTGAATGCGGCGGCTAAGTCCGCGCGCGCACGCTTCTTTAACACAGTTGATGCAATGCTGCGCCACGGAATAAAAGTGCGTATAGTGCCCGTTGCCGCGGCAAATCAGCGACAGCGCGTGGGCAATGTCTTTTTCGTGTATTTGTTCCGGCGTAGGGGACAGCGGTGTCACATACGTCCCCGAACAAGCCAAAAATGTATCGTTCACAGTATGCCTCCTTGCTACATTTTAAATGGGAAAAACAAAGGCTCCCCTGTGTAAGGGGAGCTGTCAAAACAAAATTTTGACTGAGGGGTTGTTACAAGAAACAGCCACCCGTCTTTTTAAGTTCTCTTATTCGTCTTCCGGCTGGTTCCAGTTGTGGTATACATTTTGTACATCATCATTGTCTTCCAGCATATCTAAAAGTTTCGTCATAAACTTAATGTCGTCTTCGCTCGTCAAATCCACCATCGTCTGCGGCACAAGCTCTACTTCTGCGGAAGCGAGGGTGTAGTTGCCTTCCAAAGCTTCGCGTACGGCACTGAAAGCTTCCGGTGTGGTGGTGATTTCAAAAATACCGTTTTCGGATGCAAAATCGTCTGCGCCGGCATCCAAGGCCTCCATCATCAGCGTATCTTCGTCAATACCGTCTTCCTTTTCAATCACAATGATACCCTTCTTGTCAAACATAAAGCTTACGCAACCGGTCTGACCGAGGTTACCGTGAAACTTATCAAACGCGTGGCGCATATCACCTGCGGTACGGTTGCGGTTATCCGTGAGCGTTTCCACAATAACGGCAACGCCGCTCGGACCGTAACCTTCGTATGTGATATCTTCATAGTTTTCACCGCCGGTTTCACCCGCTGCCTTTTTAATGGTACGCGCGATGTTATCGTTCGGCATATTGTTTGCGCGCGCCTTGGCAATGATATCCTTCAGCTTCGAGTTGCTGTCTGGGTCCGGACCGCCTGCTTTTACCACAACGGTCAGCTCACGCGCAATTTTTGTAAATATTTTTGCTCTCTGCGCATCATTTGCGCCCTTTTTTCTTTTAATGGTACTCCATTTGGAATGTCCTGACATACAAATTTCACTCCTGTTTTGCAAAATATAACGCTGTTTTGCGCTACAACCATTAGAGTATAACACAAAACAGCGCCCGTTGCAAGATATAATTTGCCGTTTGTTTAATTTTCGTCCGTATATGGTTTAGCCGTTTCGACAAACACGCCGATTTCGTCATCCCAGCCCACATTAAAGCCAAGGCTCCTACCCAGATCGCGCAGCTTAAAGTAGGTATACTGTCCGCCGTTGTCGTCCGTAAGCACAAATGCATCCATGGTAACCACCATGCTGTTTACCTTAATCGGTGCAACATCGAGCGAATATGGTCGGTCGCCGGAGAAAGGATTGTTGAGCTCGCCGCCGTTTTGATTGGTATACGGCGTATGCGGCGTCAAATCGATTGTGCCGTCCCAGCCCACATTATACTGTCCGGGTGTGCCGTTTAAAATACATGCCAAATCGCGCAGTTTAATGTAATTTGTCGGATTACCGTTTACATCCTTTAATGCATACATCGGGAAGTTAATCTTTCTTCCGTCCACCGTGACAACCTGCTCCGATGCATACGCAATACCGGCAATAACAGTCACGCCGGACTGTTCGTCCAGCGGAATAAACGGTATGCCGTTTTCCAGAGCGCTGATTTCCGCCGCAGTGCCGCTATATCCATATAAGGTAAGATAATCACAGGAAGCAAACACATTTTTCCCGAAGGTTGCGCTTTTGCTTAAAACCTTCATTTCTGTCATATGGTAGCACATGCGAAATGCCTGATTGCCGATGCTTTTTACGCCCACCGGTATATCCATACGTTGCACATTGGCGCAGCCTTCAAATGCCTGGTCACCAATGGTTTGTACCGTAGAAGGAATTTGTACCTCCTTCAGATACACACAGTTATAAAAGGTCTTTGCGCCGATGCTCTTTAAATTTGGCGGTAACGGTGCACTTTCAAGCTTTGTACAGTTAGAAAACGCGCTCTCGCCGATACTTTTCACACTCTCCGGTATCGCAAACGCCGTCAGCGACGCACAGCGTTCAAATGCGCCTGCGCCGATTACCTCCAAACAGGTCGGTACATCTATTTTTGAAAATGCACAGTTAAAGAATGCACCGTCTCCAATCTTTTTCACCGATGCGCCCATCGAAATCTCCGCAAGCTGCTCACAGCCGTAAAACGCTTCATTTCCGATTTCAATAACACTGTCCGGAATTGTAACGCCGGTAAGCACAGCTTTGCTTGCCGTATCGGATTTTCCGAGAATGTTGTTTGCACCGGAACCGTTTACGATGGTAATACCGCCGCTGCTCTGTTTCTTGTTTTTAAATACGCCATCTGCAATTTTCGTAACCCCGTCCGGAATCACCACATGACCGCCATTGCCGTTGTATGCCGACAAAACGCCATTGATAATCACAAACTCGTTTTGTGTTGCCGCCCAAGGCGAACCCTCAAATGCACCTGCGCCCATCTCCTGAAGACCTGCCGACATTTTTACATCTTTAAGATTCGGATTCTTTGCAAATGCATCTTTGCCGATGCGCACAACGCTGTCCGGAATACTTACGCGCTCTAAGTTGTAGCAATTCTTAAACGCTTGATCGTCAATTTCTAAAAGACCGTTCGGCAGCTTGAGCGTACGGATGGTTCTATTACCGCTAAACAAATCGCCACCGATTCTTTTTACGCCGTTTGGAATGACCTGATTGACTTCACACATCTCCGCCGGAATCTCTATCAAAGTGCCGTTAATGATGTGCATATCGTCACCAAACTTCTGCTTTGCCCAAGCTGTAGCATAAAAGGCACCGGAGTCTATGTCCGTTATTCCTTTTGGCAAGCGAACCGTTGCAAGGTTGTAACAAGATGCAAAGGCATTTCTACCTATGCTCACCACGCTATCCGGCAAGACAACACCCGTCAGCGACATGCATTCTTTAAACGCCCCCGGCGCAATTGCAGTCACCCCGTCAGGCACAACAACTTCGCCGCTGTCACCGTTGTATTTTTTAAGCACTCCGTTTTGAACATCAAACTCCGGTACCGCATCTGCTGCAAAAACCGGCACTGTGCCGATGCATAAAATTATACACAATAAAACTGCAACCAATTTTTTCATATAGCTCTCCCTCGCCTTATAAGCAAAACAGGCACACCGATACAGTATGCCTGTTAAAAGTCTATTAAATACTTTTAAGTTTTTCCAAACACGAGCGGCAAATGTTTTTACCCATAACATCTTCCACCTGCTCTGCGCTGCCGCAGAAAATGCAGTTCGGATTAAATTTCTTGAGCACGATGGCGTCACCGTCCATGAGGATTTCGAGCCTGTCCTTTACTTCGATTTGCAGGGAAGAACGGATTTCCTTTGGAATTACTACTCTGCCGAGTTCGTCAACCGGTCTTGTCATACCTGTTTTTTTCATATCTGTCACGCCTCCTTACCATATTCGTGGTTCTTTTACATATTTTACCACGTTTTGCACGAAAATTGCAATGCTTACGTATTGAACAAAAAGTACATCTTTGAAATAAAAAGATATGATTTGTTCAACGTGCAAGATTTGCACTGTTTTTTGATATGTTTTAGCTTATATATAAAGGAAATGTTCGGGAAAGACTTGACTTTTTTATAATATTTGGTAAACTATAGGGTAGGCTCATACTTCAGTCGGCTATGCCGGCGAAAGCCAGAAGTGTGAAGCATTTTTATGGAGGTAGACAAAAGTGAATAACGCTGAAAAAACAATGGAGAAAATCGTGGCGCTTTGTAAGAGCAGAGGTTTCGTATATCCGGGCTCTGAGATTTACGGCGGTCTTGCCAATTCCTGGGACTACGGTCCGTTGGGGGTGGAGTTCAAGAACAACGTAAAGCGCGCATGGTGGAAGAAATTTATTCAGGAATCGAAATACAATGTCGGTCTGGATGCTGCCATCATTATGAACCCGAAGGCATGGGTAGCTTCCGGTCATGTAGGCGGTTTTTCCGACCCGCTTATGGACTGTAAGGAATGTAAGGCTCGTTTCCGTGCAGACCAGTTAATTGAAGATTTTTGCAAGGCAAAGGGTGAAACCGTTGCCGTAGACGGTTGGACAAACGAGCAGATGCTCGAATATATCCAGACAAACGGCGTGGTTTGTCCGGAATGTGGTAAGAAGAACTTTACGGACATCCGTAAGTTTAACCTGATGTTTAAGACTTTCCAGGGTGTAACAGAGGACTCCCAGTCCGAGCTGTACCTACGTCCGGAAACTGCACAGGGTATTTTCGTAAACTTCAAGAATGTACAGCGTACATCGAGAAAGAAGATTCCGTTTGGTATCGGTCAGGTTGGTAAGTCCTTCCGTAACGAAATTACACCGGGTAACTTTGTGTTCAGAACACGTGAGTTTGAGCAGATGGAGCTTGAATTCTTCTGTGCGCCGGGCACAGACCTTGAATGGTTCAAGTACTGGAAGGAATACTGCATGAACTTCCTGTTAAATCTCGGTATCCGCGAAGAAAACCTGCGTTTCCGTGACCACGCGAAGGAAGAGCTATCGCACTATTCCAACGCAACAACGGATATTGAATTTGTGTTCCCGTTCGGTTGGGGTGAACTTTGGGGCATCGCCGACAGAACTGACTATGACTTAAAGCAGCATGCAGAACATTCCGGTGAGAGCATGGACTACACCGACCCGATTACAAACGAGCGCTATGTACCGTACTGCGTAGAGCCGTCGCTCGGTGCAGATCGTGTTGCACTTGCGTTTCTTGTAGATGCATACGATGAAGAACAGCTTGAGGGTGACGATATGCGCGTTGTACTGCGTCTGCATCCGGCACTGGCTCCGATTAAGGCTGCAGTGCTGCCGCTTTCGAAGAAACTTTCCGACAAGGCTATGGAAGTGTTTGAAATGCTGGCAAAGAAATATCGCATTGAATTTGACGATGCAGGTTCCATCGGTAAGCGTTATCGCCGCCAGGACGAAATCGGTACACCGTTCTGCATCACGTACGACTTTGAGAGTGAAGAAGACGGTTGCGTAACCGTGCGTGAACGTGACACCATGGCACAGGTACGTATGCCAATTGATGAGCTTGCAGCTTACTTAGAAGGAAAGATGGAGTTTTAATCTTTGATAAGATTAATTTGACTTGCGAGCTTTGACGTGATACAATATTTTTATGTGATTTTTTAGAAGGAGGCATTCAGACATGAAGGCTAAAAGTGCAATTTTCATGGTGCTGACTCTGATTTTAGTGGTTGCCATCGCTTGGGCTTCCCTCGGCGGCATTACATTGTTCGGAAAGCAGTACTACAAGGGTATTCTGCAGGAGGGCGGTCTTAACGAGGGCATTGATCTTGCCGGCGGTTCTACCATTACCTTTGAAGCAAAGGCGGAAAACGTAACAGAGGAAGAAATGGCAATCGTCGAAGACGTTATGCGTACACGTCTTGCATACCTCGGCTACACCGAGGCGCGCGTAAGCCAGTTGCAGGGCGATGCGGACCGTATTCGCGTAGAAGTGCCGAACATTGATGCAGAAGAAGCAATCGCATTGCTCGGCTCGACCGCGAAGCTGACATTTAAAAATGCAGCGGACGAGGTTGTTCTCGAAGGTAAGGACGTTGCAAACGCAATGTATGCATACGGTCAGGTAAATGAGTTTACTGCAGCACAGCACCATGTAAAGATGGAGCTGACAGAAGAAGGCCGTGCAAAGTTTGCGACAGCAACGGAAGCCGCAGCAAAGCTGCCGGCAGGCGAAAATATCATTCAGATTTGTATGGATGACGCTGTGATTTCCGCTCCGGCTGTACAGGAAAAGATTGACTCTACGGAGTGTGTAATCACCGGTGCATTCGAGCGTGAAGACGCAAATATGCTCGCAAACCAGATTAAGTCCGGTCAGTTACCGGTAGAGCTCGAAGCAATTGAGTCGAGCGAAGTGGGCGCAGAGCTTGGTGAAGGCGCGTTTAAGACAAGCCTTTGGGCAGCGCTCATCGGCATTCTCATTATCTTGATTTTCATGCTGATTTTCTACAGATTGCCGGGTCTCGTAGCAGACATTGCGCTCATCGGTTACATCGGTATGGTATGTCTCGTAATCGGCGCGTTCAGAATTAACTTAAGCCTCTCCGGTATTGCAGGTATCATCCTCTCTATCGGTATGGCGGTAGACGCAAACGTGCTGATTTTCGAAAGAATTAAGGAAGAAATCCGCAACGGTAAGACCGTTCGCGCTTCTGTAGATGCAGGCTTTAAGCGTGCACTCAGCGCAATTTTGGACGGTAACATCACCACCTTGATTGCAGCAATCGTGCTTTGGGCATCGGGCGTTGCAACCGTACAGGGCTTTGCGAGTACACTCCTCATTGGTGTAGTGCTCTCCATGGTTTCCGCGTTCTTCCTGACACGCTTCCTGCTCAGACAGGTGATTGGCTTAAATATCACAAATCCGAAGGCTTACGGTGCAACCTTGTTTGCAAAAGCCGACGAACAGTAATTCGAAAGGGAGGAAAAGTAAATGTTTAGTATTACAAAGAACAAGCTGTGGTTTACTCTGATTCCTGTTGTAATTATTGTTGCAGGCATTTTGGGATTTTTCGTAAACGGCGGTTTCAGACAGGATATTGACTTCGCAGGCGGTACATCCGTAGAGCTCGGTATGGGTAAGATGCTCTCCGGCGCAGAACGCGGCGAGGTTGCAAAGCTTTATATGGATGCTGCAGGCATCGAAGTAGAGCCGACAGTACAGTTGACAGGTACCGGTTCGCAGAATGTTGTAATTAAGTCCGTTGTACTTGCAGCGGAGAAGAGAGACGCTGCCATCAAGGCAGTGGCAGAAAAGTTCGGTCTTGATGCAGAGAAGGCAACGCTTTCTACCGCAACGCAGGCAGCTTCCTACGGTAACGAAATGAAGACAAAGACATTGCTCTTTACCTTGCTTGCATCCCTGTTGATGCTCGTATACATCTGGATTCGTTTCGAGTTCAAGAGCGGTGTAATGGCAGTTGTTTGCCTGATTATCAATGTATTGGTTATGATGGCAGTATACGCAATCGGTAAGATTCCGCTGTCGACCACATTTATCGCAGCAATCCTGACCGTTGTGGGTTATTCCATCAACGACAGCATCGTTATCTTTGACAGAATTAGAGAAAACAAGAAGTTTGCCAAGAAGACCTCTTATACAGAGGTTGTAGAGAAGAGTATCTGGGAGTCCATGACAAGAACAGTCAACACATCCATCACCACATTGGTTACATTGGTTGTGCTCTACTTCATGGGTGCTTCTTCGCTTAAGAACTTCGCATTGCCGATCATCATCGGTGTTGTATGCGGTTCCTTTACTTCCATCTTCATTGCCAGCCCGTGGTGGGGTGCATGGTGCGATGCCGGTAAAAAGGCTGCAAAGTAAGCAATGCAAATATAAAAGAGAGCTTTGGTGTGAAGTGACACCAAAAGGTTAGATTTTTTATAGCGTAGTAGTTTTTGAAGTGAACCCTAAAGTTTAGACAAAATTAAATATTAACTTGGTAAGGAGTGAGTTTGGTATTGTACCGGACGTTTCCAAACAAGTTTTTCTTTAATTTTCTGCCTTGCGCTTTATCCAAATTATTACCTTTTAAGGTGCCTAAGGCAGCTTTAGACGAGGAATTTTGTCGAAAAGAGGAACATAAAAATCCGCATCATACTCACGTATAATGCGGATTTTTTGTGAACTATTTTCGGTAAATTACCGATTAAAACCGTTGTATCCCTAAGACCACTCGCCCAAATGATAGATTTTTGGTCTAACTTTTTGGGTTCGGTTCACATAATTTATTATCTCTTATTCTGCTGCGTTCTTCTTTGCGGCTTCGATTACCTTATCCACGATATTCTTCGGCGCGTCTTCATAGCGTACGAACTCGAAGTCGAACATACCGCGACCCTGCGTCATCGAGCGCAAATCGGTTGCATACTTGCTCATTTCCGCTACCGGCACTTCCGCTTCTACCACACCGCTGTTCATGCCGAGAATGCGACCGCGGCGCTTGTTGATATCGCCGATGACATCGCCCATGAGCGTTTCCGGTACAGTAACCTTCAAGAAACCAACTGGCTCTAAGAGCACCGGATTTGCCTGTGCCAGACCGGTCTTGTACGCAAGTCCTGCCGCTACCTTAAATGCCATTTCTGACGAGTCTACCGGATGGTAAGAACCGTCAAGAAGCGTAGCTTTTAAAGAAACTACCGGATAACCTGCGAGCACACCGTGCTCCATACAATCCTTTAAGCCCTTTTCGACTGCAGGGAAGTAGTTCTTCGGCACGCTGCCGCCGAATACGTTTTCGCAGAACTCCAGACCTTCGCCGTTGCCCGGCTCAAACTCAATCACAACGTGACCATACTGGCCGTGACCGCCGGACTGCTTCTTGTGCTTACCTTCCACCTTCGCGCGACCGCGAATGGCTTCTCTGTACGGCACAATCGGCGCCTCGAGCTTAGCGTCTACCGCATACTTGCTCTTTAATTTACTTAAGATAATATCGAGATGCTGCTCGCCCTGACCGGAGAGAATCATCTGCTTTGTTTCCTTATTATTTTCCAGCTTAATCGTCGGGTCTTCTTCACGGAGCTTTGTAAGACCCATACTGATCTTCTCTTCATCGCCCTTTGCAAGCGGCAATACGGCCAGAGAAATAATCGGCTTCGGATAATCAATACCCTCGAGCTTCACAAATGTGCCTGCCTTACAGAGTGTATCGCCCGTACCGGTTACGGCAAGCTTGGTTACTGCGCCAATATCACCGGCAGAAACTGCGCTGACCTCAACCTGTTTTTTGCCCTTTACCGCATACAGTCTGCCGATTTTTTCATTGGCATCCTTGTTCGGGTTATATACCGTTGTATCCGGCTTAATGGTACCGGAAAGCACACGGAAAATCGAAAGCTTGCCCACATATGGGTCTGCAACCGTCTTAAATACAATCGCTGCAAAATCGCCGTTTTCGTTTGCCGTAATTTCAATCGGATTGCCGTCCTTATCCTCGGCAACACTTGCCTCTGCCTTCACCGGCGACGGCATATATTCTACCATCTTATCCATAAACAAAGAGATGCCCTTGCCCGAAGTTGTATCACCGGCAAATACCGGCACAATCAAGTTTTCCTGAATGCCGACACGGATACCCTTCAGGATTTCCTCGTCCGTGAACGCTTCGCCCTCGAAATATTTTTCCATCAGCGCTTCGTCCGTCTCCGCAATCTGCTCCATCAGCGCTTCGCGCATCTGCTCGAGCACGTCAGCGTGACTGTCCGGCACCGGCACTTCGCTGAGCTTAAAGCCGTCCACCGCGTATGCCTTGCCCGACACTGTATCAATCAAAGCCGTCATCTGCTTGTTTTCATCGAGCACCGGAATCGCAAATGCGATAACCGCTGTACCGAAACGGCTCTTAATCTGGTCTAAAATACCTGCATAGTCTGCATGCTCATTTTCGACCTTAGAAATATAGAATGCAATCGGCAGACGATGGCTTGCTGCCGCACGGAATGCCTTTTCCGTACCGACTGCCACACCGGATTTACCGCTGACAGCAATGACAACACAATCCGCGCCGCGCATACCTTCGTACACACCGCCGATAAAGTCAAAATATCCTGGGGTATCAATTAAATTCAGCTTATGCCCTTTCCACTCTGCCGGTGCAACTGCTGTACTGATTGAGAAATTACGTTTTGTTTCCTCTGCATCAAAGTCCATCGCTGTGGTGCCGTCCGCTACATTGCCGAAACGGTCAATCGCGCCTGCATGAAACAGAATCGCTTCACACAACGTTGTCTTGCCGGCACGACCGTGACCGGTGAAACAGATGTTTCTGATTTTGTCCATCGAAAAATTACCCATAAAGATTACCCCCTTGTTCAATTTGTGTATAGACTAAGATGTAATATACAATGGAAATTGCTTAACACGCCTTAACGCTATACTATATTATTATAAAAATTCTATTTGGATTACTGTATTCCTTTTGGAATACTAAACAAGATTTTTGTATATATTTGTGCAATTTTAACAATTTTTTATGTTTTCCTATAGTTTGTTCATACAAAAATACCGATTTAAACAGTCGTTTTACGGAAAATATTTTCTTTTTTTAAAAAATATTGTATAATGGAGCTGAGGTGACAAGATGAAAATTTCCAAAGCAACGCAAGGTCTGTGCGGGTGCATCCGCGTGCCGGGGGATAAATCCATATCGCACCGTGCCGTGATGCTCGGTGCACTCGCGGACGGTATCACGCGCATTCGCGGATTTTTGATGGGCGCGGACTGCCTGTCTACCATTGACTGTTTCCGCAAGATGGGCATTTCAATAGAGGTCAGTGCCAGCCAGGTCGTTGTACACGGACGAGGTCTGCGCGGACTAACCGCACCGACCGAAACACTCTATACCGGCAATTCCGGCACCACAACGCGCCTGTTGTGCGGCATTCTTGCCGGACAACCCTTCTGCGCAATGCTTGACGGGGATGCCTCCATTCGCAAACGCCCGATGCAGCGCATCGCATTGCCGCTGCAGCAAATGGGTGCTTTTATGGAAGGCGACTTCTGCCCGCTCCATGTCGGCGGTCAGTCGCTCAAGGGCATTTCGTATACTCTGCCCGTCGCATCGGCGCAATTAAAATCTGCCGTCTTGCTCGCAGGATTGTATGCCGACGGCGAAACAACAGTCATTGAAAAAGAAAAAAGCCGCGACCACACGGAGCGCATGCTCCGCTTTATGGGCGCGGATATAAAGTGCTCGGAAAATACCGTGACCCTAAAGCCGCCTGCCGCACTCAAGGCAGCTGATTTTACTGTGCCGGCAGATATTTCCTCCGCCGCATTTTTTATGGTCGCAGCCGCAATTGTGCCGCAATCGGAAATCATACTCTGCGATGTCGGCATTAACCCGACACGTACCGGTATATTGGACGTGCTACGCGCGATGGGCGCAGACGTAACGCTGACAAACGAGCGTATGTGGGGTGGTGAGCCGGTCGCAGACATTACAGTGCGCTCCTCTGTACTGAGGGGCACACGCATTGACGGCGCGCTGATTCCGCGTCTGATTGATGAACTGCCGGTGCTTGCGGTTGCTGCAGCCTTTGCCGAAGGCACAACCATAATTGCCGATGCGCAGGAATTGAAGGTCAAGGAAAGCAACCGCATCCGCGCGGTAGTCACAGAATTGTCCCGCGCCGGCGCAGACATAGAAGAAACCGAGGACGGCATGGTGATTCACGGCGGCAAGCCGCTCCGCGGTTTGGCATTTGAGACGTATGGCGACCACCGTATGGCAATGAGTATGGCGGTACTTGCCCTGCAAGCCGAAGGCGAAAGTGAAATTTTAAACTCCGATGTAGTGGACATTTCCTTTCCAAATTTTTATGCAATATTGAAAGATGTAAGTAAAAAACAGAAAAAGGACGGGCAATAAGGGCGAGTGGTCTTAGGGATAAAACGCCTTAAAAAGCAATATTTTGGCAAATAGCTGTGTTAAAAACGACCGAAATCCGCGAGGATGTCGGTCGTTTTTGCCTTGCTCTTTATCCAAACTATTACCTTTTAAGGTACTTATGGCAGGTTTAGACAAGGAAATTTGTCGGAAAGGGGAACAAAAAAATCCGCATCATACTCGCGTATAATGCGGATTTTTTTGTAAACTATTTTCGGTAAATTACCGGCTAAAAGCATTGTATCCCTAAGACCAATCGCCCAAACCGTCCTTTTTTATATACTTAATTATTCACCAACGATAGCCTTAACTGCTTCTGCGATTTCCGGTACCTGGCAGTTTGTATAGAAGAATTCCTTGAACTTCTCGCCGGAGAGAGCGCCCTTAACGAGCTCCTGGTCGAGATTCTTTAAGATTGTAACGAGGTCAACATGTGTAACCTTCTTCACTTCGTCAAGGATCTTCTTGTTTCTCTGTTCCGGAACTGCTCTTTCCTTCGGATAACCGCCGCCCCACTCTTCTACAAAGAGCTTCTCGAATACGTACTGGAGATTAAGTTCACAGCCCCAACCCCAGCCCTTAGCAAACGGGAGAGCAATTGTGTTACCGTTGTTTACCTGTGTAAACTGGTAAGCATCTGTCGGGTCAACCACGTGACCGCAGAGTACGCCCGGAAATGCGTTACAAGCGAGCATTGCGCCTTCGCCTGTGCCGCAACCTGTAATAACGAGGTCAGCGGCCTTGGAGTTGATAAGTACTGCTGTCAGAATACCAATCTGTACATATGTGAGCTGGTTTATGTCCTCCGCAGAGTACATACCGTAGTTATATACGGTGTGACCCATCGGCTCAACAACCTTCTTAAGTGTGTCACAAATCAGGGCATTCTTCGCAGCTTGACTGTTTTCATTAATCAATGCAATTTTCATTTTACATACCTCTTTTCTTTTTAGCGCAAGCGCGCAAATAATTGACATTTCTATTATACCATTGCTGCAGCGACTTTTCAAACCTTTTTTCAATATTTAGCTGATTTTTTGGTTTTTGGTTGCTTTTCGAATGTAAATACGCTATTAAAATGTTGCCAACTTTATAATTGCGACGTTTTTCGATAAATAATCAAGCTTGGCAAACAAAAAGCCAGTAAGCGTAGACAAAAAAGGTGAAATACTTTTTTGTTTGTGCCATGGGCGCGTGGTGATGTACGATTTCCCAAATTATTTATATAAAAAAGGACGTTCAAAACGAACGTCCTTTTCGGGTTATTATAATTAGAAAATAGCAACCTCTGTTTCCTTATCAAAGATGTGAATCTTGTCTGTGTTCATCGCGAGCTTAATGTGGTCACCAAGCTTTGTTGTGGAACTCGGGTTAACACGGGCTGTAAACGGAACACCTTCAATCTTGAGGTAGAGGTATGTCTCAGCGCCCATCTGCTCTGTGATTTCAACGTCGGCGTCGATCACTGCGTCTGAAGCCTTTGCAATGTAAGCTTCGTCATCGTGCAAATCTTCCGGACGAATACCCATAGTTACTTCCTTGCCGATATAGTCATCCAAAATCAAAGCAGCCTTGTCAGCCGGCAGCTTAACCTTGCTCTGACCGAATACGAGTGTTACGTCGTCGCCGTCCTTTTCAACCTTCGCGTCAATGAAGTTCATCTGCGGGCTACCGATAAAGCCAGCAACAAACTTGTTCGCCGGTGTGTTGTAGAGGTTCATCGGGGAATCAACCTGTTGGATGATACCGTCCTTCATAACAACGATACGGCTACCCATTGTCATAGCCTCTGTCTGGTCATGTGTTACGTAGATAAAGGTTGTCTGCAACTTCTGATGCAGCTTACCAATCTCTGTACGCATCTGCACACGCAGCTTAGCGTCAAGGTTGGAGAGCGGTTCGTCCATCAAGAATACCTTCGGCTCACGCACGATAGCACGACCGAGAGCAACACGCTGTCTCTGACCGCCGGAGAGCGCCTTCGGCTTTCTGTCGAGGAGGTGTTCGATGTCGAGGATTTCTGCAGCTTCCTGTACACGTCTTTTAATTTCGTCACGCGGCATCTTACGGAGCTTAAGGCCGAATGCCATGTTTTCGAATACTGTCATATGCGGATAGAGTGCGTAGTTCTGGAATACCATCGCGATATCTCTGTCCTTCGGGGCAACTTCGTTTACGAGTCTGCCGTCGATGTAAAGTTCACCGTCGCTGATTTCTTCCAGACCTGCGATCATACGCAGTGTTGTGGACTTACCGCAACCGGAAGGACCAACGAGGATGATAAATTCCTTGTCTTCGATTTCGAGGTTAAAGTCGCTAACAGCAACAACGCCGCCCGAATATCTTTTGTAAATGTTTTTTAAGCTTAAATTTGCCATTGTTAGATACCCCTTTCCTTTTATGGAAAAATTTTGTTGAAATTTCCGTTTTTGAAAAATTCACTGCAATTATTATAACACAACAAAAGCCCTTTTTACATAACCAAAGTAACCAAATTTTAGCCTTTATTTTTTAGCAACTTGCACAAAAACAAAGATTAAAATTGTTTTAAACGCAACTTTGCTTTTGGCTATCTTACTATAACGCAGTAGAAAGAATAGTCCAACTCCGGCATTCCATAGAAAAATTCTCTTATCATTGTGCATTTTCAATTTGTTTTCTGCATACACATATACAAGCCTATCATACAAGGAGGTACAATTTATGGAAATGGAGCTGCGCAAGGAATCGATACATGTGCAGGAAGCGGTATACAGCAAATGTATGCAGGTGTTGGCGGAGAGCGACGTTATCGTGCCGGACACCAAAAGCGATATTGCAAAAATTCTGCAAATTGACGCTGTGGCTGCGGCGGACAATATTGTAGTGGGAGAAAATGGTGCGGAAATTACGGGACATATGGATCTGACGATGCTGTATGTGCCGGATGGCGATGCAAAGCCGGTCTGTGCAATGCCGATTACGTTGCCCTTTACCGCGGAGCCAGAAAACAGCGGGCTTACGAGTGGCTGTAAATGCACAGTAACGGCAGAGGTCTGCCACGTGGAATACACGCTGCTCAACGCCCGGAAAATTTCGGTGCGTGCAGTGGCGGAGCTGGACGTAAAATGCTACCGCGAGCGCGCAGTGGAAAGCGTATGCGAATTAGACGGCGGTGTCGAGGCAAAGCGGGACAATCTGCAGATTTATAATTTATTACATACCTCGATGCGTAAATTTTCGCTACGCGATACGCTTGCGTTCCCAAGCGGCAAGCCGAGTGCGGTCAGTGTGCTTAAAGCGGATACAAAAATTACAGATAAGGACATCCATATGGTGACGGATAAGGTGGTTGTGAAGGGATGCGTGCAAATTTGCACGCTGTATGTCTCTGAGGACAACACAGTGGAATTTATGGAGCACGAACTGCCGTTTACCGAGGTGATTGATGCCGAGGGTGCACGCGAGGACTGTATGTGCTCTCTGGATTTGAGCCTCTCAGATGTGCAGGTAACGCTCGGTGCGGACGCGGATGGCGATATGCGCTTTTTGGATGTGAGTATGCTATGCAGTGCCAACATTGTTTTAAGCGAAGTAGCGGATTTGTCACTGATTACGGACTGCTATTGTCGCGATCGTGCACTGCAGTGCGAGACGGTACCATTTACGGTGAGTCGCCTTGCCGGTAGTGGAAGTGCGCAGGCCAATGTCAAGGGCATACTGCAGCTTGGCAGCGGTGCGCCGGCGCTCGATACGGTATATAATGTGGTGGCAAAGCCGTACATTCAGGGTGTGGACATCGCGGAAAACAGCGCGACGGTGCAGGGGAGTATTGATTGCTATTTGCTCTACCTTTCATCTGCGGCGACCTCGCCGGTGAGCACCGGCAAGGCGCAGATTGCCTTTTCCGTACCGATTGGCGTGGAAGGTCTGCGCCAGGGGATGGATTGCGAAATCGCGGTGGATGTGACGCATTGTGCGTACAACATCAGTATGAGCGGTGAAATTGAAATCCGCTGCGTTCTGCGCCTTGATGCCAAGGCAGTGGAGGAGACTACGCTGCATATGATTACTGCGGTGCACGCAGAGGATGCGCCCTTGCCGGCGGTGCACGGGATTTTACTGTATTTTGTCAAGCAGGGGGATACGCTGTGGGAGATTGCAAAGCGTTATCGCGTGCCGCTTACGCTACTAAAAAGTGTAAATAAGCTCGAAAATCCGGATTTAATTTATCCGGGACAGCGACTTTTAATTCCAAACGTACCGAAATAAGGGAGAAATGATACCGTAGGGGACGATGCCTACATCGTCCCGCGAAAACGGCACAAATGGGACGTCGAGGATGCCGTCCTCTACAATGTTGCCGATGGTATGGATTGTGTTTGTAGGGCGCGTCGACTCGGCGCGCCGCGAAATTACATACAAAAAATGGCAGAGAGGTCAAACTCTCTGCCATTTTTATATATCATTTTAGCACTGTATAAGTGCCTGATCCAAATCTTCTAAAATATCGTCGAGGTTTTCGATGCCGACGGAGAGACGAATCAGACCCGGTGCAACGCCGCCGGCGATGAGCTGTTCTTCCGTGAGCTGACGGTGGGTCGAGCTTGCCGGATGGAGCACGCAGGTACGAATGTCTGCCACGTGTACGAGCAGGGAAATCATCTTTAGGGAGTCAATAAATTTCGCACCGGCATCTCTGCCGCCCTTTACAGTAAAGGCAATAACGCCGCTGCAGCCCTTGGGCAGGTACTTTTCAGCGCGTGCCTTGTACGGATTGCCTTCCAGTGTCGGGTACGCAACCGATTCCACCTTCGGGTGCTTTGCGAGGAACTCGGCCACCTTTTCCGCGTTGCGGCAATGACGGTCCATACGTACCGGCAAGGTTTCGATACCCTGGTTAATCAAAAATGCGCCGAAAGCGGACTGGCAGGCACCGAGGTCGCGCATCAGCTGAACGCGCGCCTTTACGATATAAGCCATTTCCCCGAAATCCTTGGTGTATACCACGCCGTGGTAGGATTCATCCGGCTCGGTGAATTCCGGGTAGTTGCCGTTTGTCCAGTCAAACTTACCGGAATCGATAATCACGCCGCCGGTCTGCAATGCATGACCGTCCAAGTATTTTGTGGTCGAATGTACCACGATGTCTGCGCCGAATTCAATCGGACGGCACAGATACGGGGTTGCAAAGGTGTTGTCTACGATGAGCGGCAGGTTGTGCTTGTGTGCAAAGTTTGCGAAACGCTCAATGTCAAATACGCAAATGGTCGGATTGGAGATGGTCTCGCCAAATACCGCCTTTGTGTTCGGACGAATGGCTGCTTCGAGTTCTTCTTCGGATGCATCGTTGTCTACGAAGGTTACTTCAATGCCTAGTTTTTTCATCGTTACAGCAAAGAGGTTTAATGTACCGCCGTAAATGGCAGAGGAACTGATAAAATGGTCGCCGCTGCCTAAGATATTTAATAAGGATAGGGTAGAGGCTGCCTGACCGGACGAGGTACAGAGTGCACCGACGCCGCCTTCCAGCGCGGCAATCTTTTTTTCAACGGCATCTACGGTTGGATTTGCGAGTCTCGAGTAGAAAAAGCCGTTTTCCGTCAGGTCAAAGAGCTTGGCTACCTGCTCGGTGGATTCATACTTAAATGTTGTGCTCTGGTAAATCGGCAGCGTTTGCGCTTCACCGTTTTTGGGGGTATAACCTTCATAGAGGCATTTGGATTCAAATTTCATGTTCATCTTCCTTTCGGTTAGCGGGTATTCCGCCACAGAAGGCATCCGTGGGGGAAGGTATATCATATTTTTTAAGCATTGGAAAAAATAGTATGGCTCCGTAAAGCCGACTCCAGCCGTTGCAAATTTTACGGTATGGTGACTGCCCGAGAGCGGTCAGATGGATTTATGCAGTCGATGAAATCCATTTTCAGCATACATTGTATTACATCGGGTTAACCTAGTAATTCCTCAATTAAGCTTGCCAGCTTTTCTGCGCGTGTTTGTAGGCTGTCTCTATCCTTGCCCTCCAGCATCACGCGTACCACCGGTTCTGTGCCGGACGGACGGATGAGCACGCGGCCTTCGCCTTGCAATTCGGCTTCTAAAGCGGCGATTTCCTTTGTAATCACTTCGTTGGTTTTCAGCAGTGGCTTGTTTTCATTGCGCACACGTGCGTTGACAAGCACCTGCGGGAGCACCGTCATAATCTTGCGCAGCTCGGAGAGGTTTTTGCCGGTCTCCTGCATTACGGAAAGTAAAAGCAGCGCGGAAACCAAACCGTCGCCGGTACTGTTTTTGTCCAGACAAATGATGTGTCCGGATTCTTCACCGCCGAAATTGTAGTCAGCGCGGCGCATTTCCTCTAATACATAGCGGTCACCGACAGCGGTCTGCACCGTATGGATCCCGAGCTTTTCCGCCGCCAGGAAAAAGCCTAAATTACTCATTACCGTTGCGACAACGGTGTCCTGCTTGAGCTGACCGCGCGATTTTAAGTGGTTTGCAACAATCAGCATCACCTCGTCGCCGGTCAGTGGCGCGCCGGTTTCATCGACGGCGAGCATACGGTCTGCATCGCCATCGAAGGCGATACCGATATCGTAGGTCGGATTTTCTTTTACAAATTTGCCGAGCGCATCAATATGTGTCGAGCCGCACCCGGCGTTTATATTGATACCGTCCGGTGTGTTATACAGCGTGTGTACGCTTGCGCCGAGCTGTGTCAGAGCCATAGGCGCGGTCACGGAATTGGCACCGTTGGCACAGTCGAGCACGATGGACATACCGTCTAATCGGCAGTCGATGCAATCGGTTGCAAAGGCAACATAGTCTGCAGTCGCTCCTTCTGCGGTGCTGTATCTGCCGACGTCTGCACCCACCGGCAATGCCGGATAGTTATTTTCGCGAATCATCGCTTCAATTTTATCTTCCATAGCATCGTTGAGCTTGTAGCCTTCGGCGCTAAAAAACTTGATGCCGTTGTACTCAAAAGGATTGTGCGAAGCCGAAATCATAACGCCGGCATCTGCCTTGTAGGCGCGCACCAAGTGCGCCACCGCCGGTGTCGGAATTACACCGAGCGAAATCACGCTTGCACCGGTTGAGCAAATACCTGCACACAGTGCATTTTCCAGCATCGTGCCGGAAATACGTGTATCTCTGCCGACCAGAAGTGTCGGCTTGTGTGAAAGTGTCTCTGTCAGCGCAAGCGCCCCGGCTCTGCCGAGCGAAAACGCCAAATCCGCACTCAATTCAGCATTCGCAACACCGCGAACGCCATCTGTTCCAAACATTCTTTGCATAATAAAAACACCGCCCATAATCAAAATATTCAAAATAATATGAAATTTTATGTGTCCCTACAGCAGGGACAATTTATACACTAACTTTTATTATACTATATAAATTAGAATTTTACAATGTTTTTTTGCTTTACATACCGATATATTTTATGCTAAAATAAAGAAAAGGTACAAGCCGACGGGCGGATGCTGTCCACCCCTACGGTGTTGGATTTAAATTTGTGTGTAGGAGAGGGCCTCTGTGCTCTCCCGCAAACACGGTACAAACGAATACAGACAAAAGGAAGATGAAGATGGAAGTTACAAGAATTGCAAGCTTTGAGGTAGACCACAATGTGTTGGTGCCGGGATTGTATATTTCCCGTGTAGACGGCGATATTACCACGTACGATATCCGTACGCGCGTGCCGAATCAGCCAGACGTGATGGATAATTCGACGATGCATACCTGCGAGCATATGCTCGCGACGTATTTTCGCAATTCGGAAATCAAGGACGATGTGATTTATTTCGGCGCGATGGGCTGCCAGACCGGCTTTTATCTGCTGGTGCGCAATGCAGACCACCATCAGGTACTGCGTGTGCTGCGCGAATGCGTGGACAAAACTATAAACCACGAAGGCGCCGTATTCGGCAATTCCGCCAAGGAATGCGGGAACTATCGCACGCTGAATCTGGCGATGGCGCAGGCGGAGTGTCGCAGATATGCGAAAGTGCTCGAACATGTGAATGCAGATAATTTAAATTACTAATTCAAACAGTCCGCTTTTTATGCTGGTTGTGATTACTTGTGATTGCTATGGAGACGTTATTTCGCGAAAGGAGATAATAGAATGATTGGATTTATCGGAGCGATGCAGGTTGAAACCGAAGGTATTATTTCGATGCTGCAAAATACGAAAACGGAAGTGCACGCCGGCATTACATACACGGTCGGTACACTGTCGGGCAAGGAGCTTGTCGTAGCAACCTGCGGTGTGGGCAAGGTCAATGCCGCTGTTTGTGCGCAGTGCATGATTTTTGCCTTTCATCCGGAGGTGATTATCAACACGGGCGTAGCAGGGTCATTGTCCAATGTGCTCAATATCGGCGATATTGCGCTCGGCAGCTGCAGCATCCAGACGGACATGGACACTTCGCCAGTAGGCGACCCGCTTGGCTTGATTTCGGGGCTGAATATGATTGAGCTGCCGTGCGATGCGGACACCGTAAGCAAGTTGGAAGCGGCGGCAAAGTCGCTCGACATACAGTATCAAATCGGCAAGATTTCGACGGGAGACCAGTTTGTTAACAGCGCGGAGCGCAAGAAGTTTATTCAGGACAATTTTGGCTGTATCGCCTGTGAAATGGAATCCGGCGCAATGGCGCACGTGTGCCTGATGAATGATGTGAAATTTGCGGTTATACGCTCGATTTCTGACAAAGCGGACAACAGCTCGCATATGGATTATGCTGAGTTTGTTAAAATTGCGGCGGACAACTCTATCCGCATGGTCAAAGCATTTGTAGAAGAGGAATAAAATTTAACACTAAGCTGGCACAAGAGGAGTAAGTATACATAAGCAGAACCAATTTTGCTGTTGGGCAGACAAAAGCACCACGGGCGCGAGAAGATGCTGTGCCAATGGAACGCGGATTTACCATACAACAGATAAGACAGCCGTCCAAAGCCGATATAGAAACGGCGAAGGGCAATAAGAGCTTTATGAGAAGCGGAGAAACTAGGAATGCAAATAAATATCCACCCGTGATGTAGACCGGGTGGATATTTGGTTTTATAGCAGCGATTATTTTAAGGGAGTTAGAAAATATCGAAGGTGAATACGCTCGCGCGGTAAGTTATATTAAACTGCGGTGCCGGTGCTACATTAAAGGTAAAGCAAATCCAGCCGTATCCAACATTTCCAATATCCTTTGTGAAAATCAATACCTTCACGCGATCAATTGCCTTGTAGGTGTTGTTCTTATTTTATCGATTGCATAAATTTCAGCATACCGGCTCTGCCCTTGTCGGTGTCTTTAAATACGCCGCAGTTTTGCAGAATATGACCGAAAATCTGCCCGATTTCTTCCTTCTTGGCATCGTCGACCGGTGCAAGCTCTTTAACCAGTCTTGCCGGAAGTACTGCTAAGCCCATCGCCTCGATGAGACCGATGTTTTCACGCTTGATATGGTGATATTTTTTGTGCGGATGGAAGATGCCGTCCGGATGCTTTTCGTCCGTGCGGTTGTTTCTTAAAATTAAATCCAGCTCATATTTGCCGTCGCGCATTCTGGCAATCGGGGTGATGGTGTTGTGCGGCGCATCGGTGTGGGCGAGAATTTCATTTTCTTCGTCCGAATATGCGCGCCACGCATCTAAGATTTTGCCGCCGAGCTCAACTAAGCGGTCAATATCCGTGCCCTTCAAGCGGATGGTGGACAGCGCCCAATCTACGCTGCCTGCGTCGATATCCTCATAGCCTTTAAAGGTGAAGGTGTCGCGGTAGCCGCGCTTTGCCATCGGGAATTCGTAGTTGCCGCCCTGATAGTGGTCGTGCGTTAAAATCGAGCCGCCGACAATAGGTAAATCGGCGTTGGAGCCGATAAAGTAGTGTGGGAATTTTTCTACAAAGCATAAAAGATTTTTGAAGGTCTGCTTTGTGATACGCATCGGTACGTGCGCCCTGTTAAAGACGATACAGTGCTCATTATAGTACACATACGGCGAATACTGCATACACCAGTCTGCACTATCCAACTTTAGCGGAATGATGCGGTGGTTTGCGCGCGGGGGATGCGTGATATGCCCGTCGTAGCCCACATTTTCTACACACAAAAGGCATTTCGGATATGCTGTTTCCTTTGGCGGAGCAAGCTTTGCCGCCGCAATTTCCTCCGGCGTTTTTTCCGGCTTGGACAGGTTGATAGAAAGGTCAATCTCGCCGATAACGGACTGCGTTTTCCAGCGCAGGTCCTTTTTCACGCGCTCCATCATAATGTAGTTGTTTTTGCGCGAAAGGTGGTAAAAATAATCTGTTGCCTTTTGTGGGTCGCTTTCGTGCTTTTGATAAAACTTTTCAATCAGCTCGCTCGGGCGCGGTGTGAAATTATCCATAATGCGCGCACTCATCAAATCGTGGTACACGAGCAAATCGTCTTCCAGCTTGCCGTTTTTATAGGCAATGTCCGTCAGCCCTTTTAAAATCTGTTCGATGTTATAGTCTGCAACCGCACCGGTCGGTTCTTCCGGTGTATAGGCTGTTTCGCCGATGAGCGCCAGCACGCGGTTTGCGGCATAGTGTACATCATCGTTTGTGATGAGGTTGTTTTTAAGACCATAGTTGATTAAAGCTGTTAGTAATTGATTCATATTATTATCCTTCTTTCGAAAAGGACTGCAGGGAGAGAATCCCTCCACCACCTTCGGTGGTCCCCCTCCCTTTAGGCAAGGGAGGCAAGCAGAGTCGCTGTATAATATCAAAAATGCTTTGAGTATCAAAGGTGGAAATTTGGATGAAGTGCGAGGCGAAACTGCAGCGCTATACTTGTGTATGCGCGAGGATTTCAACGAAGCAATTCGCCAAATTCACCCTTTGTAGTGAAATGATGCAGGAATTAAAATACTTTAATTCCGCCCTTAGGTCTAATATTCAAAATATGGCATTTGCCTTCGCCGAATACGGCTTCTGTTTTTGCTTTAAATTCCTCCACCATATCGAGCGGCACGAAGTTCTGCGTTGTACCGCCAAAGCCGCCGCCGTGTACGCGGTGTGCACCGCGCCCCTTTAAAATGCTTTCGGCTACAAACAGCGCGAGGCTGATACCCTGCTCCTTCGGTGCGATATTGGCATATACATTTTGCAGATAACGGTAGGAAGAAAGTCCCGATTCAACGGAAAGGTTTAAAAACGCATCAAAATTGCCCTCCGTCAGTGCTTTAACCTGCTGACCTACACGGATGTTTTCATTTTGGAAATGAAGTGCACGAAGCACTGCGCGGTCGCCGAACTTTTTGCGAAGCTCCGAAACGGCTGCCATAATTTCTTCTAAAGAAACCTCGCGCAGTACCTTTTTGCCGAAATGTGCCGCAATGGCTTTCATTTCAGCCGGGATAGAAGCATACTCGCTTGTTAAATCTGCGTGGTTGCCGCCGGTATCTAAGATGCAGAGTGCATGCCCTGCACTTGTGAAATCAAAATCTACCTTTGTGATAATCGGGTTGTCGTTGTCTTTAAAATCAATGGAGATGATGCCGCCGACCGACGATGCCATCTGGTCCATCAAGCCGCACGGCTTGCCGAAGTATACGTTTTCTGCATACTGCGCAATCTGCGCAATCAAAACAGGGGAGATGCTACCATCGTTGTATATACCGTTCAAAATAGTACCGATAAGCACCTCAAATGCTGCCGACGACGAAAGACCGGAGCCTTTTAATACGTTTGTGATGGTGTAGGCATCGAAGCCGCCGATATTTAAGCCGAGTTCTTTAAAACGGTTTGCCGTACCGCGAATCAGGGAAATGGACTTGTTGGTTTCTTTTGCCTTTACCTCTAATTCTCTGGTGTCGATCAAATCCATACGGTAGCCTTCCGATTGTACGCGGATAATGCCGTCCTTGGTCGGCGCGGCGATGGCGATTACGTCTAAATTAACGCTACCTGCCATAACACAGCCGTGGTTGTGGTCGGTGTGGTTGCCGGAGATTTCCGTTCTGCCCGGGGCGGAGAAAATATACATTTCCTCTTTCTCGCCGTAGATTTCAACAAAACGGTCAATCGCTTTTATGTAACGTTCCTGCTGCGCGCCTACATTGTCTTTGTCGTAGAGCTCAGCAAAAATCGCTTCGTTTTCAAGTACTGCTTTTTTCAGTGTTGTCGGATTATACATAGTGTGTCTTCCTTTCTTTGCTCATACTGCTTTTATAGTACTAAAAAAATACGATTTTGTCAAGATTTTCACGAGGAGCCTATAACTTTATTTTCTGTGGAATATTTTTTTGTTGAGATTTCGCAAAGAAATTGATTTTTGTATAATAAAAAATGGTCAAAGTTATAACTTTAACCACATATGCTTAAATCAAATTTTTAAACACCTTTATTCTTAATTTGTTATAAAATAATCGAAAACATTTGTCAACATATTCAGAAAAACTATAACATAATGGGTGTACCCGTACACGATATTCGCATACGGGCAAACCATTATAATTGCAAATCCGCCTCC
>JAZSQB010000028.1:0-6998 GCA_045537695.1 Clostridia bacterium | reverse complement strand
TGTAAGTGCCGCCGGCTTTGAAAATAAAGATGCGGAGATGCCTTTTACGGATGCTGCGGAGACAGAAACTGCACTTGCGGCGAATGTGAAAACTGCATATGCGCTCAGTCTTTTGAAGGGATATCCGGATAACACCTTCCGTCCGAACGGAGCGGTTACCCGTGCGGAAGTTGTGGTGCTTTTGTCCCGTGCAGAACTTGTGTTGGCGGAGCAAAAGCCGACGGAAGAAGCACCTGCAAAAATGCAGGTAGAGCCGATGGACACGGTTTGCTATGTCCAAAGCGTATATGAAAAACTGAATCCGACAGAGAATGAACTTAAATACCTTGTACAGTTTTATGTAAGCGGCAGTGAGAAGCTCTATGAAATGTATGTAGACATGGATGTACCGATTTCCAGTGTTAACGGCTCGGCGCTCAAGATACAGCGCGGCGATATCATCTTAATCCATACCAATCTTTACGGTGCAGTCAAGGAAGTGCATATCCTGCTCCGCATGGGTACAATGCCGATTTTGCCGAATGTTTCTGCGGGCAGTGATAACTTCCTTGCCAAGTTGAATATGCCGACAGAACATAAATGGGGATATTGGGAACAAGATCAAAAGCACGAAGTATATCTCGGCTTTTTTGGCGATTTGCAGTATGACGGCGGACAGGCAAAACTGTGGATTTATCCGTCGAACGGCAAAAAACAGTCGGACAATACGTATGTGCTCAATGTGGCGGAGGATGCACAGATTATCACCTATTCAACCAATATCCGAAACAAAGCGCCGTACGGCTTTGAAACCGTTGAAACGCTGGAATACTATGGCGCGCCGAAGGACAGTTACGGCAATATTGTGATGGAAACTACAAAGGACTGGCAATATCAGCAGTATGTGTTTGTGAAGGCAAAGGATGGCGTTGTAACGGATATTTTAGTGATTTCCAATCAGTAAAAATAAGCGGTAGTCTTTTCGGACTGCCGCTTTTCAGAGGATGAACCAATATGAAAAAATGTACTATCTGTCCGAGAGGATGTAATGCGGACAGAACAACGGGTGTCGGGTATTGTGGCGTCGGCGAAAAATTCAAAGTGGCGCGCGCCGCACTGCATATGTGGGAGGAACCTTGCATTTCCGGCGAAAACGGCTCGGGCACGGTGTTCTTTTCGGGGTGTAATTTAGGGTGCTGTTACTGTCAGAATTATGCGATTTCCAGAGGCCAGACCGGCATAGAGATTGACGAAGACCGCCTGGTGGAAATCTTTTTTGAACTCAAAGCACAAGGCGCGCACAATATCAATCTAGTGACGCCGACGCATTATGTTATTTTGCTTGCAAACGCATTGAAGAGAGCGAAAAAAGAAGGACTTTCTCTGTCGGTTGTATACAACTGCGGTGGCTATGAAAGTGTGGAAAGCTTAAAGCGCTTAGACGGGCTTGTGGATGTATATATGCCGGATTTTAAATATTGGAGCAATCTGCTTGCCATGCGCTATTCCAATGCAAAGGATTATCGCGAAATTGCGCAGGCGGCGGTCGCGGAAATGGTGCGCCAGCGTGGAAAATGTGTATTCGATGAAAACGGTATACTGCAAAGCGGCGTGCTTGTGCGCCATATGGTATTGCCCAGCGCCTATGCAGATGCCAAAAAGATTTTGGCATACTTATATCAGACCTACGGTGATGCGATATATATGAGCATTATGAGCCAGTATACGCCGATCGGGGAAGCCAAATATCCGATACTTTCACAGCGCGTGGACAGAGCAGCCTATGACGGTGTTGTGGATTATGCGCTAAGCATCGGGATACAAAATGCATTTATACAAGATGGCGAAGCAGCGCAGGAAAGTTTTATACCGGATTTTGATAATCAGGGCGTAATTAAAACGAGGTAAATTTCAGATTTACCTCGTTTTTGTTATTTGCTTAAATCTTTAATAACTTCCCCAGCTAAAATCAAGCCTGCCACAGACGGTACAAAGGATAAACTGCCCGGTGTCTGCCGTTTTTGCGGTGCAAGCGTGCTTTCTTCTTCAAACGAAAGCGGCGTTTGCGGGATTTCTTCGGAGTAGACCACCTTTAACTTGCGTACGCCGCGCAATTTCAGTTCGCGGCGCATCACTTTTGCGAGTGGGCACATTTTGGTTTTGTATATATCACTTATGCGGAAGGCGGTCGGGTCTAATTTGTTACCTGCGCCCATACAACTGATGATGGGTACATTTGCCGCGGTTGCATTTTCCACCAAAAGTAATTTAGCACTGACCATATCGACGGCATCTAAAACATAGTCGTATGCATCCAACGGAAATTCTGCAGCGTTTTCTGCGGTGTAAAACACGTTGCGGACGTGTACTCGTGCATTTGGATTTATATCGCGTATACGCGCCGCCATCACCTCTGCCTTGAAGCGGCCGATGGTGCTGTGCAGTGCAACAAGCTGACGGTTGATGTTGGATTCGGAAACCACGTCGCCGTCAAATAAATCCAGCGCACCTACACCGGCGCGGGCAAGCGCTTCTGCGGCGTGACCGCCGACACCGCCGATGCCGAACACGGCAATGCGGCTGTTTTTCAGTTTTTCAACACCGTCTTCGCCCAAGAGCATCGCGGTGCGTATATCCTGCTTTTGCATAATCTGCCTCCGTGCTAGATTTTTGTTTTTATTATAGCACAAAAAGGGGAACAAGCAAAGGCTTTTTTCGAATGAGACTGCTGGATAGGTCGGTTTTGGTCGAAAAAACAAGAAAGTTGGAAGGAAATTACAAAGAAATGACTGTTTAATCAGGAAAATTTTATTAAAAGTTGACAAAAGCAAAAAAAGATTATATACTAATATATAATACAATGAGATATTTTTGTACTATGTTGTTTTCACAATTTCAATGCGAAAGAGAGTGATTGAAATGTACAGGGCTTTATTAAAGCGCTTCCTGGATGTAATTTTGTCCGCGATAGCGCTTGTTGTTGTGTCTCCGTTTATGTTAATCACGGCAATTTTGATTAAGCTGGAATCTCCAGGACCGGTAATTTTTAAGCAGGAAAGACTCGGCAAAGACGGGCGCACATTTTGGATTTATAAATTCCGTTCCATGTGTGTCGGTGCGGAGAAAACAGGTAGCGGTGTGTATTCCGGTAAAGGTGATGCGCGTGTGACGAAAGTGGGCAGAATTATCCGTGCAACCAGTATTGACGAGCTGCCCCAGCTTGTAAATATTTTAAAGGGCGATATGAGCATTATCGGTCCGAGACCGCCGCTGACATATCATCCGTGGCCGCTTGACGCGTACACGCCGGAGCAAAGAAGAATGTTTGAGCTTCGTCCGGGCATTACCGGTTGGGCGCAGACACACGGCAGAAAAGATGTGGAATGGCATAAGCGTATTGAACTGAATGTATGGTATGTAGACCATGTTTCGTTCTGGTTGGATATTAAAATTTTTTTTATGACCGTGTTTAAGGTTGTAACAAATGCTGATAACGAAAACAAAGGCGAAACGATTCAGAAAGAACTCGTGCAGAAGTAGAGGAAAGCATATGGCATTGAAACTGATGTACATAACCAATCGACCGGAAATTGCGACGCTTGTGGAAAAAGCAGGCGTAGACCGCATTTTTGTGGATATGGAATATATCGGCAAATCTGACCGTCAGGGTGGTATGGATACCGTGCAGTCGCACCATACGGTAGAGGATATTCAAAACATCAAATCCGCGGTAACGACGGCGCAGGTGATGGTGCGTGTAAATCCAATCCACGAAAAGAGCGCGGCATATACATCCTCTAAAGAGGAAATTGATGCGGCGATTGCTGCCGGTGCAGATATTCTGATGCTGCCGTATTTTAAAACAGCGGCGGAAGTGAAAACGTTTGTCGAATTGGTCGGTGGCAGAGCGGTTACTTTGCCGCTTGTGGAAACACCGGAAGCCGTGGCGTGTATAGATGAAATTTTGGCATTGGAAGGTATAGATGAAATATATGTAGGCTTAAATGATTTAAGCCTTGGCTATGGGAAAAAGTTTATGTTTGAGCTTTTGGCGGACGGCACGGTAGAAATGCTGAGCAAAAAGTTTCAGGCAAAAGGTATGCCGTTTGGCTTTGGCGGCATTGCCGCTGTCGGACAAGGTATGCTGCCGGGCGAGTGCGTGATTGCGGAGCATTACCGTCTCGGCTCGACCTGTGCGATTTTGTCCCGCAGTTTTTGCGATGTAAGTAAAATTGCGGATATGGATGAGATTGCGCGCATTTTTAACAATGGGCTAAAAGATATCCGCGCTTTTGAGCAAAAGTGCGCCGCGGGCGATATAGATTTTACAGAGAATCAAAAACGCGTTGCGGATATTGTGCCGCAAATCAGCGCGAAGATACAAAAAAGATAGGTTAGGGAATGTTATGAATCTACTGATTACCGGTGCATGGCAAAATGCAAAAGAATATATTCCTGCGCTCGAAGCGCAACACGACATAGTATTTATGCAGCAGGAAAAGGACGAGCTGCCGTGTGATGCGGCGTGGGTAGAGGGTGTAATCTGCAACGGCTTGTTTTTAACGCATAGAATTGAGCAGTTTGTGAATTTAAAATATATCCAGCTGACCAGTGCGGGCTTTGACCGTGTGCCGATGGATTATGTGCAGGCAAAGGGGATTCAAATTTACAACGCGCGCGGCGTATACAGTGTGCCGATGGCGGAGTTTGCTGTAAGCGGCGTATTGGCGCTGTATAAGCAGCAAAGGTTCTTTTTTGAAAACCAAAAGGCGCATATATGGGAGAAGCACAGAGGGCTTTTGGAGCTTTCCGGAAAAACGGTCTTGGTTGTCGGCTGCGGCAGCGTCGGACAGGCTTGTGCAAAGCGGTTTGCGGCGTTTGATGCAACTGTACTTGGTGCTGATGTTGCAACGGGTGAGAAAGCGTATTTTGAAAAGATTTATCCTATGCAGGATTTGTATGCTGTATTGGGAAGGGCAGATGCGGTTGTGCTTACACTTCCATTGACAAAGGAAACAACGCATTTGTTTTCTAAGGATGCGTTTGCGGCTATGAAGACGGGCAGTGTGCTTGTCAATATCGCACGCGGCGGTGTGGTGGATACGGATGCGCTGATTGACGCACTTGAAAACAAACTCCTCGGTGCGGTATTGGATGTGTTTGAAGAAGAGCCACTCGGCGAGGACAGTCCTTTGTGGGCGATGGAAAATGTGATATTAACGCCGCACAACAGCTTTGTGGGTATGGGTAATGCAAAACGGCTGGCGAGTGTGATTTTGAAAAATCTGGGGAAGTGGGAGAGTGTGCAGTAATGAAGGTTATCGTTGTATCACCGAAAAACCGAACTGTGTATAATTTCAGAGGAGATTTGATAAAAGAAATTATTGCATACGGACATGAGGTACTTGTAACCGGGCCGGATCGAATCGATGTCGATAAGATTGAGGCGCTTGGTGCGAAGTTTGTGGAAATTCCGATGAAAAAAAACGGGTTAAATCCTTTGGAGGATTTAAAATACAGAGATGCTTTATATGCGCTTTTTAAAGCAGAAAAGCCGGATGTGGTGTTCGGCTATACAAGTAAGCCGGTGATTTACGGCTCAATGGCGGCAAAAAAAGCCGGTGTTAAGCATATTGTACCTATGGTAACAGGTGCAGGTTATGCATTTACGGCGCAAACGATAAAGGCAAGGATTATCAAGGCGATTATGTCATTTTTGTATAAAAGGGCATTCCGGTGTGCCGATGTTGCCATTTTTCAAAACAGTGATGATTTGAAACAGTTTACGGAAAGTAAGCTGGTTCAAAAAGAAAAGTGCCGTGTTGTAAACGGCTCGGGTGTGAATATGGAAAAGTTTTCGCTCGCGCCGTATCCGGAGCAGCTGACATTCTTTATGCTTTCGCGTGTAATGTATTCGAAAGGCATCCGCGAGTATTTGGAAGCGTGCACACTTTTAAAAGAGAAATATCCAAACGTGCGTTGTATGCTTTTAGGTGCGTGTGAGGATATTCAGGACTCCATCAGCAAGGCGGATTTGCAGCCGTACATAGACAAAGGGATTGTTGAGCATTTCGGCGAGACGGATCGTGTGGCGGATTATTACGCGCAGTGCAGTGTGTATGTGCTTCCGTCCTACAGAGAGGGCACTCCGCGAACGGTGCTGGAAGCGATGGCGATGGGGCGCGCGGTTATTACAACGGATGCGCCGGGTTGCAGAGAAACCGTTATGGATGGTAAAAACGGCTTTTTGGTGCCGGTACAGGACGGCAGAGCAGTTTTTGAAAAAATGGAGCAGTTCGTGTTAAATCCGTCGCTTGTAGAACAAATGGGTAAAGCGAGTTACGAATATTGCAAAGAAAAGTTTGACGTTTTGAAAGTCAATGAAGATATGCGCAAGCATTTGAACATTGTTTAGGGGTGTTGAAAATGGGTCTGTATGAAAAAATTATTCGTGGTGAAGAAAAAATTTCACTTGTTGGCTTAGGTTATGTTGGCATGCCGATTGCGGTTGCTTTTGCCAGAAAAGTAAAAGTTGTCGGCTTTGATTTGAATGCCGAAAAAATTGCGCTTTATAAAAGCGGTATCGACCCAACCAACGAGGTTGGCGATGATGTAATCAAAAATACAACCGTGGAATTTACGGCAGACGAAACCAAGCTTCGCGAAGCAAAGTTTCATATTGTTGCTGTGCCGACGCCCGTAAACGATGACCATACGCCGGATTTGACACCGGTAGAGGGCGCATCTGCGATTGTCGGCAGAAATTTAACCAAAGGAAGCATCGTTGTGTTTGAGTCGACTGTTTATCCGGGTGTTACAGAAGATGTTTGTGTGCCGATTTTGGAAAAGGAAAGCGGGCTTAAATGCGGCGTGGATTTTAAAATCGGTTATTCTCCGGAAAGAATCAATCCGGGCGACAAGGTGCACCGCTTAGAAACGATTACAAAAATTGTTTCCGGTATGGACGAAGAAACCTTAGACGAGGTTGCAAAGGTGTATGAAATCGTTGTAGATGCCGG
>JAZSQB010000047.1:0-26354 GCA_045537695.1 Clostridia bacterium | reverse complement strand
GAAGCGATGACAGCCGAGGAAATCAAGGCGGTAGAAGCAAAGGTAAATGAAGCCATTTTAGACGCAATGGATATTACCGTGCAGGAACTCAATATTGAAGAAGCAAAGAAGCTCGGCGCAACAGCACAGTTTGGCGAAAAGTACGGTGAAACCGTACGCGTTGTATCCATGGGCGATTATTCCGTAGAGTTCTGCGGCGGTACGCATCTGACAAACACCGCGCAGGCAGGTCTGTTTAAGATTATTTCCGAAAACGGTGTTGCTGCCGGCGTACGAAGAATTGAAGCCGTAACGGGGGCAGGTGTGCTCGCACAGCTGAGTAGCGCAAAGCAGACGATTGCAAATGTGGCAGATGCCATCAAGAGCAGCGTGCACGAAGTGGAAGCAAAGGCTGCAGCCGTTGTGGAAGAAAACAAGAACTTAAAGCGCGAGCTTGAGAGTCTCAAGAGCAAGATGGCAAATGCGTCGCTCGGCGAATTGTTAGACGGCGCACTGGATGTAAACGGTGTGAAGCTGCTTGCAAGCCGCCTCGGTGACGGCCTTGATATGAACGCACTGCGTAACGCAGGCGATAACTTAAAGCAAAAGGTAGATTGTGCGGTCATCGTGCTTGCTTCTGCAGCGGATGAGAAGGTGAACATCGTATGTATGGCAACGGCGGATGCAGTTGCAATGGGCGCACATGCCGGTAACATCATCCGTGAAGTAGCCAAGACCTGCGGCGGCGGTGGCGGCGGTAAGCCGGACAGCGCGCAGGCAGGCGGTAAGGACGTGTCCAAGATTGCGGATGCACTCAAGGCTGCAGAAATCATACTGGCTGCACAGATTAAATAATCGGAGGAAGAGAAATGAACGATTGTATTTTCTGTAAAATTATCGCAGGTGATATTCCGTCGAAGAAAGTCTATGAAGATGAGTTGATTTATGCGTTTTCGGACATCCATCCGCAAGCGCCGGAGCACGTGCTGATTATTCCGAAGCAGCATTTGGATAGCGCAAATGCAATCACGGCAGAAAACAGCGGTGTAGTAGCGCACATTTTTGCCAAAGTGGGCGAAATTGCGGCTTTGGTTGGCGTGAAGGACGATGGCTACCGCATTATCAACAACTGCGGCAAAAACGGCGGTCAGACCGTAATGCATCTGCATTTCCATCTGCTCGGCGGTAAGGATTTAGGCGAGAAATTGGTATAAAAGTATGTCAAGAGTCGGCAATCTGCCGGCTCTTGAGTTGGTTGGAATGGTTGGAATTGGTTTTTAGTCTTGACTTGATACGAACTTAGTAAGGATGTCGAAAATGGCGAAAAAATAAAGCCTTCCCCTTGAGGGGAAGGGGGACCGCTTGCGGTGGATGAGGTGGAAATGTAGGGAACAGCCTTTAGGATGCTTTGCAAATATACAATAACGGTTCGTCGGAAACCGCCGAACCCTACAACACCTCTTCAGTCAATCGTGACAGCTTCCCTTTGAGGGGAAGCTTTGATAAGCTACATTTCGATGATGCAAAGTTTATATGCTGTTTTTATATATCAGACAGAAAAATTAACGGAGGGAAAGAATATGGAACAAACAGAAATTTATATTGAATCTACCATCGACCATTCGATGCAGCCGTCGCTGTTTTATAAGGCGGCAGAGGAGAAGCGCCCGCTGCTGGTCGGGCTGCACACGTGGAGTCACAACCGATTCAATCAGGTGAAGGTGATGGTACCGTATGCGGAAAAGTATGGCTTTAATTTATTGCTGCCGGAATTTCGCGGCAAAAATCGGGTCGACAATCCAAACTGCACACAGGCGTGCGCATCCTTGCTTGCAAAGCAGGACATCAAGGATGCCGTGGACTACATTTTAGCGCATGAAAACGTGGACCGAGACAATGTGTTTTTGCTGGGCGCAAGCGGTGGCGGTCATATGGCGCTGATGATGGCAGGCTTTTGCCCGGAAACGTTTAAAGCCATCGGCGCTTATGTGCCGATTACGAATCTGGAAAAGTGGGCGGCGCAAAAGGAGTCTTATCACGACCATGTGCTTGCTTGCTGCAGCAATGATACGGAAGAGATGAAAAAGCGCTCGCCAATCACATATGCAGACGTGATTGCGAAAAGCAATTTAAAGATTTTCCACGGCAAGTATGACCCGGTTGTGCCCGTGTCGCACAGCTTGGAGCTATACGATTATCTTATGCAGAATCACCCGACGTCACGTGTGTTTTTAGATATTTTCGACGGCGGACACGAGATGGATATGGAAACGGCGATGTATTGGTTTATGTCGCAGTATGACAAAGCCCAAAAAGCGGCGGTCACCGGTTGAGGATAGAAAAACATAGAATCATGTATACGATTTATGTAGTATTTAAATGTGTGTCCGGAAAAAGGGAAGAATATATCAAAACACTGCAGGCAGAGGGCATTGTGGATGCCGTACGCAGGGAGGACGGGTGTATTCGCTACGACTACTACTTTTCCGAAAAGGATGCAGACGAAATTCTCTTGATTGAGGCATGGGAGAGCAAAAGACATCAGGAAATTCATATCGAACAGCCGCACATGGCGCGCCAGCGCGAGCTAAAGCCGGAGTTTGTATTGGATACGAAGCTTGGCGAGTTTGAACTGAAATAAATTCCATCGACAGGAGGAACAACATGAAACAATTGTGGGAACTGTTCTGGTCATTTGCGCGCATCGGCGTTTGCACCTTTGGCGGCGGCTATGCGATGCTGCCGATGCTGCAGGCGGAGGTCGTTGAAAAGCACAAGTGGGCGACCAATGAAGAGATTATGGACTATTTTGCCATCGGTCAGTGTACGCCGGGCGTGATTGCCGTAAATGTCGGCACCTTCATCGGCAAAAAGCTTGCCGGTATTGCCGGCGGCATCGCGGCAACACTCGGTGTTGTATTTCCGAGTGTGGTCATCATTGCGCTGATTGCGGCATTTATTCAAAACTTTGCCGACTTAGCTCTTGTGAAGCACGCTTTTGCCGGCATTCGCGCGTGCGTTTGCGTATTTATTTTCAATGCGGTGCGCAAGCTGTGGAAAAGTGCGGTCAAGGATAAGTGGGGACTCGTTATTTTCGCGCTCGTATTTCTGGCATCTTTGTTTTTCGACCTTTCGCCGATTCTGTATGTATTGGCGGCCGGGGTTGCCGGCATCATTTTACAGGTTTGGGGGGCGAAGGTGAAATGATTTATTTACAGCTGTTCTGGGAATTTTTTAAAACCGGTCTTTTCGCTGTCGGCGGCGGCATGGCGACCTTGCCGTTTTTATACGAAATGGCAGACAAATTCGGTTGGTTTACGCGCGCGCAGTTGATTGATATGATTGCGGTGTCGGAATCGACGCCGGGTCCGATCGGCGTGAATATGGCAACGTATGTCGGCTTTGAAACGGCGGGCGTCGGCGGTGCGGTTTTGGCAACGCTCGGCCTCATTACGCCAAGCATTATCGTGATTTTGATTATTGCGCAATTTCTGAAGGCGTTTGGGAATAATAAGTATGTCAATGCCGCATTTTACGGACTGCGCCCCGCATCGACGGGCCTTATTGCGGCAGCGGGTATCGGCGTTTTGGATGCGGTGCTTTTAAACAGGGATTTGTTTGCGGAAACGGGAAAAATCATGGATTTAATCTCGCCGGGCGCGCTTATATTGTCGCTGGCAATTTTTGCTTTGACAAACTATGTGCCGAAGGTCAAAAAGCTGCACCCGATTGCATTTGTCGCTTTTGCGGCAGTTGTCGGCATTGTATTTAAATTGTAACTTGCTTTGTACCATTTCTTGGGTTATAATATAGACGCAATACAATAGCTTGTAGGGAAAGAAGGTAAATTCCGATGAAATGTCCGTTTTGCGATTGTACAGACAGCAAGGTAATCGACTCCAGACCGACCGAAGAAGGCAGTGCCATCCGCCGTCGCCGTGAGTGTATTGCCTGCCAGAGCCGTTTTACGACTTATGAGAAGGTGGAAACCATTCCGATGGTTGTCATCAAAAGCGATAATTCGCGTGAGCCGTTTGACCGACAGAAGCTCTTGAGCGGTTTGATGCGCGCTTGTGTAAAGCGTCCGGTATCGCTCGCTGAGCTTGAAAACCTGGTCAGCACGATTGAGGCAAATATGTCCAATTCCTTAAAGCGCGAGTTTTCCAGCAAAGAAGTCGGCGAAATGGCAATGAAGCTTTTAAAAGATATTGACGAAGTGGCTTATGTCCGTTTTGCATCCGTATACAGAAGATTCCAGGATATTGATACCTTCCGCGCAGAGCTCAATAAACTTCTGGGAGATAAATAATGCGGTATATTGATTTGCACACACATACACTTGCTTCTGATGGTGCGCTGTCGCCGACGGAGCTTGTGCATTTATGCGCGCAAAAACAAGTTGGTGTTTTGTCCGTTACCGACCACGATACCGTTTCCGGCATAGAAGAAGCTATGCTTGCCGGTGAAAAATACGGTGTGAAGGTCATCCCAGGCGTGGAACTTTCGGCGACGCACGAGCGGGAGTTGCATATTCTTGGTTTGTTCGTTGATATAGAGCATCCGGAATTTGCAGAAGTGATGCAGCAGCTTCGCGTATACCGCGAGGAGCGCAATCTGAAAATGATTGAGGCACTGAATGCACAGGGTCTTAAAATTACGGCAGAAGATGTGCTTAAATACAAGCCGGGCTTTGGGATGGATACCATCGGCAGAGTGCATATGGCGCGTGCCCTGGTGGAAAAAGCCTATTGCGGCGATATTGCTACGGCGTTTGAAATGTATGTATCCGGCGATTCGCCGGCATATGTGCGGCGGCAGCTACTTGATGCAAAGGCATGTATAGATTTGATTCATAAAGCCGGCGGCTATGCCTTTTTGGCGCATGGTTTCCATAGCGAAAGTGAACCGGAAAAGCTGTATGCGCTCTTAGATGAACTACGTAGCTATGGTCTCGACGGCGTAGAATGTTATCATAGCGACCATAGCGTGCATCAGACGGAGCTTTTGCTCCGCTATTGCGAACAATATGCGCTTTTGGTCAGTGGCGGCAGTGATTTCCATGGGGAAAACAAACCGCACGTGCAGCTTGCAAAAATGCCGTATGGCTTAAAATTGCCGACGTTGTTGATTACGCGGCTGAATCAGCAAATAGAAGATAAAATTAAACAAAATCTTGTCTGAATGAATTTTCAGACAAGATTTTTTGTTGCATTGTGAATAAAGCGTCTTGGAGTGGTGCAGTCGCCCGCTATTTCATTTCCTTTTCATATTCCACTAAAATAATATCATCGCCGACGCGGACGATATCTTTCCAGGGGATGACGTAATCGCTACCCTTGCCGAAAATGCCCAAAAACTTGCTGGGACCCGGAATGATGATGGCGTCGATATAGCCGGCGCTGAAATTGATTTCCACATCGCTGACAAAACCGAGTCGTTTGCCATCGGCGATATTGATTACTTCCTTTTGTCTTAAATCTCCGGCTCGCAGCATAGCTTGCACTTCCTTTCCATACAGTGTATGCTGCGGCGACGGAGATTATCTTTTTTTGCGCAAAAATTTTTGCGTTTTTCCTTTTTGCTTGTTGGACTTTTTGGCCTTTTTCTTTTTGGTTTCTAAAATTTTGTCATACGGCTTTTTTTCGCGCTTGAAAATACCGAGCGGCGCAAAATCAATTTTGCGGTCGTGCACCGAAACGTGCACCAGCTTAACCTGCAGCGTATCGCCGAGCATATATGTTTTGCCGGTGCGCTCACCGCGCAGACAGTAGTGCGCCGGCACGTATTTGTAATAGTCATCCTCCAAATGTGAGAACGAAATCATACCATCGATGGCGTCGTTTAATGTGACGAAAATGCCGAAATCCGTTACAGAGGAAATCACAGCGGTGAATTCACAGCCGACAAACTGCTTCATATACAGACACATAAAGTATTTGTCCGCTTCACGCTCTGCATCCACGGCGGCAATTTCCGTTTCGGTTGCGTTTTCTGCGGCAGCTTTGGCTGCAGCCGCACTTTGCGCCAGGATGTTTTCTGTCGGCTTGTCATCTAACTGCGCTTTGAGCACGCGGTGGATGAATAAATCCGGATAACGGCGAATCGGAGACGTAAAATGGCAGTAATACTGCGCTGCCAAGCCGAAATGCCCCAGATTTTCATCAGCATAGCGCGCTTTCATCATCGCGCGCAGAGTTGCGGTGCAAATTAGCCCCGGATTATCCTCTGCCTGCGCTGCTGTAATAATAGCAGCAAAATCCTTCGGCATCACATCGCCCTTCGGTTTTACGACGGGTAAGCCCATAAAGCCCAAAAAGGCATTTAAGTTTTCCATTTTGTCCGCGGATGGTGTTTCGTGCACACGGTAAATAAACGGCAGGTTGCAGTCAAAAGCATATCTTGCCACGGTTTCGTTGGTAAGCAGCATAAATTCTTCAATAATTTTGTTGGAAACGCCAGCTTCGTGCGCGCCGATGGCGGTTGGGAAGCCGTCTTCTCCCAGCAGAATGTGCGGCTCCGGAATATTAAATTCAATGCTGCCGCGCGTAAGTCTCTTTTGTGTCAGAATTTGAGCAAGCTTTTGCATTTCAAAGAGTTCGTCCGTAATATCGGCATACTGCGCGCGGTAAACAGAATCCTCGTTGTCGAGAATATCGGTTACAATGCGATAGGTCATCCGGTGCATAGAGCGGATGATGCCGTTTTCGATTTTGTAGTCGGTGACGTTGCCGCTGCGGTCGACGTGCATGGTGACAGACAGGGTATAGCGGTCTTCGCCTTCCTTTAAGCTGCAGATGCCGTTGGAGAGTGCCTCCGGCAGCATCGGCAGTACGCGCCCCGGATAATACACGCTTGTGCCGCGTCTATAGGCTTCTGTATCCAACGGACTGCCTTGTTTGACATAGTGCGTTACATCGGCGATGTGCACATACAAAATATAGCCATCGCTCGTCTTTTCGATACAAACGGCATCGTCAAAGTCTTTGGCATCATCGCCATCAATGGTGATGACCTTTTTTGTACGAAAATCGGTGCGCCCGTCCGGCAAGATCGGCTCTTGCTCAGCTTGCTCAGCTTGCGCAAGCACATCGGCATCAAACGCGGTGCGCAGACCTGCCTTGTGCGAAATGGCACTAAGCTCTGCATCAATGCTACCGTCTTTACCGAGTAACTGCGTAACAATACCTTCGGCGTACGCGCTAGCACGCGGATATTTTTCAATTTTGGCAACGCATTTCTCTCCGTGCTGCGCGCCGAGTGTATCCGTAATACGGATGGAAAACCCGAGAGCAGCATTGTCCGGTTCTAAATAGACCGCGCGCCCGTAATAGGTCAGCGTGCCGACAACGTGCGTCAGCGTATGGCGCAGAATTTCCAGAATTTCGCCCTCGTCCTTGTCATCCGGCTTTTTCTTTTTGGTTTTGCGCAGCATACAGGTAACGATGTCGCCGTCGATGGCACCGTTTGTATATGTGAGTGGTACGAACAGAGAGACGGTGCCATCCAATGCGTCGACAAAACCGCCGCTGCGTAGTGCGGAGAATTTGCCGGTAATTTTTTTTGTTTCATTGTATTTCAAGCGTCTTTTTTTGTTCTCAATAATTTTTCCGTCTTTAATTAGGCCAGAAAGCATAGCATAAAAAATTTCTGCATCCGCCGCCGGTACATCCAGTACGACGGCAAGCTCGTCCGCGCGCATCGGAATATAATGCTCGCTTTGCATAAAGGCAAGAATTTTTTCTTCTCTTGTCACGGCATTTGCCTCCTTTTCTTTGTATATAGTTTACCACAAAACCGAAAAAAAGTCATCCAATAAATAAATTTTGTAAAAAATGAAAAAACATTTTGCATTTTGCCATATATAGTGTTATAATAGGGTTAGTTAGATACAAGGTGTGGTGTTTTTTGCATGCCTTTTTCGTATAAAAAAGTGCCCGGGGGAGGTATCTTATTTGGAAAAACTCGTAATTCGTGGTGGCACGACCTTACATGGGGAAGTCGTCATCAGTGGCGCGAAGAATGCAGCGGTTGCCATTATTCCGGCGGCGTTGCTGGTTAACGGCAAATGCAGAATTGAAAATGTGCCTGTAATTCAGGATGTAATTATAATCAAAGATATTTTGGACAAGCTTGGGGCAAAGGTGTCCTTCGAAGATGGTGTTTTTGAAGTGGATGCAACGGATTTGCAGTATCGCAGTGCGCCGTATGAGCTGGTGCGCGAGATGCGTGCATCGTATTATTTAATTGGTGCAATGCTCGGACGTTTCCACAAGGCAGAAGTGGCAATGCCGGGTGGTTGCGATTTGGGACCGCGTCCGATTGACCAGCATCAGAAGGGCTTTGAAGCACTTGGCGCAGAAACCAAGGTTGTCGGCGGTGTAATTTATGCCGAGGCAGAAAAATTGGTCGGCGGCAATGTGTATCTGGATATCGTCAGCGTTGGTGCAACGATGAATATTATGCTGGCAGCCGTGCTTGCAGAAGGCACAACGACGATTGAAAATGCAGCGCGCGAGCCGCATATTGTGGATTTGGCGAACTTTTTGAATGTGATGGGTGCCAATATCAAGGGCGCAGGCACAGATATCATTAAAGTCAAGGGTGTAAAGTCGCTTCGCGGCGGTACATATTCTATTATTCCCGATCAGATTGAGGCGGGTACATTTATGGTTGCCGCAGCAGCTACGCGTGGCGATGTATTGATTAAGAACGTCATTCCGAAGCATTTAGAGTCGATTTCATCGAAGCTGGAGGAAATGGGCGTAACGGTGCAGGAGTTTGACGATTGCGTTCGCGTGTCCTGTGACAAGGAGAAGAAACTTAATAAAATTGTTATTAAAACACAGCCGTATCCGGGCTTTCCGACGGATATGCAGCCGCAGATTGCGGTGTTGCTTACAACTGTGCAGGGTAACAGTACGATTGTAGAAAATGTTTGGTCTGGCGGTAGATTCCGCTATGTGGACGAATTGAAGCGTATGGGCGCAAACATTCGTGTGGACGGTAATGTAGCCACCATTGAAGGCGTGGACAAGCTGACTGGTGCACCGCTGCATGTGACAGATTTGCGCGCAGGCGCAGGTATGGTTATTGCGGCTTTGATGGCGGAAGGCAATTCTGAGTTGTATGAGTTGCGTCATATTGACCGCGGTTATGAAAAGCTGGAGGCGAAATTTACGGCGCTTGGCGCAGATATTCGCCGCGTCATTGAAATTTAAAAGCGAGTTTTTAAACTCGCTTTTCTTTTGGAGGAAATAATGCTTCGGTTTTATTCTATATCGAGCGGAAGCCGCGCCAATGCGGTGCTCGTGTCGAGCGGAAAAACGAATATTTTGATAGATTGCGGCCTGAGCGGCAAAAAGCTGTTGCAGGCGCTTTCACTTGTGGATATGCATCCGGAGGATTTGGATGCGATTTTGGTAACGCATGAGCATACGGACCACGTTGCCGGCGTCGGTATCGCGGCGCGCATAGCGAAGGCAGGCGTGTATGCCAATGCGCCAACATGGGAAGCAATGGAGCACAGTCTCGGCAATCTGTCGGAGGCGCAAAAGCTGGTTTTTGATTCGAATAAAACTTTTGAAATCGGGGACGTATGCATCGAAAGCTTTCGCACGTCGCACGATGCGGCGGCATCCGTGGGCTATACGCTGTCTGCCGGTGGGAAAAAGGTTGCGATTGCAACCGATATGGGCCACATCACGGAAAATGCCAGAAACGCGATTTTGGGATCCAATGCCGTGATGCTCGAATCGAATCACGACCTTAAGATGCTGCAAAACGGACCGTATCCGCCGATGCTCAAGCAGCGTATTTTAAGCGCATACGGGCATCTGTCCAATCCGGATTGTGCTGCGTTTGCGGTGGAGCTGGTGAAAAACGGCACAACGTCGATTACCCTGTCGCATTTGAGTGAAGAAAACAATCTGCCGGAGCTTGCGTTTCGTGAAAGCTGTCTGGCGATGCAGGCGGCAGGGATAGATGTGGAAAAAGATGTGCGCCTTTCGGTGGCGCGCTGTATGTCCTTAAAGCAGATTTTATAACGGGGGATAGCATGCATATTAGAATTATAGCAGTTGGAAAGCTGAAGGAAAAGTTCTTTGCCGATGCGGTCAGCGAATATGAAAAGCGCCTTTCCCGCTTTGCCAAAACAGAAATTATGCAGATTCCGGACAGTAAAATTCCGGAGAAGGCATCGAGTGCGGAGGAAGAGGCAGTTTTGCGCACCGAGGGCGATAAAATATTAGAAAAGATACCGCAAAATGCATATGTGTATGCCCTTTGCGTGGAAGGTAAGCAAGTCTCTTCCGAGGGCTTTGCGTCAGAGCTTCGTGAGCTTGCGCTTTCCGGTAGCAGTGACGTGTGCTTTATCATCGGCGGTTCGCTCGGGCTGGATCCGCGTGTGAAAGCGCGCGCACAGAAACGCCTGAGCTTTTCGCAGATGACATTTCCGCATATGCTGATGCGTGTGGTTTTGCTGGAGCAGATTTACCGCGCTTTTAAAATCAACAACAACGAGAGTTATCATAAATAAGTGTACTTTTGTGAAGAAATGAAGTTGTAGAATGTTTTTATACCATATGAACGCAAGTTCAATCAGATTGCGGCCAGGGACGGCAAAATCAGCTACTGCATGCTGTGCTTGAGTGAGGGCGCATGCTTGGCAACCATGATTTGACGCTGCCGGCGACCAACTTTGCAATTCTGAAGTTTATTAAAAATAAATTGAATTTTCGTATTGACTTTTTAAGAAATTACTGGTATAATATCATACGTTGCGGTATTGTAGATTTTTAAAATATTGCAAAACCGACTACGGAGGCATAGATGGCTGAGTTAGATGTAACGAAAATTTTAAGAAGTTACGGCGCAAAGCTTTCGTTTGATGAAGCAGTTTCGTTAGAACCAATGCATATGCTCGGCGAAGAAATCAGCTTCCCAGAAAGTTTTTCTGTGCAAGGCAGCATCCTAAACCGTGATGGGACCTTCTTTTTAGAAGCCACTGCGAGCGGTATGGTGCACGCGAAGTGTTCGCTTTGTTCTGCGCCGGTGCAATTGCCGATGACGCTTGAAATTGAAGAAACCTTGATTCATCATCCGAACCGCCGTATGAAAAACGGCACGGATAAATCCGAAGCGGATTTTATGTATGAGGCAGAGCGGGAAGGTGCATTTGTTTTCACCACCCATATGCTCGACCTTTCGAAAATTGTCGGAGATAATGTGTTTTTAAATCTGCCGTCGCAGTTTTTCTGCAAAGCGGATTGTAAAGGTTTATGCCCCATATGCGGCAAAAACCGAAATATAGAAGAATGTCAATGTAGTAACTAAATTACTATAATACCATTGCTCTATTCTAATAGGAGGTGTGTACTGTGGCAGTACCGAAGGGGAAAGTATCCAAGGCTAGACGTGACAAGAGACGCGCAAACTGGAAGCTCGAAGCTCCGAATCTGGTAAAGTGTCCGAATTGTCAGGAACTGAAGATGCCGCACAGAGTATGCGGTAATTGCGGTCATTATAACGGCAAGGAAGTTATTAAGATGGCGTAATCAGTTGCCTAACGCGTTTTAATCTTACGGATTAAAAAAGGGAATATATGCGGCAGGAGTATTAAACTCCTCGCCGCTTTTTCCTTTTATGCCCGAAACGAAAAATTGGCGTAATACATCGTTGCAGCCGATAGACCCGTACAAAAAGTACTGTGTCACCGGCGAGCGAGCTGGGGATTCTTAGAGGGGAAGGCGAGTCCCCTTAAGCCGTTTTGAGGGGTGCAGGGGGAGAATCGGAACTCCCTCGTGTTTTGCTACTTTTGCAATCAAAAGTAGGCCCGCCCGGCAGGGTATGTTTTTGCAAAATATAACTTGAGATTTCTATTAAGATAAAGAGTGGACATATAAATCAGGAGATTTTTATTTACAAAAAATTCACTGTCAAGGGCTTGCGACGGGCGACGTAATATGTTATGATATATTTGTAAAGTTTGATTTTACGTACGCCGAAAAAAGCGGCAGAAAGGCGATGACATATGAGTAAAAAAGAACATATGACCTCGATTGGCGGACAAGCCGTGCTCGAGGGCGTTATGATGCGCGGTCCGAAAAAGACAGCGGTTTCCATTCGCAAAAGTGATGGCGAAATAATACTGGATACCAAAGAAACTATCTCGATTACCGCAAAGCTGAAGCTAAGCAAAATTCCGATTGTGCGCGGTTTTATTTCCTTTTTTGACAGCTTATATACCGGTATGAAGTATACAATGTATTCTGCTGAATTTGTGGATTTGGAAGACGAGGAAGAGACAGAGTCGAAACTTGACCAATTTTTGATGAAGCTGTTTGGTGACAAAATTATGGATGTCCTTATGTGGGTCAGTGTTATACTGGCGCTCATTTTGGGCGTGGGGCTGTTTATGCTGCTCCCGACAGTGCTTGCCGGTTTTTTTAAGGATATGTTTACGAATGCGACCTTTATTAAATTCCCGGCGGGCTTTGTAAATGCGGTTTCTGGCGTGTTTTCCAACACCGTGGTTTTAAACTTAATTGAATCGGTTACCCGTATGCTTATTTTCCTTTTGTATATGTATGCGGTTTCGCATTTAAATGAGATGAAACGTGTTTTTGCTTACCATGGGGCAGAGCATAAAACCATCGCGTGCTATGAGGCGGGCGAGGAGTTGACCATAGAAAATGTGCGCAAGTATACGCGCCTGCATCCGCGTTGTGGCACAAGCTTTTTGCTGATTGTTATGGTAGTCAGCATTCTGTTTTTCTCGTTTTTGACATGGGACAATGTATTTATGCGTTTAATTATTCGTTTGGCGCTTTTGCCGGTGGTAGCCGGTGTTTCTTATGAGGTGATAAAGTTTGCAGGCAGAAGCAAATGTGGTGTTGCCCGTTTACTGACAAAGCCGGGCCTGGCACTCCAGAAGCTTACCACGCAGGAGCCGGATGATGAACAGATAGAGGTTGCCATTGCGGCGCTCACAGCGGTATTACCGCAAGAGGGCGAGGATGACAAATGGTAATCCATCAGGCGCTTTTGGATGCGACGCAGCAACTGCGGGCGGCACAAATTTCGCAACCGCGTTTAGAGGCAAATTTACTTTTGCAATATGTTTTGCATATGGACCGCATGGGACTTTTGCGGCGGCAAAACGAAGAACTCAGCGCGGAGGCTACTGCACAGTATCGAGAGGTTGTTGCAAGGCGTTGTGACGGCGAACCGACAGCGTATATCTTAGGAAATAAGGAATTTATGTCCTTATCGTTTCAAGTATCGCCGGCAGTGCTGATACCGCGACCGGATACGGAGATTCTTTGCGAAGCGGTTGTAGAAAAGGCGCAGGCGTTTGTTGCACCGCGCATTTTGGATGTATGCTGCGGCAGCGGCTGTATTGGCATCAGCTTGGCGCATTATATACCATCGGCGCAGGTGACGCTTGTGGATATATCAACGGATGCACTTGCGGTAGCCAGAAAAAACGCTGCGCGTTTGGCACCGGAGAATACCTGCGTCACAGAAGGGGATGCTTTTGGTTTAGCGGGCGTATATGACTTTATTGTTTCCAATCCGCCGTATATTGAAACGGAAGTGGTAAAGACGCTGCAAACCGAAGTGCGCGCACACGAGCCGCATTTGGCGCTCGACGGCGGCGCGGATGGACTTCGTTTTTACAGGCATTTTGCTAAGTCGGCGCAAAATAATCTGCAGTCGGGCGGTGTGCTTGCCCTGGAAGTGGGACATACGCAGGCGCAGACGGTTGCTGACCTGTTGGAAGCGAACGGATGGGATCGTATAGAAATACGCAATGACCTTGCAGGCATTGCGCGTGTCGTGCTCGGATATAAAAAATAGTCGAAAGAGCTGCTTTATGCATATACTGTATAAAGCAGCATTTTTATTTGGGGAGGGAACACGATGCGGCTTGGCAGAAATGCGGATATCCGGCTTCGGCTTTTTCCGGCGCACACGCGCCCCATTCTGGAGAGATTGAACCGAATGCTGATTGTCTGGCTTTTGGTTTTGACGGTTATTATCGGGTTGACTGTTGTGTTTCGCCGTGCTAATAGCGTTGTGGAGACGGTTGCCGAGCGGCATGCCATCAATTTGGCAACACGGCTGATTCACGAAGCGGTAAGCGATCAGCTGTTAAAGCACAATTATACTTATACGGATTTTGTCAACGTGCAGACAGATGATGCCGGACAGGTGCAATCCTTGACTGTTGACCCTTCTATGATGAATCAGCTTAAGGCAGATATTGCCATTGCGGTAGAGAAAAAAATCTCGGCAACCACGCATACGAGCGTGCAGGTCCCATACGCTGCTTTTATTTCGGATGATGCATCTGTGGGAAATGGACCATATATCAATATAGAGCTTGCACCGGTCGGCTATTGTCTGGTGGACTTTGAAAACAGCTTCAGCGCAGTGGGAATTAATCAGACAAAGCACCAGATTGATATTGTGGTCAAAGCGAATTTTTCAATGATGATGGCGTATGCCGCCAGTGGTGTCACGGTAGAAACCAGTGTGCCGGTTGCGCAAACGGTGATTGTTGGTACGGTTCCAAATAGTTATTTTCAAATTCAGAAGTAAAAGTTTCCAAAAACAGTAGAAATATTTAAAATATTGTGGTATACTTGTTATGTTGTATTGTTTTACAAACAAAGGAGTGTTTTTAATATGAAAGTATTGGCATTTGACTTTGGCGCGTCCAGTGGCAGAGCCATTGTGTATGCATTGGAAAACGGCAAGTTAAGTGGTGAAGAGGTACATCGTTTTGATAATGATCCGGTGACCGTTGGAAAGAATTTTTACTGGGATGTGCTCAGACTCTTTCACGAAATCAAGGCAGGTATTGTAAAATGCAAAAAGGCGGGGCACGAGATTTCCGCGATCGGCATTGATACTTGGGGCGTAGACTATGGTCTTTTGGATGCGGAGGATTGTCTTTTGGGTAACCCGCACCATTACCGCGATGCGAGAACGCAGGCGGTGGATTTAAGCGACGCACAGCGCAGAGAAATCTATGATGTAACCGGTATTCAGTACGCATTTTTCAACACGTTAAATCAGTTTATGTGCGAAGTAAATTCGCAGATTTATGACAAGGCAAAAACAGCGCTCTTTATGCCGGATTTGTTTAACTTTCTTTTGACGGGCGAGAAGCGAACAGAGTATACGATAGCATCTACAAGCCAAATGCTCAACGCGCGCACCCGTAAATTTGATGATGCACTCTTAGCGAAGTACGGCATTAAAAACTTGTTTCCGGATATAATTGAGCCGGGCAGCGTTGTTGGCTATCTTTCCGATGCGCTTTGCGAAGAACTTGGTGTAGATAAGCTGCCGGTGATTGCAGTTGCAGGACATGATACGGCTTCTGCTGTTGCGGCTACGCCTATGGAAAAACCGGAAGAAAGCATCTTTATCAGCTGCGGTACATGGCTACTGTTCGGTGCCGAAACCAAAGAAGCAATTGTCACGGATGAAAGCTATGAATCAAACTATACAAATGAAGGCGGCGTATTCGGTACTTACCGTTTCCTGCATAATATTATGGGTATGTGGCTCCAGCAGGAATGTAAGCGCACATGGCAGAAGGAAGGCAAGACGGTAGATTATAAGGTGCTGGATAAGGAAGCGCTGACCTTAGAGCCGTTTACCTGCATCATTAATCCGAACTACAGCGAATTTGAAGGACCAGGTAATATGCCGAAGCGCATTAAGATTTATGCTGAAAAGACGGGGCAGAAGGCGCCGGAATCTATGGCGGCAACCATCCGCGCGATCTTAGAAAGCTTGGCGCTCGAATGCACACGCTCGGTAAAAGCGCTTGCAAAGGTATTACCGACAGAGCCAAAGGTGATTCATATGGTTGGTGGCGGCACAAAGAGCAGTATCCTCTGTCAGTTTATGGCGAATGCAACCGGTATGAAGGTTGTTGCAGGTCCGGTAGAGGGTACAAGCCTTGGTAATGCATTGATGCAGTTTGTTGCCCTGGGAGCAATCAAGGATATCCACGAAGCGCGTCAGGTCGTTATGGCAAGTGAAGATACAAAGACATATCTTCCGCAGGATACCGCTGCATGGGAAAAGGCATACGAAAAATATCTCGACATTTTAGAGGCAGAAAAGAAGTTTTAATATGAAGCATGCAAAAATTCAGGCAGTTGCGCCGGAGAGTATTGCCGAAGAAATCGGTCTTGCGCCTGGTGACTGTATCACAAAAATCAACGGCACGGAGATTACGGATGTGCTGGATTATATGTTTTTAACAGCGGACGCGGAGTTGGAAATTGAGGTTTTGAAAGCGGACGGCGAAACGGAGATTATCGAAATCGAAACCGATTATGAGGAATTGGGCATTGTTTTTGAAAACTCACTTATGGATACGCCGAAAAGCTGTCATAATAAGTGTATTTTCTGCTTTATCGATCAATTGCCGAAGGGGATGCGTGAAACGGTCTATTTTAAAGACGACGATGCGCGCCTGTCCTTTCTGCAAGGAAATTATATTACGCTGACCAACCTCTCGGACAAGGATGTGGAGCGCATCATCCGTATGCGTATTTCGCCGGTCAATGTTTCCGTGCACGCTACGGACCCAAAGCTCAGGCAGAAGATGCTCAACAACCGCTTTGCGGGGCGCTTATATGAAATTATGCAGCGTCTGGCGGAAAATCAGATTACAATGAACTGCCAGATTGTACTTTGTCCGGAGATAAACGATGGGGAAAACTTAGATAGGACCATTACAGACCTTGCGGCGCTTTCACCGTATGTGAACAGCGTATCGGTGGTGCCGGTCGGGCTAACGCGTTACAGAGACGGACTTTATCCGCTAAAACCCTTTGATAAAGAACGTTCCCTTGCCGTGGTTGCGCAGGTGGAAGCGTATCAGGAAGCGTTTCTTAAAAAGTACGGCAAACGCATTGTGTTTTTATCGGACGAGTTTTACCTGATGGCAGAAAAAGAACTGCCGCCGGCATCGGCATATGAAGAGTTTTATCAGATTGAAAACGGTGTCGGACTGATTTCGTCTATGCGCGAAGAGTTTTATGATGCGCTTGCCTTGGTTGAAGCTATGACGCTTAACAAAACAGTGAGCATCGCAACAGGGGAGGGGGCATATGCCTTTATCCGCCAGATTTCGGATGCATTGATGGCGCGTGTGCCGGGACTGCATATTCAGGTGTTCCCGATTCAAAACGAGTTCTTTGGCGGTGGTGTGAACGTCAGTGGCTTGGTGGTTGCAGGCGATATCCGCGATCAGCTCAAAGGTAAAAAGCTAGGAAAATGCTTATATATACCGTCTTCGATGCTACGTGCAGAAGATGATGTCTTTTTGGACAACATTTCGCTTGGTGCACTTTCAGATGCGCTCAGTGTGCCGATTTGTCCGATAGACAATGACGGTTATCAGTTTATAGAAAAAATTTTGGACATAGAGATTGGAGGCTAAAGCGTGAAACCGACAATTGCAATTGTAGGCAGACCGAATGTCGGCAAGTCTACGCTATTTAATAAAATATTTGGCTCCCGTGTCAGTATTGTGGATGATACGCCGGGTGTAACGCGCGACCGCATTTTTGCGGAGTGCGAGTGGCTCGGTAAGGCGTTTACGCTGATTGATACCGGTGGTATCGAGCCGAAAACGGATGATACGATTTTAAAGCAGATGCGCCTGCAGGCAGAGCTTGCGATTGATATGGCACATGTGGTTATCTTTTTGGTCAATATTCGCGATGGACTAACGGCGGCAGATCAGGATGTTGCCGCAATGCTGCAAAAATCGAAAAAGCCGGTGATTCTTGCCGTAAACAAGGTAGACAATGCCGGTGAGCCACCGATGGATTTTTATGAATTTTACAATTTGGGTCTCGGTGACCCGATTGCGATTTCGTCCACGCACGGTCTGGGCGTGGGTGACCTTTTGGATGCTGCATTTGAACATATTGACTCCGAAGCTATGATAGAAGAAGACGAGGATGTATTAAAGGTTGCCGTTGTCGGCAAGCCGAATGCGGGTAAATCCTCCTTGATTAACCGCATACTGGGTGAAGAACGCGTGATTGTCAGTGATATTGCCGGCACAACGCGCGATGCGATTGATACCTATTTTGAAAAAGACGGCAAAAAGTATATGTTTATTGATACAGCCGGTATTCGCCGTAAGGCACGTGTAGACGAGCAGATTGAGCGCTACAGCGTGGTTCGCGCCTATGCTGCCATTGAGCGAAGTGATGTGTGTATCATTATGATTGACGGGGCAGAGGGTATCACGGAGCAGGATTCCAAGATTGCCGGCTTTGTGCACGAGAGCGGCAAAGCGAGCGTTGTTATTGTCAATAAGTGGGATTTGGTCGAGAAGGAAACCAACACCATGCACCACTATAAGCAGGATATAATGGATACGCTGGCATTTATGCAGTATGCGCCGATTCATTTTATGTCGGCAAAGACGGGCTCGCGCGTGGACAAGATGTATGACATCATCAATGACGCGGCAGAGCAGAATGCGCGCCGTATTCCGACCGGTATGCTCAATGACGTGATTGCGGAAGCCACCGCGAAGGTGCAGCCACCGTCGGATAAGGGCAAGCGTCTTAAAATTTATTATGCGACGCAGCCTTCGACAAAGCCGCCGACATTCGTTATTTTTGTCAATGATAAAGAGTTGTTCCATTTTTCGTATTTGCGTTATATTGAAAATCAGCTTAGAGCGGCATTTGGTTTTGCAGGTACGCCGATTCGTTTTATTATTCGTGAGAGAAGTGAAAAATCTAAATAAGCAGGAGATGAGGAGCGTATGCAGAGTTTAGTTTTAATTGTAACGGCGCTTGTTGCATATTTGATTGGCAGCTTAAATGCATCGATTATCATATCCAACCTGAAGGGTTCGGACATTCGTAAGCACGGCAGCGGCAATGCCGGTGCAACGAATATGTTGCGCACATATGGTAAAAAGCTTGCTGTTCTGGCGCTTTTATTTGACGCATTTAAGGGTGTTGTTGCCGTATGGATTGTAAACGCTGTTTTAAAGTATGCGCAAATTAGTGCAGCAAATGAAATTTATCACTACTTGCGCTGCTTTGCCGGTTTATTTGTTGTTATAGGGCACAATTTTCCAGTATTCTTTAACTTTAAGGGTGGTAAAGGTATAGCAACTTCTGCTGCGGTTATCTTTATGCTGGATTGGCGCGTAGGTCTGATTGTGCTGCTTGCTGCGCTTGGCACGATGGCAATCAGCAAATATGTATCACTTGGCTCTATTGTTGGCGCGTTCGCATTTCCGACCTTTATCGCCATATTTACATTCGTAATTGATAAAGATTACAATTGGATTGTATTTGTTACCTCGCTGATTATGTGTGCGCTTGCCGTATGGCGTCACCGCACGAATATTGTGCGACTGGCAAACGGTACGGAATCCAAGCTTGGCAAAAAGAAGGAGGCGTAATGCAGATGAAAATTGCGGTAATTGGCTCAGGTAGTTGGGGAACAGCGATTGCATCACTGATGGCAAATAAGGGAAACGATGTCTGGCTCTGGTCTTGGCAACAGGCAGAGGCGGAGCGTCTTGCAAGAGACAAAGAAAATAAGGAGTTTTTGCCGGGCGTGATGCTGGACAAAAACATTACCTTTTCGCATATAGCGAAGGATTGTGTTGAAAATGCAGATTTGATTGTGACGGCATCGCCATCGCATGCGATGCGTAATGTGGCAAAAACGATTGCACCGCATGTTGTAGAAGGACAAAGAATTGTCAATATTTCCAAAGGTTTAGAAGAAGGAACGTATTTCCGTCTTTCGCAGGTACTTGCCTCGGAAATACCACAGGCGAAGATTGCGGTGATGAGCGGACCTTCGCACGCCGAGGAAGTCGGGCGCGGTATGGAAACCTTAAACGTCGTTGCCTCTGTAGATATAGAGACTGCACAGTTTATCCAGGATGCCTTTATGGCGCCATCTTTTCGCGTGTATACAAGCGAAGATATTGTTGGTGTAGAGCTTGGTGGTGCGCTTAAAAACGTCATAGCACTTGCTGCAGGCGTTGCCGCGGGGCTTGGTTGCGGTGATAACGCACTTGCAGCATTGATGACACGCGGCATTGCGGAAATTGCGCGCCTGGGTATTGCGCTCGGCGCAACAAGAGAAACCTTTGCAGGTCTTGCCGGTATTGGAGATTTAATGGTAACCTGTATGAGTCAGCACAGCCGAAACCGCAGATGCGGTATGCTTTTAGGGCAGGGAATGTCTCTTGAAGAAGCAAAAGAAAAAGTGCATATGGTGGTGGAGGGTGTAGGTGCCTGCTATGTTGCGCACGACCTTGCAGCACAAAAGGGCATTGATATGCCCATTACCAACTGTATGTATAAGATTTTGAAGGGGACGCTGTCTGCCAAAGACGCAGTGGCGGAGTTGATGGGCAGAGAGAAAAAATCCGAATAGAAAAAAGTAAAATCAGCGCATTACGTCGTTGCCGATACTGACACAGTACTCGTGTATGGGTCAGTATCGCCGCCTAGTGCTGCATCCAAATTTCCACTTTTTGTGTTGATTGTGAGAAGTAAATTAAAACAATACTGAAAAAACTTAATTGTACATAGTGAGCAAGAGCGATTTTAAATCGCTCTTTTTCTTTGCGAGCGATTCTTGAATCGCTCCTACAGTGTTTTATGAATCATTCTGTCGGCGAGCAAGCAGGGGGTTCTTATGGGGGAGAGGGCAGTCTCGCTACGGCTTGGTCACGCCACGGCTCTGACAATCCACCGGATTGTTATTCACTACCGCGCCGGCCGCTTCGCTACCCCTTAAGCTGTTTTAGGGGTCAGGGGGAATCGGAACCCCGGGACTTTTGGTGCTTTTGGTCATAAAAGTACATTCGTTTCCTGCCCAGCAGAGCATATGTCATTTGAATTGCAAAGTTGTCGAAGTATCAATTGCGTATGTAAGGGACGCTTTCAAACGTCCCGTTTATTATATAAACACAAAAACACCGTATGCGATTGCATACGGTGTTTCAGGAGTTGTGAAAACTGAAATTACTTCAATTCTACCTTTGCGCCAACTTCTTCAAGCTTAGCCTTAATTTCTTCAGCTGCAGCCTTTTCTACGCCTTCCTTAAGTGTCTTCGGTGCGTTGTCAACGAGATCCTTAGCTTCCTTCAGACCAAGACCTGTGATTTCACGAACAGCCTTGATTACCTTAACCTTTTCTGCACCTGCATCAGCGAGAACTACTTCGAAGTCTGTCTTCTCAGCAGCAGCTTCGCCGCCTGCAGCAGCTGCACCAGCTACCATAACCGGAGCTGCAGCGGATACGCCGAACTCTTCTTCGAGAGCCTTTACCAGGTCATTTACTTCTAAAAGTGTAAGGGTTTTGATTTCTTCAACTAACTTTGCTACATCAGCCATTTTTAAAATCCTCCATTAATTCTAAATATTTTCATTTTACTGAATTTTTAAATTTGTTTTTTATGCTGCATTACTCAGCTGCAGCTTCGTCCTTCTTTGCAACAGCATCGAGTGTTCTAACAAGCTTGCTGATAGGTGCCTGCAAGCTGCCGAGCATTTTTGCGATGAGTACTTCCTTGGACGGAATGTTTGCATACATTTCAACTTCGCTTACGGAGAGAACCTGTCCATCCATAAAACCAGCCTTAATGCTAACAACTTCGTGATCCTTTGCGAACTTGGAAAGAACGCGTGCCGGAGCAACTGCATCATTATCGGAAATTGCAAGAGCTGTCGGACCGTGTAAAATCGGATCTAAGTCGCTTAAACCAACTTCATTTGCAGCAAATCTTGTCAGTGTGTTTTTAACAACGTGATAAGAAACGCCTGCTGCTCTTAATTCGTTACGGAGCTGTGTATCTTCTTCAACCGTAAGACCGCGATAGTCGAACAATACGCCGGACTGTGCGTTCTTTAAAGCTTCAACGAGCTCTGCAACAACTGCTTTCTTTTGTTCTAAAACCTTTGCGCTTGGCATAATCGTTTCACCTCCTGATAAATTTAAAACATTACTAAAAAACGGCTCTCCAAAGACATGGAGAGCCGAATTCAATCGGATATAAAAATCAACGCTCACCTCGGCAGGGGAGAAATCTCGTTATGCACTTATGTGCACCTGCTGTCTTCGGAAAAACTATTTAGTTTTAAACACTAGTATAGTGTAACACACTCTTACGTGCTTGTCAACCCTAATTTTGAAAAATTAGATTTCAGCTTTTGCCGGGTTGATTTTAATACCAGGACCCATCGTGGATGCAACTGCAACGCTCTTTAAGTACTGACCTTTTGCTGCAGCCGGCTTAGCCTTGATAATAGCGCTCATCAAGCTCTTGTAGTTTTCGGTGAGCTTTTCTACGCCGAAGGAAGCCTTACCAATCGGGCAGTGGATAATGTTTGTCTTATCGAGTCTGTACTCAATCTTACCGGATTTGATTTCAGTAACAGCCTTTGTTACATCCGGTGTAACTGTGCCGGCCTTCGGGCTCGGCATGAGACCCTTCGGACCGAGAACCTTACCGAGACGACCAACAACACCCATCATATCCGGTGTTGCAACAACAACGTCGAACTCGAACCAGTTATCGTTCTGAATCTTCGGGATGAGCTCTTCGCCGCCAACGAAATCAGCGCCTGCAGCTTCTGCTTCAGCAACCTTATCGCCCTTAGCGAATACGAGCACGCGAGCAACCTTACCTGTACCGTGCGGCAGAACAACTGCACCACGAACCTGCTGGTCAGCGTGTCTGGAGTCAACACCCAGTTTAATATGAAGCTCTACAGTTTCGTCAAACTTTGCCTTGGAGGTCTTTACAGCCAAATCCAAAGCTTCTGCAGGCTCATATAATTTAGACTTGTCGAACAGCTTTACGCTGTCAGAGTAGTTTTTACCTCTAAACATATTAACCTTTCCTCCTTGTGTGGTTAAAACGAAATATACTCTATATATTTCTCCCACGAATTTGCGATTCGTTTATGCGAATCAGTCTTCTACCACGATACCCATACTACGAGCTGTACCTGCAATCATACGCATTGCAGCTTCAACACTTGCAGCATTCAGGTCTGGCATTTTCTGTTCAGCAATTTGCTTCAAAGCTTCCTTAGAGATTGTAGCAACCTTTGTCTTGTTCGGAACACCGGAGCCGGATTCAATCTTACAAGCTTTCTTTAACAGAACTGCAGCCGGCGGAGTCTTTGTGATAAACGAGAAGGAACGGTCTGCGTATACGGTGATAACAACCGGGATAATCAAACCTGCATCCTTAGCAGTCTTTTCGTTAAACTCCTTACAGAATTGCATGATGTTTACACCGTGCTGACCGAGAGCAGGACCTACCGGCGGGGCCGGAGTAGCCTTACCTGCACCAATCTGAAGCTTGATGTAACCAATAACTTTCTGTGCCATTTTCAAAGCACCTCCTTAAAAAAATGTGGTAATGGCGGATTTTTGAAAAATCCTCCCACTCAGAATGCGCCGCATTCTGAATCTATAAACAGGAAAGACCCTATTTATCAATCTAAAGGCTGAACCTGATAGAAATCAAGTTCAACAGGGGTGTCGTGACCAAACATAGAAACGCAAATGCGAAGCTTCTGCTTCTCCATGTTGATTTCTTCAACAACACCGATAAATCCGTCGAGCGGACCGGAACAAATCTTAACACTGTCACCGACTGCGAAATCGACGTCAACGACAATCTTTTCGATGCCGAGTTCAACGACTTCTTTGTCTGTGAGCGGAACCGGCTTGGAACCAGGACCAACGAAACTGGTAACGCCGCGAGTGTTTCTTACCACGAACCAGCTGACATCGGTCATAATCATCTTTACGATAACATAACCGGGCAGCACCTTGCGCATTACGGTTTTACGTTCTGCGGTGCCATCTGCTGCTTCCTTGGTTTCAACCACTTCTTCCATCGGGATAACGATTTCCTGAATTAAATCCTGAATGCCTCTGTTCTCAACGGTTTTTTCAATTGTGGATTTTACCTTATTTTCGTAACCGGAATAGGTATGAACCACATACCATTTTGCCGCTTCAGCCATACGTTACAGCTCCTTTGTGATGTTGTGGATTACTTCAAGGAAAATAACTGCGTAAATGCAGCCTTGAAGTCGCCAATGATAAAGCCTCTTACAACACCGCCGAAGAGCGTGTCGACAATTGCTAAGAAGATAGCAACAATCAAGATGAACGCAATAACAACTAAAGTGTGATTCACAGTCTGAGACCATGTCGGCCAAATAACCTTTTTCATCTCACCCTTTACTTCACGCAAAAAGGTCAGTGGGGACTTTCTCTTTTTCTTTGCAGTATCGCTCATTTTCATTCTCCTCTCCATAATCAGCCGCAAACTACACGCTTAATTATTTTGTTTCCTTATGGAGCGTATGCTTCTTGCAGAATCTGCAATACTTGTTGAGCTCTAATCTGTCAGGCGTGTTTTTCTTATCCTTCATTGTGTTGTAGTTTCTCTGCTTGCATTCGCTGCATGCTAATGTAATTTTGACTCTCATGCGCTGTGCACCTCCGTTTGTACATTCTTTATGCTGTTTTCCCTTGGTAAAATCTGCGAAAAACACTGTTGTTTCGCAGGGGAAACGAAGTACTTTCTCTTGTTTTGCGAAAAAATTTGTACACACAAAAAAAAGACTTTTCGTCAAAGCATTAATAGTATACCAAATCCTATGCTGTCTGTCAAGGAAAATTTTCGAAAAATTTTATACAGTTATATAATAAGGAAAAAACTTCTGTATTAGGGGTTGCATTTGTGTGTATTTTCCTATACAATATATGCAAGCAGTTAAGAAAGGAAGATGCATAATGGAGCAGAAAGCGCACGAGCACGATGGGCATAGACAGCGAATGAAAGACAGATATGCGCAAACCGGGTTTGATGGGATGGCTGTGCATGAAATTCTGGAGCTGCTTTTGTATTATGCAATTCCGCAGCGCGATACAAATCCGATTGCACACCGGCTTGTAAATGAATTTGGCTCGCTCTCCGGCGTGATGGATGCCTCCTTGGAGGAATTGATGCAGATTGAGGGGGTGGGGCAGCATGCGGCAACGCTGATTAGTATGATGCCGAAGCTACTGCGCGCATATCGCGCCGACCTTTTGCGCACGCACCTGACCATCAACACTTCCGAGGTGGCGAAGGAATATTGCAGAGTCCTTTTGTCCGGTATGCCGAATGAAAACTTCTATGTGCTTTGCCTTGACAATAAAAACAAAGTCATCCACGCAAAGAAGATTTGTGAGGGCACGATTGATGCTGTCAGCTTTTATCCGCGCGTTGTGTTGGAAGCGATATTTCGAAACAACGGCAAAAAGGTAATCCTTTGTCACAATCATCCCAGTGGCATCATGAAACCATCGGATTTGGATATCAAGGCTACACTGGAAATCAAAAAGGTTCTGGATGGAGTGGACATTCAGTTAATTGACCACGTCATTGTTGGGAAGGATAGTGCTATCAGTATGGTGCAGACCGGCGAAATTAATCTGCCTATTTATTAATAGAAGAAAAAGGGAATGAAAAAGTGATGCGACCCCAAATAAGTTAGACTTTTTGCGTAGTAGTTTTAGGACTGCTACGCAAATTTTATGTAGCAGAAGTGTTAAGACGTATCCACCAAGTATTTATTTATATAAGAAATGAGGTCGTCAGTTTGAAAAGTTCCATAAGCAGGCAGATCCTCAATCAGACATTGAAAAAGCACTTGCAACTGCAAGTGCTTTTTGGTGCTCGAGGCCGGGGTCGAACCGGCACGGGTATCACTACCCACGGGATTTTAAGTCCCGAGCGAATGCCTATTCCGCCACTCGAGCAAAAATTTATTACTCGAATATACTACCACAATTTTCGGCGTTCGTCAAGCGTATTTATTCAATTTCTTGCAAAAGTTGTATTTCTTTTTCCGTCAGCGGGCGCATTTTACCTTCGGGCAAGTTTTTATCCAGTGTGATTTTGCCCATGGAAAGGCGCTTGAGGGTCATTACTTTTTTGTCAACGGCTTCAAACATGCGTTTTACCTGATGGAACTTTCCTTCATATATGGTTACAAGACTTTCGGTTTTATCATCGGAAGCAATCTCAAGTTTTGCAGGAAGGGTGGTAAAATCGGCTTCAAGTTCTATTCCGTTTTCAAAGATTTTAATGTCCTCTTCCTTAACCGGTTTTGCAGATTCAACGAAATAAGTTTTTGGGACATGTGACTTTGGCGAAAGCAGACGGTGAGCAAGGTCACCATCGTTGGTAAGAAGCAAAAGTCCGTGAGTATCGATGTCGAGTCTGCCAACAGGGAAAACCTCAAAGTGTGCATATTCAGCCGGTACAAGGT
>JAZSQB010000016.1:0-78896 GCA_045537695.1 Clostridia bacterium | reverse complement strand
AAACAAGGATATTTAATATAGAGCAAGATAAAATCACAGGAAAGAACATTTACAAGTATCTTCTGTATTTTAATGACTTTTATGATTCGTTTACAGATTTGGAAAAGAAAGAGTTTATGAACCTATTGGTAGAGCGTGTTGATTTATACGAAGAAGAACAGCCTGATGGTAGGTTCTTAAAGCACATAAAATTCCGCTTTCCTATATTTTTTGATGATAAAGAAATAGAGGAAATTAGTTTGGACAATGAAACAACGCTTGAGTGCTGTGTGCTACTCTGTCGCACATAGCACTCATCGATATAAATCTCTTACGAGATTTTCGATATGTTCTATTAGAACTCGATATGCCTGACAGCTCGATATGTTGCCTTACGGCAACGAGATTTATATCATATCGAAACCGAGTAAAGCGAGGTTATATTGAATTTTGCGAAGCAAAATATATCGAACACGCAAAGCGTGTATATCGACAAAGGAGAAATGATTATGGAATACAAAAATGTATTGAGAGAAGAAACGATTAGTTTTGCAATAGAAATATCAGATATATGCGACAATATAAAAGGATGCTCTGTGTATGTAAATCAATTATTAAGATGTTCTTCATCTATCGGTGCTAATCTTCACGAAGCAAAATATGCTCAAAGTAAAGCTGATTTTATAAATAAATTAGAAATTGCACTTAAAGAAAGCTTTGAAACAGAATATTGGTTAGAATTACTGATGCGTAAAAGTAAAATTGATGAAACTACATATAAAAAACTGCTCAACAAATGTGGAACGATAAGAAGAAAACTGATTGCATCTGTTACAACTGCAAAAGGGAAGGAAAGGTAATTTACAGCATGAAAAAAGAAAATTTTTTAGAAGAAATTAAGAGTTATACGCTTGAAGATTTAGAATTAATATATGAAACACAAAAGGATTTATATACAAGCGAAGAAATGGAACTCATTTTTGAAAAAATAAATGAAATAAAAAAGGCTGAAATTGAAAGAATAAATGAAATGCTACCTTCAGAAATCAACTGCCCAAAATGCGATGGACCGAATCCGTTTTCCAATGATGTTTGTGGATTTTGTGGTCATAAAATAGATAAAAGTAAATATTACAATCCAGAGTATTATGAAAGATTAGAAATTGATGAAGATGAATCGGATGGTGGAAATAGTTATACATTTCAATATATAATTTCATTTTTAATTCCGCTTGTAGGTTATATACTTGGGGCAATTTTATTATCGAAAGATTCCGAAGAAGAAAAGCACGTAGGAAAAACATGCATTATATTAGGTATCGTATCTGCAGTTATATCTGTTATAATAGTTTTTTCATCCATAGTGTAGCAGACACCACCCAACCCATGTGGAATCCGTAGCACTTTTGGTGCGTACGGATTCATAGAAATAAATCTCTTGCGAGATTTTCGATATATCCTGACGGATTCGATATGTGCGTTGCACTGGATCTGTTGCCTAACGGCAACGAGATTTGATACGAGCTTGCGAGCATCAAGGTTCTCCGAAATATAGAAATCTGTGATTTCGTTATATTTCGTGAGGTTCTTATATCATATCGAAAACAAACGAAGTGCGTTTATGAAGAAAGTTAATCGCATCGGTTACTACGGCTGAGAACAAACAATAAAGTGCTGTGTGCTACTATGTCGATAGAAAGGAAGAATTTACATGAAAGAAACAAAATACATGTCAAAAGAATACACAAACAGCCTAAGAGGAATTTTTGCTATACTTGTAGTCATCCATCATTTATATCAGTATAGTGGCTTATTTAGAGGAATGTATATTGGAACGGTTCTTCAGTTGTTAGGGGCTATTTCCGTTGCTATGTTTTTTTTCTTTTCTGGGTACGGTTTAATGTTTTCGAGTCAAAAGGAAAATTATATAGACGGATTTTTTGTAAAGAGATTTTTGCCACTATATTGTCTTTATATTTTACTTATAATTTTGTACAGTATATGGACATTGCTGTTAGAAGGAACTTTCTCTTTTAAACTTTTTATACAATCCTTTTTGTTTGGGGGGACAATCGTCACAAATGGATGGTATTTACAAACTACATTTGTCGTATACTTAATCTATTTGACGATATTCAAAAAGTTTAAATCTAGTCAACTACAAATATTGTTATTTGGTGTTTGTATTGGTATTTATTGTGTTATCTCCCATCTTATGGGTTTGGGAATACACTGGTATCAGAATGTTCCTTGTATGGTCTTGGGTATGATATGCTACAGTAAAAAGGATTATATTGATGCACAATTAAACAAATATTCTTCTGCAATTTTTATTTTATCCAGCATATTTGTTATTGCTTGTTATGTGCTTTCTGCCAAAAGTGGTGTTCCCATAATATTTAATATATTATATTCACTATTTTTTGTTTGTTCTATGGTTTCAATGTCATATATTTTAGTTGACACACCTTTAATACATAATAAATTTTACACACTCTGCGGTAATTACTCACTAGAAATATATATTACACATGGGTTATTTTTAAGGCTAATAACATTAAAATACATAGAACAAAACACTTATATATAATTACTGTGATTATCGGTACCATTTTAATGTCGATATTAATGAAGAGAATATATGAAAGGTTTGTCTCATCATTTCAAAAGAGATATAAACAATACCAGCAATAGTGTAGTTGACATAACACAACCCACGTCGAATCTGTTGCGCTATAAGTGCGGACAGATTTCACAACTATATTTGCCTGATGACAAGTGATAATTTACGCCCAATTGAGCATACTAATACCAACGCAATATGAAAGGGTGAAAACGCATGTGTACGGCAGTCAGTTATAAAACAAAAGCACATTATTTCGGCAGAAACCTGGATTTAGAGCGTGGGTACAACGAAGGCGTTGTGATTACGCCACGTGGGGTGGTGTTGCCGTTTCGGCATATGGAGCCGCTTGATGAGCATTATGCGCTGATTGGTATGGCGACGGTGGCAGACGGCTATCCTTTGTATTTTGAAGCGACCAATGAAAAGGGTCTGAGCATGGCGGGCCTGAATTTTCAGGGGAATGCTTTTTATCCGCCGTATGCAGAGGGAAAAGTGAATATTGCACCTTTTGAACTGATTGCGTATTTGCTTGGCATATGCGACAGTGTTCGCGCGGTGAAAGCGCATTTGGAAAAGGTCAATGTTGTGCACACAAATTTCAGCGAGGGTCTGCCGGTATCGCCGCTGCATTGGATGATTTCGGATGCGGAGGAAAGCATTGTGCTGGAATGTACTAAGGCGGGGATGCGGATTTACGAAAATCCGTACGGTGTGCTGACCAACAATCCGACCTTTGATTTTCATATGCACAATATTCAGCAATATATGGGACTACATGAGGCGTTTGCAGAGAACAAACTGTCCGCGGATATGCCGCTGCAAAATTTTAGTTTGGGACTCGGTGCCTTTGGCTTGCCTGGGGATTTTTCGAGTGCATCCCGCTTTGTAAAGGCTGTTTTTGTTAAGGAAAAATCCGTTTGCGGTGGCAGTGAAGCAGAAAGCGTGAATCAGTTTTTCCATATTCTGCGCTCGGTTGCAATGCCGAAAGGGTGCGTAAAAACGGCGGACGGCGCATATGAATATACGAGGTATTCTTGCTGCTGCAATACACAAACACAAACCTATTACTATACAACCTATAAAAATGCGGCTGTGCGCAAGGTAGAATTGCACGGTACGGATTTGTCGGCAGAGCAAGTGTTGGTTTATCAATTGGAGGGGGACATAAAATGCATGCAATTGTAATTTACAAGTCGAAATACGGTTCGACAAAGCAGTACGCGCAGTGGATTGCGGATGAACTCGGATGTGAGGCAGTGGACGCAAAGCAGGTAAAACCGGCGGCACTGGCAAGCTATGATACGATTATTTACGGCGGCGGTTTATATGCCGAAATGATAGCCGGCGCGAGTCTGATTACGAAAAACTTTGATGCGCTTCAAGATAAGAAGCTGGTGGTTTTCACAACCGGTCTTACGCCGCCGGCGTGTAAAGAGTACTACGACGTTATGGTGGTGGAGAAGAATTTTAAGCCGCATATGCGGGATAAAATCAAAACGTTTAACTTCTTAGGGAAAATGATTATAGAGGAATTGTCTTTGCCGCACAAAGCTGCAATTGTAGCGCTCAAGAAAATCATGTCCGGCAAGGAAAATCCGAACGAGATGGAAAAAATGCTAATTAAACTGTGTGACGAGAGCGGTGATTTTACGGACAGAGCGGCAATTGAAGATTTGATTACATATGTAAAAGAGTAGTTTTGTACGTTCGGGGATTGGCAGTTGAATATTTAATAAGAAAGAGCAGGTGTTGCACCTGCTCTTTTTATAACAGAAAAAGTTTGTAAAGGTTTTATGAACAGGCTTGAAAACGCATGCAAAAAAGAGTACAATAGTAAAAATGAAGGGAAGTGGAATTTGTGATTCGACAACTGGCAAAAAGCATAAGAGAATATAAAAAGGACTCCATTTTGGCGCCGCTGTATGTGTCGATGGAGGTAGTCATGGAAGTAATCATCCCGCTGTTGATTGCCTCTTTGATTGACAACGGTATCGAGAAAGGGGATATGAACCACATTGTGCGGGTGGGGCTGTTTTTGGCGATTTCCTGCTTAATTTCGTTGGCATTTGGGGTGCTTTCCGGGCAGGCGGCAGCGCGTGCCTCGGCGGGCTTTGCAAAGAATTTGCGCCACGATGTGTTTTATCGAGTACAAAACTATTCTTTTTCCAACATAGACAAGTTTTCAACTGCCAGCATTGTGACGCGACTGACGACGGATATCACCCATCTGCAGAATGCATATCAGATGATTATCCGTATCGCGGTGCGCGGACCGATGATGCTGATTTTCTCCTTCAGTGCGGCAGCATTTGTCAACTGGCAGCTTTCGCTGATCTTTTTGGTTCTGATGCCGGTGCTGGCATTGGGACTTTATCTGATTATGTCGCATGCACATCCGATTTTTGTGCGTGTGTTTAAAACCTATGACCGTTTAAACCGCGTTGTGCAGGAAAACCTGCGCGGTATGCGTGTGGTCAAGGCGTTTGTGCGCGAAAAGCACGAAACCGAAAAATTTACGGAAGTTTCCGACAGCATTTACAAGGATTTTTCCAGAGTAGAGCGTATGCTTGCCTTTAACTCGCCACTCATGCAGACGTGTATGTATGCGGGGATTCTTTTGATTTCCTGGTTCGGTGCACAGATGATTGTGGCGCGCAATATGACGACGGGCGAGCTGATGAGCTTTATTACTTATGGTATGCAGATTTTGATGAGCCTGATGAGCTTGTCTATGATTTTTGTTATGCTGGTCATTTCCAGAGCGTCGGCAGAGCGAGTTGCGGAGCTTTTGAATGAGGAAAGTGATATTCAGAGCGGTGAAGCGGCGGTAGATACTATGCTTGACGGTAGTATTTCCTTTGAAAATGTGAATTTCGGCTATAAGAAAAACCTCTGTCTGCACGATGTAAATCTGCAGATTGAAGCCGGACAGACCGTGGGCATCATCGGCGGTACGGGCAGTGCCAAGACAACATTGGTACAGCTGATTCCGCGCCTGTACGATGTCAGTGAAGGTTGCGTCAAGGTCGGCGGCAGGGATGTGCGTGAGTACGATTTGGACGTACTGCGCAACAGCGTTGCGATGGTGCTGCAGAAAAACGTTCTATTTTCCGGAACGATTAAGGAAAACCTGCGTTGGGGCAATGCGGAAGCGAGCGATGCAGAAATCGAGCGCGTATGTAAGCTTGCACAGGCAGATGAATTTGTGCAGAAAATGCCGGAGAAATACGACACGTATATTGAGCAGGGCGGCAGCAATGTTTCCGGCGGACAAAAACAGCGCCTTTGTATTGCGCGTGCACTGTTGAAAAAACCAAAGGTTTTGATTTTGGACGATTCTACGAGTGCGGTGGATACCAAGACGGATGCCATGATTCAAAAAGCGTTTGCCGAAGAAATTCCGGACACGACAAAAATCATTATTGCACAGCGCATTTCGTCCGTTGAACATGCAGATAAAATCATTGTAATGGATAACGGCCGTATTGATGCCGTGGGCACGCATGAAACACTTTTAGAGACAAATAAGATTTACCAAGAGGTCTATGCTTCGCAGATGAAGGGGGTGAGTGCAAATGCGTAATCCGCCACCACCGAAACATATGCCGCGTATGCCGGGGCAGAAAATGGACTGGAAAGCGGCGAAACGCCTGCTCTCCTATATTACAAGACAGTATAAATTCCGATTTGCGCTTGTGCTGCTCTGTATTTTACTGAGCACGCTTGCAGGCGTTGCGGGCAGTTTGTTTTTACAGACGTTGATTGATGATTATATTACGCCGCTTCTGGGCAGTGCAAATCCGCAGTTTACGGGACTTTTACTTGCGATTGCACAGATGGCACTCATTTATGCCGTCGGTGTGGTTTCTGCATGGATGCAGATGCGATTGATGTCCACGATTGCGCAGGGCGTGTTGCGCGATATCCGCGACGAAATGTTTGCGCATATGCAGACTTTGCCGATTCGCTATTTTGATACACATACGCACGGTGACACGATGAGCCGTTATACAAACGATGCGGATGCACTTCGTCAGATGCTTGCACAGAGCTTGCCGCAGTTTTTCTCGTCTGCAATTACGATTGTTTCCGTATTTGCGGCAATGTGCTTTACAAGTCTGCCGCTCACGGGCGTAGTTCTTTTATCGGTTGCGCTGATTTTGTTCATCACTAAAAAAGTTGCCTTCAACAGCGGTAAGTTCTTTATGAAGCAGCAAAAGGCACTCGGCGATGTCAACGGTTATATTGAGGAAATGATTCAGGGGCAGAAGGTTGTTAAGGTATTTTGCCATGAGGAGGAAACCAAAGCAGAGTTTGACCGCAGAAACGAGGCTTTGTGCGAAAATGCAACCAAGGCAAACTCGTTTGTGAACATTCTCGGTCCGATTAATAACAATATGGGACATTTGCAATACGCGGTTTTAGCGATTGCAGGGGGTGCGCTTGCCATATTTACGAAAAGTATATCTCTGGGCGGTATTGCATCATTTTTGCAGCTTTCCAAGAGCTTTAATATGCCGATAAACCAGATTTCGCAGCAGATGAATTCTGTGGTTATGGCGCTCGCCGGTGCGCAGCGTATTTTTGAACTGATGGATGAAGCGCCGGAGGCGGATGAGGGCTACGTTACTTTGGTGTATGCCAAGGAGGAAAACGGTCAGCTTGTGGAGTCTGCAGAGCGTACGGGCGTGTGGGCGTGGAAGCATCCCCATTCGGACGGTACGACAACGTACACCAAGCTTTCGGGCGACGTTCGTTTTTATGATGTGGATTTTGGATATGTGCCGGAAAAAACGGTTCTGCATAATGTGACTTTATATGCGGAGCCGGGACAGAAGGTGGCCTTCGTCGGTGCAACCGGTGCCGGAAAAACGACGATTACCAACCTTATTAATCGTTTCTATGATTTGGCGGACGGTAAAATCCGATATGATGATATTAACATCAATAAAATCAAAAAAAGCGACCTGCGCCACTCGCTTGGTATTGTCTTGCAGGATACAAACCTCTTTACAGGCACGGTTATGGAAAATATCCGCTACGGAAAATTGGATGCAACAGATGAAGAAGTCTATGCTGCTGCGCGCCTTGCCGGTGCGGACGGCTTTATCCGTCGCTTGCCGCAAGGCTATAATACCCTCCTTTCCGGTGACGGCAGCGGTCTTTCGCAGGGACAGCGTCAGCTTCTGGCGATTGCCCGTGCTGCAGTTGCAGATCCGCCCGTTATGATACTGGATGAAGCAACCTCCAGCATTGATACGCGAACGGAGGCGATTGTGCAAAAGGGTATGGATTCTCTTATGCGCGGCAGAACTGTCTTTGTCATAGCGCACCGACTCTCTACTGTGCAAAACGCTGATGTGATTATGGTACTTGAAAACGGGCATATTATTGAGCGTGGCAACCATGAAGCGTTGCTTGCTAAAAAGGGTAAATATTATCAGCTCTATACGGGCGCTTTCGAACTGGAATAGTCTTGGGAACGTAAAAATCGAACGGAACGTAAGACTTAAACTTCGTCGCTCTCTGTACCTGTGTACAGCGTCGGATAACCCAATGAAGACGTTGGCTCAGTTTTTTTGATTCCGCCTTGATTTTTCCTGTCCCCGACACAAAGGAATAAAACCGGACGGAACGCAAAAAAATAAGGACTGTGGATAATTCCACAGTCCTTAAAATTTGTATTTAAGCTTTTGCACACGCGGCGTCTTCAATGGCGTCTTTTAATAAGTTTTCGATTTCCTGCGTGTCCGCTGTGCCGGAAAGTACAAGCTCACTGATCAAGATTTGCTTAGCATTAGAGAGCATTTTTCGCTCGCCGGTAGAAAGACCTTTGATTTTATCGCGCAGCATCAGGCTTTTTACAACATCAAGCACTTTGTATATATCGCCGCTGCGTAAAAGGTCTATATTGTCACGGTAGCGCTTATTCCAATTTGTATTTTCGCCAACAATGGCATTCGGAATGGCGGAAAGCACTTTTTTGCCTTCTGCAACCGTGATAATATCGCGCACACCGATTTCCTTTAAATTTTTCATTGGAAGCATAACCTTCATATCACTGGCAGGCAGGCGTAACACATAATACGCATGCTTTTCTCCGAGGATTTGCTGTTCCTCGATTGCTTCAATGGTGCCTGCACCGTGCATAGGATATAAAATTCTGTCGCCAATTTTGTAAGACATGCTGTCGTCCCCCGTACACTTGTAATTCCTTTCTACATCTAAAGTTTACCACATTTTAAAAAAATTGTCAAAATATATTAAAAAAATTTGTATTTATTTGCTGCAGTAATGCTTTTTTTGTGTTGAAATGCCGTTTGGGTTATGCTATACTTGAAATAATCTGTAAGTTGAGGAGTAAGAAAATGCAAAATGAAGTTCTTTTGAAAAAACGTTGGTTTTATCTGGCGGTAGGTGTCTTTGCGATGCTCTTTTCGGGTGTTTTATATGCATGGTCTATTCTTAAGGTACCGTTTAAAGAGGTATTTGGTTGGTCAGATACTGCACTGGCGCTGAATTTCACGTTGACTATGTGTTTTTTCTGTTTAAGTGCATTTGTCGGCAGTTTGATTTGTAAAAAGTATGGAGCGCGTCTTTCGCTGATTTTGGCTGGGGCACTTGTGGGTGTCGGCTTTGTTATGACCGGCTGTCTGCAGGCGAATATGCTTTCTTTTTTGTATGTTGGCTATGCTTTTTTTGCGGGCAGCGGTATCGGTATTTCCTATAATGTGGTTGTATCTACGGTGAATGCGTGGTTTCCGGACAAAAAAGGGATTTGCTCTGGCTGTCTGATGATGGGCTTTGGCATAAGCACCCTTTTGCTCGGTGAAGTAATCAGCAAGCTGTTTGCAAGTGTAGCGGTAGGCGTTGGTAAGACGTATATCGCTTTGGGTATTGTGATTGCAGTGGTTTTAATTCTTGCTGGACTGATTTTAAAACGACCGCCGGCGGATGCGGTGTTTCCGATGGCAAAGCAGGGAAAAGCGACGGCAAAAGAAAATTTTGAGCTGCGCGATTATTCTACCGCGGAGATGCTCAAAAGCTTCACCTTTTGGCGCGCGTTTTTATGTATGATGTTTATGACGGCGGTCGGTAATTCCGTTATCAGTTTTGCGCGTGATTTGGTGATTTCCGTGGAAGCGGCACCTGCACTTGCGACGACGCTTGTCGGTGTGCTGTCCGTCTTTAACGGTGTCGGGCGCATTGTGACTGGCGCGGTCTATGATGCGAGGGGACGCCGGTTTACGATGCTTACGGCAAATGTGCTCACAATTGCGGCGGCGGGTATTACGCTTGAGGCGGTTTACATTTCTTCGTTGCCGTTGTGCATTGTTGGCTTGTGTCTGACGGGTATTTCTTACGGTTCCTGCCCGACGGTGACCTCAGCATTTTCCGCATCCTTTTACGGACAGAAGTATTTTTCGACTAATTATAGTATTACCAATTTTAATTTGATTTTTGCGGCGTTTATCGCCAATGCAAGCAATAGCTTATTGGTGGCAACCGGTGGATATACTGCATCGTTTATTATGCTTTTGGTTTTAGCGGTGACGGCACTGCTTTTAAATTTCACTATTCGTAGGCCATAAGCAAACACGTCATACAGAGCACAGTATTTTGCTTTTCACGTCAATAGGGTAAAAATTTTCTGAATTTTTAAGACAAATATAAAAAAATTAACCACCAATTTCCTTACATAAAAATTCCTTCATTGCAGATACTACGTTTGTAAATTCAACAAAAAAGGAGTTATTTCGCATGAAGGCAACAGGAATTGTAAGAAGAATAGATGATTTGGGCAGGGTGGTCATTCCAAAGGAAATTCGCAGAACAATGCGTATTCGTGAGGGCGACCCTCTGGAGATTTTTACCAACCGCGACGGAGAGGTAATCTTCAAAAAATACTCGCCGATTGGCGAGCTTGGGGAGTTTGCGGTGCAGTATGCAGAGTCTCTTGCCAAAACCAGCAATATGCCGGCCTGCATTACGGACCGTGATACTATTATTGCGGTCAGCGGCGCATCCAAGCGTGAGTTTTTGGAAAAACCGGTCAGCATGGAGTTGGAACGTTTGATGAGCAGCAAGACAAGCTATACTAAGGAAGTCGGCACTGCAAAAGTAGTCCCGTTGGTGGATGGCAATGAGAAGTACTGTGCGTGTGTTGTATGGCCGATTATTGCAGAAGGGGATGCAATTGGGAGCGTGGTATTCTTTTCGGATGAAAAGGCCGTTGCCAATGCGGCAGAGGAGAAGCTTGCACAGGCAGCTGCCGGATTTTTTGCAAGACATATGGAAGGTTAATGCAGAGAACCTAAAGTAAAAGCCATCCGCGGAAAAATGCGGATGGCTCTTGTTTCTTTTGTAGTTACTGCATTAGCAGCGCCGGCGGAAACAGTTGCGCAGCAAGAGGAATACAATCAGCAAGAGCGCAAATAATACAACCGCCGCTATGATAACAGACAGGGATGTAAACAGTGTTTCAGCATATACAATGCCGAAAACGAGACCGAGCGCTACTGCGAAGAGTGCTGCAAGCAGAATCAAAACAATTGTGTAGCCGCAGCTACAGCCAATGGGACTTCTACCGCAACCGCAGGTTTCTTCGCGTGTGTAGGTTGTTTCGCTGTCAGAAATATACATATTTCCACCTCCTTCGCACCAAATTTACTATATTTTATGTTTGTTTGCGAAAAAGCGTGAAAAAGCGACGTGATTTCTCACGACGCTTTTTGGTGTTCATTTAAATTGTTCGGCTACCGGTGTTTCGGCCGGAGCTTCTGTTGCAGCTTAGTGCATAACGATGATGGAAAGAGCAATGCTTGTAGCGAGAAACAAAATTGCAAATACAGCGGTCCACTTACCGAGGATTGCATCAATTGTTCTGCCTTTGTTCTTACCAAAAAATGTCTCTGCGCCACCTGCAATCGAGCCGGACAGACCTGCAGATTTACCGGACTGCAGCAGCACAACTACGATTAAAACGAGAGAAGCGATAATGTGAAGTACCATAACTATATTCTTAGCGATTTCCATTCGAAGTCCCTCCTAAAATACATTAAAATCTATTTTTGCAATATGATACTTAATAAGTATACCACATTTTTCTGTTTTTGCAAGCTTTTTTTAAATTTTTTCACAAAAGTATATGTTTCTTTTAAAAAATATGGTATAATATATGCGGTAAGCCTTACATAGCAAGTCTTTGCGACTGCGTCGCCGATGTACTATGTACATCCTGCAATATTGACGGCTGCGTAAAAATGCCCTTGCAAGCAAGCATTTTTACTTATGGTACAATAATTTTAATTTACAGCGTAGGTGATTGTATGTTTGTAAATGAAGAAAGAAAAGAACGGGTTATTTTAGCGGGCGTGCATACAGGAAGTCTGGATGTACTGTCCGATACAACAGAAGAATCCATAGCTGAATTGGAGGAGCTTGCCGATACGGCAGGGGCAGAGGTTGCTGGTGTATTGGTACAAAACCGTCCTTCACCGGATAATGCGGCTTATCTGGGCGAGGGAAAGCTCGAGGAGCTGAAAAATGCCGCAGCGGAATTGCAGGCAGAGACGGTTATTTTTGATGATGAACTTTCGCCGGTGCAGGTTAGAAATATTACGGATGTGACCGGGCTGAAGGTCTTAGACCGTACGGCACTGATTTTGGATATTTTTGCGGCGCGTGCCAAAACAAAGGAAGGTAAAATTCAGGTAGAGCTTGCGCAGCTGAAATATATGCTACCGCGTCTGACCGGTATGGGAAGTGCGCTTTCCCGTCTTGGCGGCGGTATTGGTACGCGTGGACCGGGTGAAACAAAACTGGAAACAGACCGTCGTCATATTCGACGCAGAATAGAATCCCTGACGGAGGAGCTGCGCGAAATCCAGAAACACCGTGATCTCTTGCGCAGCCGCAGAAAGAAGGAAGGACAGACGGTGGCGGCAATTGTCGGTTATACGAATGCGGGTAAATCGACGCTGCTGAACTTACTGACCGATGCAGATGTGTTGGCTGAAAATAAATTGTTTGCAACACTTGACCCGACGCAGCGTAATCTGACGCTGTCGGATAATCGTGAGCTTTTGATGGTGGATACGGTCGGTTTTATCCGCAAATTGCCACATCATCTGGTCAAAGCATTTAAATCGACGTTGGAAGAGGCTGCGCTTGCAGATGTGCTCATTCATGTGATTGATGCATCGAATACGGAATTTCGACGGCATATTGAAGTTGTCAACATGATTTTAACAGAGCTAAAGGCAACCGGAAAACCGACACTGGCCGTGTTAAATAAAATGGATTTATGTGCAGAACCGGAAGGTTTGCCGATGCAGGTTGAAGGGGCAGACAAAACAGTCTGCATCAGTGCCAGAACGCACGCTGGTATGGAAGCATTCAGATCGGCATTGGAAGACATTGTGCCTGGGAAAAAGCAAAAGGCGGTATTTTTAATTCCGTATAGCGAGGGCACACTTTTGCCGGTGCTGCATGCGGATCAAATGGTGCTTTCCGAGGAATATACGGAAACCGGAACGCGCATCGAAGCGTTGGTCGATGAGATTTGCTATGCGAAGCTTAGAAATTATGTTGTAAGGGATTAGGAGTAGGCGAATGAAAACTGAGTACAGAACCATTCGTGCACGCGCAAGTGCGGAAATGATTGAAAGACGCTCCCGTTTTATAGCACACGTTTTGCCTGTGCAGACAGAGCAGGAGGCACTTGCCTTTATCAATGCGCTGCGCAGCGAGTATTATGACGCAACGCACAATGTGTACGCGTATATTATTGATGAAAATAACATCTGCCGTTACAGTGATGACGGCGAGCCGTCCGGCACAGCGGGTATTCCGGTGCTGGATGTGCTGCGCAAGGAAAATCTGACGAATCTTTGCGTTGTGGTAACGCGTTATTTCGGTGGTATTTTGCTTGGCGGCGGCGGACTTGTCCGCGCGTACGGTGCGAGCGCAAAGCTTGGGGTGGATGCCGGTGGCATCATTACACGTGTGCTTTGTGATGTGGTGGAGGTTTCGTGTGATTATACGCTGTTGGGCAAATTGCGCTATGAAGCGGAACAGCGTGGACACACGATTAAGGAGATTGCCTATACAGATAAGGCGCAGATGTATGTGTATACCAAAACAGATGAAACAGATGCCTTTTTAAAGGCGATGTGCGAAGCGTCAAACGGGCGCGCTGTTTGTGGCGCAACAGAGCAGGATTATCTGGATTTGTAAAATAGCTGCGCATGATTTTTGAAGGTTTTGTGCAGACTATTGACAATATACAGCGAAACAATATAAAGTAAACGTGGGAAATACATGCAGGAGGTAAAAATATGGCAACAGTACATTTTGATAAAGAAAGCTTTCAGGCGGCAGTGGCATCCGGCAAGCCGGTATTGGCGGATTTTTTTGCAACATGGTGCGGTCCGTGTAAAATGATGAGCCCGATTGTGGATGAGATTGCGCAGATTTTTGAGGGTGAGGCAATTGTCGGCAAAATTGATGTAGACGAATGTATGGCGCTTGCAGAAGAATTTAAAATTACAACGGTGCCAACCTTTGTGTTTTTTAAGGACGGTGCCTTGGTTAAGCTTTTTTCAGGACTTAGCTCTGCAGCAGAATTAGAGGAAATGTTGCATGCGCTTTGTGCATAATTTTGAAGGGATAGGGATTAAGAAAATACTGGTAAGTATTAAAGAGACCCCCAAAAGTTAGATTTTTGGTCTGACTTTTGGGGGTCGCTTCACAATGCGTTTTCCGCTTTTGGCTTATATTTATTATTCTACCTGTAAAAACTCGCTGACAACCTGCTTGAGCTGGGTTTTCTCGCATTTGAGATTAAATAGCTTCGGCTTGGACTTGAGCGCGGACAGCGATGCAGGAATCGGCATATCACTTGCTTCGGAGAGTGCATCTAACAGTGCAAACTCATCCTTGCCCGCAACGCTTGTAAGTCCTTTCAATGCGATTAAAACGCTTTGGTTGAACTTAAACGGACTCGCTGTCGAAGCAATGACCGTTTTTGTCATATCGCCGGTTTCCTGCATATATTGGTCACATACATTTTTCGCTACAGCGGTATGAGTATCCATAACATAAGCATATTCTGTATTTACTTTGGCAATGGTCTTCTTGGTTTCTTCATCATCGCAGGAAGCTGCATAAAACAGGGACTGAATTTTTTCTTTGTCAGCGGCAGAAACTTCGTACTTACCGTCGCGCATCAAAGCTGCCATATAGCCTGCAACCTTTTGGTCATCTGTGCCGGTGATATCAAAGAGCAAACGCTCTAAGTTACTGGACACCAAAATGTCCATCGACGGAGAAATCGTTGTGTGGAATTTGCGGTTTCTGTCATATACACCGGTGTTGATAAACTCGGTCAATACGTTGTTTTCATTGGATGCGCAAATGAATTTGTTTACCGGCAGACCCATCTTCATTGCATAGTAGCCGGCTAAGATGTTACCAAAATTACCGGTCGGTACTGCAAAGTTGATTTTGTCGCCAAACTCGATTTCTTTGTTTTTTACTAAATCTGCATATGCGGAGAAATAGTATACAATCTGCGGCACAAGACGACCCCAGTTAATGGAGTTTGCACTGGAGAGGGCAAAGCCGTTTGCTTTTAAGATGGCTTTGTAGTCTTCGTCCGTAAAGATGACTTTTACGCCGGTTTGTGCATCGTCAAAATTACCTTCCACAGCTGCAACGCCGACATTGTTGCCCTCCTGTGTAATCATTTGCAGCTTCTGAATTTCGCTGACGCCCTTATCCGGATAGAATACAAAAATGCGTGTGCCACGCACATCCTTAAAGCCTTCCAATGCTGCCTTGCCGGTATCGCCGGAGGTTGCAACGAGAATGACACATTCTTCTTTTGTCCCACATTTGGCAATGGACTTGGTCAAAAGGTGCGGCAGGATTTGCAGTGCCATATCCTTAAACGCACAGGTCGGACCGTGCCAAAGCTCCAAAAAGTAGTGTGTATCGTTTAATTTGTAAACCGGTGCAATGGTGTCGGTTTCGAATTTTTCTTTGGTATAGGCTGCATTAACGCACTGCGCAATTTCTTCATCGGAAAAATCTGTTAAAAAATTCGACAGTACCGCAATGGCACGTTCGTTGTAGCTCATTTTTGGGAACGCACGCAGCTGCGAAACCGGAATCTGCGGAAATTCCTTTGGCACAAACAAACCGCCCTCTTTGGAAAGACCGGTTTTGATTGCTTCGGCGGCAGAAACGTTGATGGATTTATCTCTTGTGCTTTGATACTGCATAAAACTATACTCCTTATATCCGATAGTAAACGAGAGCGACTAGCGCTCTCGTTTATGATGTTTTTGAGTTTAATTATAAGTATTTTTTTAAGAATTCAGGTGCGTCTGCTTCATCCATACTCATTGTAAACATAAAGTCAATGTTGTACTTTTCAGACAGCGCTGCTATATCCTCAAAAAACTTTTCAAGGCCGGCTTCCTGATCTTCAACAATTTTATACATACTGTCGATGTACATATTAGAAATGTCAAAGTTATTGGAAATAAGACCGCATATAAATCCGTAAAATTCGTCATATACTTTCAATACGAAAGCAGATGTGTCCACCATTCTAACCTTGTGCGGGATATCGTACATATGGCGCTTCGTATCCGAGCTGATAAACACCAAATCTCCCTGCGCGTTTGCTGCTGCACCCGTCACACTGGCAATCAATGTTTTTGTCTTACCGGTACCCTTTTTGCCAATTAAAACTTTTATCATAGTATCAAGCCTCCTTGATTTATTTTTGACTTACCTATAGCATACTATATTTTGGTGAAAAGTGCAAGTAAATCTTTTCAAAAATAAAAACTTTTGGCGGATACTTCCATTTTTTAGAAAAATCAGTCAGCGAGACGCTCTTCAAGTGCCTCTTTCTGTGCTTCAAAACCCGGTTTGCCGAGTAGAGCGAACATATTCTTCTTGTACGCTTCCACGCCCGGCTGGTTAAACGGATTTACGCCTAAGAGATAACCGGAAATAGCACAAGCCTTTTCGAAGAAGTAAATGAGCTTACCTAAATTAAATTCTGTGAGTGCTTCAATGTTGATAATTATTGTCGGCACACCGCCGTCGGTATGTGCAAGAACAGTACCTTCAAATGCCTTTTGGTTTACAAAGTCCATAGTCTTGCCTGCCAGGAAGTTTAAGCCGTCCACGTTTTTGTCATCTGCTTTTAATGCAAAGTCACGGCGCGGCTTCTGTACATTCATTACGGTTTCAAACAGAATGCGTCTACCGTCTTGTACATACTGACCCATCGAGTGCAGGTCTGTTGAAAAATCGGCTGCTGCAGGGAAAATACCCTTTTGGTCCTTACCTTCGCTTTCACCGTAAAGCTGCTTAAACCACTCGCTCATAAAGTGCAGGCACGGCTCGTAGTTTACGAGCATTTCCACGTGCTTACCCTTGTTGTAGAGCAGATTGCGGATGGCTGCATACTGATAGCAGTCATTTTTATCTAAATCCTGGCATGCGTATTCGTCCATACCGGCTTTGGCGCCCGCCATTAAAGCGTCAATATCTGCGCCGGAAACGGCAATCGGTAAAAGACCAACCGCAGTCAGCACGGAGAATCTGCCGCCGACGTCGTCCGGAATAACGAAGGTTTCATAGCCTTCTTCATCACAGAGGTTTTTGAGCGCACCGCGCGCCTTGTCGGTTGTGGCGTATATTCTTGCCTTCGCGCCTTCTTTGCCGTACTTGTTTTCGCAAAGCGCCTTGAGTACGCGGAAAGCAACTGCCGGTTCGGTCGTTGTACCGGATTTAGAGATGATGTTAATGGAGAAATCGCGGTTACCGATGACATCAATTAAATCCAGCAGATAGGTTGAAGAAATGGAGTTGCCGGCAAAATAAATTTCCGGTGCCTTTCTTATGGACTGGGAAACACTGTTGTAAAAGCTGTGACGCAGTGCCTCGATTACGGCTCTTGCACCGAGATAGGAACCGCCGATCCCCACAACGATGAGTACCTCGGAATCACGCTTGATTTTTTCGGCTGCTTTTTTGATTCGCTCAAATTCTGCCTTGTCATAATTTTTCGGCAGGTCTAACCAGCCGAGAAAATCATTGCCGGCGCCGCTTTTTGCGTGTAGCATATCGTGACAGGAGTTTACCATGCCTGCCATGTGATTAATTTCGTCCTGCGAAAAGAAATTTTTCGCCTTTTGATAGTCCAAAGAAATTGCGCGCATAAACGATTGCCTCCTTTAAAAATCATCAATATCATTGTACAATTAAAAATCATCAATATCATTGTACAATATTTTTATGTGTTTTGCAAGACTTTATTCGCTCTAAGCAATGTTTTTCCACTGTTATTTGCAGAAAAGCTACAACGACATCGGTGCGCCGCCGCATTTGGATTTGGATTTTCGCCATATTGGCTTGATGCATTTTGAGGATGCAAGGTAAAACAGGGGCATTCTGCCCGTTGGGTGTGCCGGATATTTTCGAACAAAAAAGGGCTTGCCGGCTACGGTAGTGGAGCTTTTCCTATCATTGACGGACCGAAGGGCTCATTTCTGTATTTGTTCTATAACATTGTGCGTATGGATATGTTGGCAAAGATAACGTTCGTAGGTGTCTGTGCGGAATAGCTTGCATTAAACATTGAAAAGTGGTATACTATAAATGGAAAGGGGGATGAAATATGCAGTTATTTTGGTTGGTAGCCGCGATTGTTTTATTTGTGATTGAAGCTGGGGTACCTGGATTGGTATGTATCTGGTTTGGTGCGGCAGCGGTGGTTTCTATGGTGGTTTCCTTTTTTGTGGAAAGCGCTGCGGTGCAGATGATTGTCTTTATCATCGCTTCTGCTGTTTTGTTGTTTTCTACCAGAGGTCTGGTGAAAAAGGTTTTAAAGGTCAAAGAGGAAAAAACAAATGCGGACCGATTTATCGGACAGGATGCCATTGTCATTGAGCCGATAGACAATTTAAAAAATAGCGGTCGTGTGTCTATCTATGGGTTTGAGTGGAAGGCGCGGGCAATTGGTGCAGAAACGATTGCAGAGGGCAGTGTGGTTACTATTCGTGAAATCAGGGGCGTAACTGCTCGTGTAGAGCTGAAAAAGTGAATTAAGGAGGTATTGTTATGGAAGGTATAGGTTTTGTCTTTACATTGTTTTTGTTTATTTTGATTGTGGTTGTGGCAAATATCAAAATTGTGCCGCAGGCACATGCGTTCGTTGTAGAGCGCCTTGGTGCGTATAAGGCGACCTGGAATGTGGGCTTGCATATCAAGGTGCCGTTTATTGAACGCATTGCCAAAAATGTGAATTTAAAAGAGCAAGTGGTGGATTTCCCGCCGCAGCCGGTAATTACCAAGGATAACGTAACGATGCAGATTGACACCGTTGTGTATTTCCAGATTACCGATCCGAAAATGTATGCGTACGGCGTAGACCATCCAATGTCTGCGATTGAGAATTTGACGGCAACGACGCTTCGAAACATTATTGGTGATTTGGAGCTTGACCAGACACTGACCTCGCGAGACACCATCAATACCAAGATGCGCGCGATTTTGGATGATGCAACTGACCCGTGGGGCATTAAGATTAACCGCGTGGAGCTGAAAAACATTATGCCGCCGAAGGCGATTCAGGATGCCATGGAAAAGCAGATGAAGGCAGAGCGTGAACGTCGTGAAAGTATTTTGAAGGCAGAGGGTGAGAAGCGCTCGACCATTCTGGTGGCTGAAGGTGAGAAGGAATCCATGATTCTGTCCGCAGAAGCAAGAAAAACCGCCGCGATTTTAGAAGCGGAGGCTGAAAAAGAAGCGCAAATCCGCCGTGCGGAAGGTGAAGCGGAAGCCATTTTGAAAATTCAGACGGCAACGGCAGAGGGTATTCGCTTGATTAACGAAGCGCAGCCGGGTGAGGGCGTGCTTGCCATCCGTTCGTTGGAAACGATGGAAAAGGTGGCAGACGGACAGGCAACCAAGCTGATTATTCCGTCCGATCTGCAGGGCATTGCCGGACTTTCCGCCTCTATTGGCACAGTTTTGAAAAAGGATAAATAAAATCATAAAACCGCACAGTGTCCGTACTGTGCGGTTTCTTTTTGCTTGGAGGAAATGTACATTTCTTCCATTTCCGTTTGCAATTTCTTTAAGTCTTCGATAATATCTGTGATTTTGTTGAATACTTCAAAATACTGTTTTTCCATGGTGACATCTCCTTTAATGAAATAAAAAAATGCGCGACCGAAGCCGCGCAGAAAAACGCGGCGAGGTCTGATGTCACTCAACACATGTCCAAAAAACGGCATATGAAAACCAGGCCTGCGTTTTTACCAAAACGCAGCCGAATTTTGGACGTATTCAGTTGAGTGACAAGTACAGTATAGCACAGAAATCGACATACTGCAAATATATTTTTAAAAATCGGTTTGCATTTTTCGACAAAAATTACATTTCCAAAAATTCCATGCATATATTTTGCGGCTTTTGCATATAGTAAGGTCAGCCCAAAAATTTATAATATGGAGGTTTTTGATATGGCAATTTTAGATACGATCGCTTTACTTTTGGTGATTGTCGGCGGACTCAACTGGGGCTCTATCGGTCTTTTTCAGTTCGACTTTGTGTCGGCAATCTTTGGTGGACCGGATGCGATGTTTACGCGCATTATCTTTACGCTGGTGGGCATTGGCGCGCTTTGGTGCATTACACTTCTGTTTAAAGATAAGATGTTCCATGCCGACTAAGGGAATGTAAATCGGAAAAAGCAAGGATACGGATGCCCGTACCCTTGCTTTTTTTTATTTCCAAAAATTTACGATGGAAAAACGTGTCGAATTATGGTATACTCATTACATTGTGCGTAATGCGTATAAGGATGTGGACACGTTGAAGAAATTTTTAGCTATATTTTTAATATGTGCGCTTTTGCCGGTCAGCGCATTGGCAAACACCGGTTTTTCGGATGTGCAGATAATGGATTGGCATTATCCGTATGTACAGGCGATGGTGTCAAACGGGCTGATTAGCGGTTATATTGATGGAGCCTTCGTGCCAGCGGGTATGCTGACGCAGGGAGAATTTCTCACATTGATTGCACGTACGTTTTATCCGGGCGTTTTATCGTATAGCGCCGACGGAAAGCATTGGGCGAGTAATGCTTACAATGCTGCGGTAACGCAGGGAATTGTATGGGCGGATGATTTTCTGAAAGTGGATGCCAATACATTGGGTGCTACGATTGACAGAAAAACCGTTTGTGTTTTGTTTGACCGCGTGATGACTTATGTTTGTCATACAAAGCCATTGGATACAAGGGTTTATCTAAATCAGGTAAAGGATATTTACTCGATTGACGAAGCTTACCGTGACAGTGTGCTGCAAGCATATGCGCGCGGTATCACCAGCGGTTATACCGACGGTTATTTTCGCCCGGACCGCACGTTGACACGTGCAGAGGTTTGCGTTATGCTTACGCGTGCGGCAGGATTGAAGGTTGTGGAAGCGCCGTCGGCCCCGGAGCAGTCACCAACGGCAAAGGCAACATGGTACTATAAGGGGGATAATGCGGATAAGCGCATCCGTATTTTCGGTACGGCAGAAACAAACAAATATGAAAATGAAGCGGCTGCAAAAGTCAATATGGTCGAGGTTTGCGTGCCGGTATGGCGTTTAAACAAAACAACTGGTGTTAAAACGGCATCTGAGCAGTTTTTCTGGATTCACAAGGCTTTAGCAGAAGATATTGTTAAAATTTTTACGGAAATCTATAACGACCCAACACGGTTTCCGATTTATGAAATCGGTGGCTACAACTGGCGCAGCAATCTAAATATCTCGGAGCATAATTCAGGTATAGCGCTGGATATCAATGCAAATGAAAACTATCAGATTTATCCGGATGGCACCATCGGCGCAGGCTCTTACTGGAAGCCGTACGAAGATCCGCATTCCATTCCGGAGGACAGCATAGTTGTAAAAACCTTTGAAAAATACGGTTTTTCCTGGGGTGGCAATTCGTGGAAGAGTAACAATGACTATATGCACTTTTCGTATTTGGGACGTTAAAAAAGTCCGGCATAAGGTGTGTACGGCTAAGGATACTAATATTTAAGCCTGATTTTCTAAATATTTAGAAAATCAGGCTTTTTAGCTATCATATGCCGGACTTTTTTAATTTAATATTGCAATTGCCAATGTCAGATACGCCGCAAAAGTCACCCATAAAAAGTACGGGATTTGCAAATACGCAGCAAGCGGACGGACGCGGTAAAAAAGAATTAGCATCCATAAAATTAAGCCCCACAAAAGCAAAATCCAGAGAAACGCAAACCAGAATGCTTGCAGATTAAAGAAAATGATGCTCCAAAAAAAATTGACCACCAACTGCAGCGCGTAGACAGTGAGCGCAGAGCGCACCTGTGCACGGTCGCAGCTGCGGCAGGTATACACAAGCGCGGCACTAATACCCATCAGGACGAACAAAATGCCCCAAACGACACCGAATAACCAGGATGGTGGTGCGAGCGGCGGTTGTATGATACTTTCGTAAATGTCCATATTTTCCATGGTTACCAATGCGGAGAAACCGCCGACACCCAGTGCGATTGCAATGGAAATTACATAGGGCTTTATTTTTTGCCACATAAAAATCACCTCGGTAAAAAATATATGTATGCAGGCCGGTTTTTATACGTTGGGAACATAAGCGTTCGACGATAATCTGTAAGGGTATTTAAAATAGGTCAGCAAACAAATCAAAAATTGCAGAAAATTAAAAAATTGCTTTTAAAGGTGTAGATATTTATTTTTAGGCGTGCTAAAATACAATTATTATATTATAAAGTAAGGGAGCTGTTGTTATGCAGGAGAGAATTTTGCAATTTGGTGAAGGTAATTTCCTTCGCGGCTTTGTGGATTATTTTATTAACGGACTCAATGAGAAAGCAGATTTTAACACATCTGTTGTGCTGGTGCAGCCGCTTGCACAGGGTATGGGCGAAGTGATTAATGCGCAGAATGGCCAGTATACAACGATTTTGCGCGGTAAGCAAAACGGTGAGCTTGTAGAAGAAATTACAAAGAATACGGCGGTAAGCCGCTGCATCAATCCTTATGCAGATTTTGATGCGTTTTTAGAGATGGCAAACAAGCCGGAGCTGCAGTTTGTAATTTCTAACACGACAGAAGCCGGTATCACCTTTGTTGATAGCTGCAAAATTGATGATATGCCGGCAAATTCCTTTCCGGGTAAGGTAACGCAGTTTTTATATGCGCGTTATAAGGCATTTGAGGGCGCAAAGGACAAGGGTATTATTTTCATCGCCTGTGAACTCATTGACTTTAACGGTAGAGCACTCAAAAAGTGCGTAATGCAGTATATTGACCTTTGGCAGTTAGAAGACGGCTTTAAGGCGTGGGTTGAAGAAGCCTGCACCTTTGCAAGCTCGCTTGTGGACCGTATCGTAACGGGATTCCCGCGCGGCGAAGAGGCTGCCTGGGCAGAGCGCCTCGGCTACGAAGATAAGCTGATGGTAACGGCGGAATATTTCCATCTTTGGGTTATCGAAGGCATGAATGACAAGAAGGATTTACTGCCGCTCGATACGTATGGCTATAATGTTATCTTTACGGATAATATTGTACCGTACAAAAAGCGCAAGGTGCGCATTTTAAACGGCGCGCACACGATGAGCGTTATGGCGGCGCAGCTTTGCGGATTAGAAACCGTGAAGGAAATGATGGACGACGAAATTATGGGCAAATACGTGCGCAAGGGTATCTTTGAAGAAGTGATCCCGACAATTGACGGTCTTTCTAAAGAAGAACTCGAAGACTTTGCCAGCAGCGTCATGGAGCGTTTTGAAAATCCGTACATCCGCCACAGACTTTTAGATATTTGTCTCAATTCCACAGCGAAGTATAAGGAAAGAGTGCTTCCGTCTTTGCTTGGTGCTCTTGAAAATGGTACACCGTCGAAGATTTTAACCTTCTCTTTGGCGGCACTCATTATGTTCTATCACACAGATAAGGCAAATGATATGCCGGAGGCGCTGGCGTTTATGCAGGGCGCAACTGCGGCGCAGGTGCTTGCGAACGCAGATATGTGGGGGCAGGATTTGACAAAGATGGACGGACTTTTAGCGAAGGTAGAAGGCTACATTGCCGACTGTGAAGCACGCGGTGTGCGCACAGTTATCCGTGAACTTTTGGAGGCGTAATATGCTTAGAATACACGAAAAAGACAACGTGCTTGTCGATGTGACAAGCGGACATAAATATGCGGCCAATGCCATCAAAGCCGGTGAAAAGGTTATCAAATACGGATTTCCGATCGGCGTGGCAACCGCAGATATTGCAGAAGGGGAGCATGTGCATTCCCATAATGTAAAGACGGGCTTGGAAGGCAAGCTTGAATATTCCTATCAGCCTGAATTTGAAGTTAAAAAATCGCCAACGCCGACCTTTATGGGTTATATGCGCAAAAACGGCGAAGCGGCAATCCGCAATGAACTGTGGATTATCCCGACCGTAGGTTGCATCAATGGTGCGGCGGAAAAGATTGCTGAAAAGGCAAGAAGCTTTTTTGCAGATACATACGCATTCGTGCATCCTTACGGCTGCTCGCAGCTCGGCGGCGATCACGAAACCACGCAGAAGGTGCTTTCTGCACTTTGCCATCACCCGAATGCATTTGGCGTATTGGTTTTGGGCCTCGGCTGTGAAAACAATCATCTCGGTACGTTTACAAAAGTGCTCGGAGACATCGAAGGTACAAATATCCGCCTGTTAAACGCACAGGAAAGCGACGATGAACTTGCAGAGGGCGTGGAAATTCTGCGCGCGCTTGCGGAAGAAGCGAAAAAGCAAGTGCGTGAGCCAATTCCGGTATCCAAGCTGAAAATCGGCTTAAAGTGCGGCGGCTCGGACGGGCTTTCCGGCGTTACGGCAAATCCGCTCGTCGGCAGATTTTGCGACCGCTTTACCGCACAGGACGGCATCGCCGTTTTAAGTGAAGTGCCGGAAATGTTCGGCGCGGAAACCATTTTGATGAACCGCTGCGTGGATGAACACATCTTTGATAAAACCGTGGATATGATTAACCGCTACAAGGATTATTTTATCGCCTACGGTCAGCCAATTTACGAAAATCCGTCCCCGGGCAACAAAGCCGGCGGCATCACGACACTTGAGGAAAAATCCCTCGGCTGCGTGCAAAAAGGCGGTTGTGCGCCGGTTGTAGATGCGCTTGATATCGCCGAACCGGCAGCAAAGTGCGGCTTAAATCTGCTCTACGGGCCGGGCAACGATATGGTTGCAGTAACCAACCTGATTGCGTCCGGTTGTCATATGGTGCTCTTTACCACGGGTCGCGGCACACCGTTTGCCGGCGCATGTCCGACAGTGAAGATTTCCACCAATACAGCGCTTACGGAAAGGAAACCGAACTGGATTGACTACAATGCCGGTGCGCTTTTAGAAGGCAAGGATTTGGATGCGGATTTCTATGATTATATTATCTCTGTTGCGGAAGGCAGAAAGACGCGCAACGAAGAAAACGGCTATCGTGAAATTGCCATTTTCAAAAACGGCGTAACATTATAATAAAAATAAAAGAGCCAAGGCAAAATTGAACAGGTCCAGTAAAAATGGACAATAGAAAAAAGAGACCTCCTATGGTAGAATTAAAATAGCTACCATAAAGGTCCTTTTTGTGCTGTCTGTATAAAATGGTGCAGTTCAAATTCCGTTTGCTTTTTATTTTTCGGGCGGGGATGAAATTGCTGTTCTGATAAGTACAATGCAACGAAGATGGGAGCGCAGGGGTTTGCGCCTTTCAAAAAACAAGGAAGTCTGTTGTCCGTTTTTTTGTTCTGGTCATATGCGCGGTGATATCAGCATATTGCTTTTTGTAAATGTATTACAATGAAGTAGTTGACAGGTTTACTGTTTATATGGTAGAATATAAACAAAATCGGGGAACCTATATAGCATGATACGGTTTAAAATTTTATAAGTATAAGGAGGAAAAGTAAATGAAAAGAGGAATTTGTTTACTGCTTTGCCTGTGTATGCTGCTGAGCTGCGGCATTACCAACGTGTTTGCGGCAAAAGGCGGAACCGAAACGGTACTGTTTTCGGAAGGCTTTGAAAGCTACACAGAGGGACAGGCGGCGATTGTGAACGCGAAAGATCCAAATGCGTGGTCAAAGACCACCAATGCGAAAACGACAAAGATTGCGGCATATAAGGACGCAACCGGTATGGTGTTGCGCTTTACCAATGTCGGCGCAACGGGGAGTAACTCTCCGAATCTGCAGAAACTTGTCACGCTTTCTGGAATGACGAATCTGACAATCAGCTTCCGCGCGAAGACGGTTGACGCATCGCTTTCTTTGATGACGATATTACCCGATGGTAGTAATACACTTATCAGAGCGTCAAACGATACTTGGACAAATTATAAGGTTGTGCTTGACTTAGAGAAGATGATATATACAACCTATATAGAAGGTCAAGAACAGAGCAGCACAGCGCTGAAATATACAGATTTCAGCGATACGCAATTCCGTTTTGTGACCGGACTGAAGGATGGCTGTGAAGCGTACCTCGATGACGTTGTTTTTTCTACGACAGACAATATAGCTGCAGAGGATTGGGTGGAAAAAACGGTCACTATCACGCCGGAGGAGGCAATGAAGCCGTTCGGCACAACGCAGGCGCCGACACTTTCCGTTCCGGAGGGGCAATACAGCGCATTTACCTATGACTGTTCGCTCAACGGTAGTTCCTATGTGCCGGTAGAGAGTGCCGCCAACTTTTCGAAGAAAGGCGATTATGTTCTTCCGGGACTTTTAGACGGACAGAAGGTTATCCGCTTTACCAACAACACCAATATTCCGAAGAAAACGAGCCTGCAGAAAAAGATTACAATGGGTAAAAGACCGACAGAGATACATATAGCGTATTATGCAAACCTGTCCAAGAGCAGTGCCGGTTTTTCAATCTATAACAGTGCAAACAAGTCCATTGTTGCAACAACGCAATGGATTAACGATGAAGACGGACAGGGCTGGTCGCTGCTGGAGGCACATGTCGACTTTAAGAAACAGGAAATGACAACCTACTGCGACGGTAAAAAAATTGAAAGCGTGAAATTCCCGAACGATCCGGGTGATATCTTTGACGTGAGTGTATCCTTGGACGCGCGCCTAGGAGCGTACGATACCATGCTGATGGATAACGTGATTATCTATATGCCAAGCGCCCCGAATTTCGGTGATGTCAAATATTACGGGGAGACTGGTACAAACTGGGAAAAAATTGGCGAGCCGTTGACGAAGAACAGCTATATGTCTAACCTGCGCCCGCATCCGAGAATGTTTGTCAATGACCGACAGGATGTTTTAGATAAGATTGCCAATATAGAACAGTGCAGTGCATGGTATGATATTGTAAAGAACAAGGCAGACTGGAGTTTGACTGTACCAAATCAGGAATATGAATTTTCCAATGGAAGAAACCTGCTTACCGCTGCGCGTACGATTGAAAGAAGATTGATGGAGCTCGGTTTTGTCTATCTGGTAGAGCAGGACAGAAAATACATCGACCGCGGTCTTTCGGAAATCCGCAACGCCGGCACATTCCCGGACTGGTCGAACGGTGCGGCATCAATGATTCCGTCCGAGCTGATGTACGGTATTGCATGCTTCTACGACTGGGCGTATTACGGTCTTACGGAAGCAGAGCGCTTAGAAATTATTGAGATTGTAAAGCGCCAGGCAATTTGGCAGCACGTGCGTGCTTATGACGGCGCAATCAAGGAAGCGGACATTGCCGGCGGCTCAACGAACAGAGCAATGCTTGCAAATGCGTGTGCGGCAGGTGTTGCCCTTGCATTTGCAGATGAAATTCCGGAGGTTTCGGAGTTTTTGTTCAAGGGAGCGCTTAAGTACGGCAGAATCCCGGTCGAGGCATTCGGTACGGACGGCGGTTTCCCGGAAGGTCCTTCTTACTGGGGGCTTACATCTGAATTTATGGTTTATTTCGTGGCACAGTGTGAAACTGCATTTGTGGAAGGCTATGAAATGCCGGCGGATCTGGCGTGGTATTATGAAACGCCGATGATTCGGTATATGGGCGATTACTGGCTGTATACATCGGGGCCGGAGAAGATGTTCAACTTCGGTGACGGCAGCGAGGCCTTAGCGATTGACCCGTCTATATATTGGCTGGCAAACAAGTTTGACCGCCCGGATTATACATGGATGCTCAATGAGCGCATTCGCCGTGTCGGCAGCGATGTGGATTATCCGTATTTTGCAATTCTCTACTACGACGCAGATGCGCAGGAAAGCATGGACGGCGTAGCGCTGGATAAAACATTTAATGCCAAGGACGATGCGCAGGTGGCAAACTTCCGCTCCTCCTGGACGGATGATAATGCGCTCTATGCAGCGATGCAGGGTGGTGCAAATAATGCGGGGCATATGCATAACTCACTTGGTACATTTGTGATTGATGCAAACGGAGAACGCTTTGTGCGTACGATTGGCCGAGCGAATTATTCGGCGCTTTACAGTGGCTATATGTATTATGTCCAGCGCGCAGAGGGACAAAATACGCTGGTTGTAAATCCGGGTGAAGGCTTTGAACAGCCTAAGGATGCCCAGGCAAGCTTTGTCCGTCACGAAGAAGCAGAAAATGAAGCATTTTCCATTCTGGATATGACGAAGAGCAGTTCGGATTTCGTTTCTGCAAAGCGCGGTATGTATATGACCAAGGACAGACAGTCGGTTGTTTTGCAGGATGAAGTGAAGATGAAAAAGCCGTCTGAACTTTGGTGGTTTGCGCATACGGATGGCGATATTCTGCTTTCGGCAGACAAAAAGAGCGCACTTCTGACGGTCGGCAAAGAAAGAATGTATGTTGCCATTACACAAGGTCCTGTGGATGCAACCTTCCAGATTATGCAGGCAAGACCGCTTCCGACTTCACCGGTTGCACCGGATGAAAAGTATCAGGATATGTTCAAATTGGGCATTCATATGCAGAATGTAACTGAGACAACTCTTACGGTTGAGTTTGTACCGCTGGATGCGGGTGAAGCTGCACCGGAGAAATTGACACCGGTATTGCCGATGGACAGCTGGTCCGTTTCGGACAATGCAATCCCGACTGCAAGACAGGCAGGCGATGCGGTTGCACTTTTCTTAAACAGCCCAGTGGTGCTTGATAAGGGCAACAGAACCTATGTAGATACGGCGAACGCCGATGTATATCCGTTTACGGAAAACGGCAGAACACTCGTGCCGGTAAGATTTATTGCAGAAAGCTTTGATGCTAGGGTTGGTTGGGACGATGCAACGCAGACGGTAACGGTCATGCAGGGACAAACCAACATTAGCTTGCAGATTGGCTCTGACAAGATGTATGTAAATGGTGTGGAAAAAATCCTGGATGTTCCGGCAAATACCTATAATGCGAGAACGCTGATTCCGCTCCGTGCGCTCGTAGAGGCACTCGGTAAGCAGGTACTCTGGGACGACAGAGGCTTGATTGTGATTTCGGACAATGTGATGGAATACACAGAAGCAGAAAAGGCAAATATCATTTCGATGCTTTCGGAGCGTGTGCTGCTGGACGGCAAGGAAATGACCGCCTTTACGACGGATAAGACAGACTATTACATGATTACGGAAGGCAATATCCCGACCGTAACGCTGACAAGCGGTGCGCCGGTTGCACAAAACGGCAACACAGCAAGCTTTACAATCGGCGAAAAAACATATACCATTACATTTGTAGCCGATAAATTTGAAGGGCAGTTTGGTACGAACAGCACAAGCAATATAAGCAAATTGCAATTAAGTGTACCGATCGAGAAAGATCCTCCGGCAGAAATCAGCAGACAGCCGGCAGAGCATGTTACCTTCTCTACAGGTCACGATAAGTATGTGGAATTCGGTACGATGGATAACATCATTTCCAAGGAGTTGGTGAACCGTTGGTCAGGTCAGTCTCCGGCATGGATTTGCTATGAATTCAGAGAGCCGGTGAGTCTGTATGCATTTGGTCTTGCCGGTATGGCAGATTCAAAAGGCGAGCCGCGCAGCTTTATCTTTAACGCAGAGATTTCTATGGACGGCGAAACCTGGGAACAGGTGCTCGATACACAAACAAGCGGTACAACCGTTATGCCGGATATCTTCCTGTTAGACGGTAAGACAGCAAAATTCTTCCGAATTAACGGTAAGGGTGATTCAAGCGGCGGTACCTACAGCAGTTATAGCGAGGTTTGCTTCTATACCTCCAAAGAACAGATGGAGACCGATATGCAGTTCTGGCCGCTTTACTTCGCAAGTAATGAGGTACAGGGTACAGTTGGCGGCACGAAGCAGCTGTTTGTGCAGGCATTCAACGGCAAGGGCGTCGAAGTAGCTGTTGACGGTGTTGTATTTACAAGCGACAACCCGGCAGTTGCAACTGTAGATGCAAATGGTCTTGTGACCTGTGTAGGTAAGGGCAGAGCAAAGATTACAGCGTCTTACCAGGGTATGTTCTCGACAGTGACGGCAACTACGGCTATAGTTGTTCAGTAAAAAAGCAATAAAAATCCAGTAGGCATATTGCCTACTGGATTTTTATGTGCGATAGTAATGTAGGTTGCGCTGGATGACTTGGCAATTGAAAGATTATATTACCTTGCAAATTTTGTCGAAATGCGTTACAATAGAAACCGAGGTGAGACAGCATGAAAAATGTGAATGCATTTAAGGATATGCAGGCGTTTCAAAAGCATATTGTGGACTATTTCGGCGAGGACTTTGTGGAAGAGGCGCAGGAAAAAGCGCACGAGTTTTCCAAGCTGATGGCATATTATCGCTGTGCGATGATGGAAGTGGAGACGAAGTTTAATGTGTTAAACGAGGAGTTTTCCCTGCGTTTGGATCGTAACCCCATCAACGACATTAAAAGCCGTATTAAAAGTATGTTCAGCATGCGCGAAAAGCTGATCGGCAGAGGGTTGCCGTTTACGGTAGAATCCATGGAGCAGAGCTTAAACGATATTGCCGGCGTGCGGGTGGTATGCTCCTTTCCGCAGGATGTGTATATGTTGGCGGATGCGCTTTTAAAGCAGGATGATATTTGCCTGATTGCGAAAAAGGACTATATTGCCAATCCAAAACCGAACGGCTACAGAAGCTTGCACCTGATTGTTACGGTGCCCATTTTCCTGGCGCACGAAAAGCGAGAAATGCGCGTGGAGATTCAACTCCGCACGATTGCGATGGATTTTTGGGCAAGCCTGGAGCATCAGCTGCGCTATAAAAAGGATTTTGTCTTTACGGATGCGATGGCGCAGGAGCTTTTGGAATGCGCAAGCTTAAGCGCTGAGTTGGACGCACGTATGGATGCCTTGCGCAGCCAGGTGCAGTTAGATGGCTTGGATGAGGCATAATTCGACTGCTTTCTACTGGCATTGACAAGTGGCGCAAAGCGTGTTACAATAGTAGAAAATCTTAGCTCGGATGGGGTGGCATAGGATGAACTTTTTAGAAGAACGTATTGCCAAAGACGGCGTTGTAAAACAGGGAAATGTCCTGAAGGTGGATAGCTTTTTAAATCACCAGATGGATATTGCTCTGTTAGATGAAATCGGTGAAGAATTTCGCAGACGCTTTGCGGACAAGCCGATTAATAAGGTGCTGACGATTGAGGCATCCGGTATTGCCATTGCCTATCCGGTGGCGCGTGCGTTTGGCGTGCCGCTGGTGTTTGCTAAAAAGAACAAAAGCGTGAATATTGACGGCGATATGTATGTGGCAACGGTGGAATCCTTTACCCATAAAAACACTAATCAGGTCATTGTATCCAAGCGCTTTTTGGGCAAAGGCGACCACGTGCTGATTGTGGACGACTTTCTTGCCAACGGTTGTGCGCTGCAGGGTTTGATTTCCATTGCGGAGGAGGCAGGGGCAATGGTAGAAGGCATCGGCATTGCTGTTGAAAAGGGTTTTCAAATTGGCGGTACGGTCATTCGCAATTTAGGGTATAGGCTTGAATCACTGGCGATTGTGGAAGCCATGGACGCCGACAAGGGCACTGTGAAATTTAAAGAACAGTAGTAGGCAAAAAAGCAATGTGTACACATTGCTTTTTGCGTTTTGCGATAGGAGGAGTTAGTAAAACATTTTCATTGTTAATAATGAAAGCTTACAGGAAGGTGCATAAAATTTTATCAAGAAGTAATAAAACACTTATAGGAGAAACCTATAAGTGTTTTGGGTGGTGCGGATGACAGGGGTCGAACCTGCACGTCTCGGGACACAAGAACCTAAATCTTGCGCGTATGCCAATTTCGCCACATCCGCAGATATTAAATTGAAAGTTGAAAATGGAAAATTGAAAATTATTATTTTGAGGATTATATAATACTTACTAACAATTTTTCCAATTCAATACAATCAGCTTAAAGAGATTTGCTTTCTTTCTCAGAAAGAAATTCAGTTGCCTCTAAGAGTTTTATCTAATACTTTGTTTCTGAAGTTTCATTTAATGCAATATTCATTTTTGAAACAAAATCGGGTTTGCTCGGCGCTTGTTCAGCCTCTGCGAAGTAACTGCTTAGAAAGCACATATTCTTTCTTTGTGACAGTTAAATACTTATACACATTGACAATCCTGACTGCAAAGTTAAAACTCTTAATTTCAATATCATTTTCCATTTGGTTACTCACGTTCAACTTTCCACATACAGGACGGCAGCTAAGTCTAGCGCGCTTGCCAATGAGCAGTATATCATAAAAAAGCACTACTGTCAAGGCAATATGCGGCAAGATTAAATTTGATTTCTGTGCGGATAGCGTTGACAATGCCTTTTGTGTTATGATATAATCTTAAAAGATGCTAAGAGATGTGCATAGATATAACTTTAAAATGGATATGCGGCGACAGGCTGCATACAGACGAGAATAAACCTGCGGCTTCCGGCAGGATTTTTTATGGGGGAAGAAAGATGAAATATACGTTTACCAACACACCGCTATACGGAAACGCTGCGCCGACCAAGGGATGCGTGTTTTCTGACGACAGATGCGGAGATGGTATTTGTGTTGATTTAAGTAAATATGCTGTTTTGCCCGGTTTTGCCGATGTACATGTGCATTTGCGTGAGCCGGGTTTTTCTTATAAGGAGACGATTGCATCGGGCACTTATGCCTGTGCACGCGGCGGTTATACGCAGGTGTGCAGTATGCCGAACTTAAATCCGGTACCGGACAGCATGGAGCATTTGAAATTACAGCTTGATATTATTGAAAAGGACGCTTGCATTGCCGTTGTGCCGTACGGCTCGATTACCGTCGGCGAACAGGGCAAAGCGCTTGCGGATTTGGATGTGATGGCACCGTATGTCTGCGGGTTCAGCGATGACGGCAGAGGTGTTGCCGATGAAGCGCTGATGCGCGCGGCAATGGAAAAAGCAAAGGCGCTCGGCAAGATGATTGTTGCCCACTGTGAGGATATGACGCTTGTCAACGGCGGCTATATTCACGACGGTGAATATGCCAAAGCGCACGGTCATAAGGGGATTTGCTCGGCAAGTGAGTATGAACCGATTGCCAGAGATTTAAAGCTGGTGGAAGAAATCGGGGGGCGTTATCATGTTTGCCATGTTTCTACGAAGGAAAGCGTGGAAATCATCCGTCAGGCAAAGGCGAAGGGTATTGATGTGACCTGTGAAACAGGCCCGCATTATCTGACGCTCTGTGATGCGGATTTGCAGGAGGAAGGCAGATTCAAGATGAATCCGCCACTGCGCAGCGCAGAAGACAGAGATGCACTGATTGCCGGTATTTTAGACGGCACGATTGATATGATTGCAACCGACCATGCGCCGCACAGTGCCGAAGAAAAGGCAAAGGGACTTTCGGGCAGTGCGATGGGTGTCGTTGGTATTGAAACAGCGTTTCCGGTGCTCTATACCGCGTTTGTAAAGACGAGGAAAATGACATTGGACAAGCTGATGGAATTGATGGTTTATGCACCGCGCCGCCGTTTCGGGTTTGAGGAAAACGGCTTTAGCGTATGGGATTTGGATGCGAAATATACGGTAGACCCGGCGGACTTTGTTTCCAAAGGCAAGAGCACACCGTTTGCGGGACATGAGGTCTACGGAAAATGCCTGATGACGGTTGTCGGCGACAAGGTCGTATGGGCAGATAAGGAGATACTGGGATGATGCAGACAATATTTGAAATCAAAAGCAATACAGAGCTTGCGAAAAACACCTATGAGATGGTGCTTGCAGGCGATACAAGTGCCCTGACGGCACCGGGACAGTTTGTAAACATTCAGCTGGACGGCTTTTTCCTGCGCAGACCGATTTCGGTTTGTGATTATAAAGATGGTGAGCTGACCCTGATTTACAAAGCGGTCGGCAAGGGTACAGAGAAGATGAAGAAAATGACTGCCGACGAAAAGCTGGATGTTTTAGTCGGACTCGGCAACGGGTTTGATACAAGCAAGAGCGGAGAAAATCCGGTGCTGCTCGGCGGCGGCGCAGGCGTACCGCCAATGTACAACCTTTGCAAGCAATTGCTCGGCGAAGGCAAGAAACCGACCGTGATTTTAGGCTTTAACGGAAAAGATGAAATTTTCTATGAAGACAGGTTCAAGGCACTCGGCGCAGATACAATCGTAACAACGGCAGACGGCAGTTACGGCGTCAAGGGTTTTGTAACGGATGCACTCAAAACACTTGCGTATTCGTATTTTTACACCTGCGGACCGGAACCGATGCTCAAAGCCATTGATGCGTGTGCGACCACGAGCGGACAGCTCAGCTTTGAAGAGCGCATGGGTTGCGGCTTCGGCGCATGCATGGGATGCACCTGTGAAACCAAATACGGTAACAAACGTATCTGTAAGGACGGACCGGTTTTAGAGCGGGAGGAAATCATATGGTAGACACTAAAGTAGTACTCAGCGGCATTACAATCGACAATCCGGTGATTCCGGCGAGCGGAACCTTCGGGTTCGGTCGTGAATTTGCTGAAATTTATGATATTAACTGTTTAGGTACATTTTCGTTTAAGGGCACAACCTTAAATCCGCGCTTCGGTAATGCGACACCGCGTATTGCGGAGACGTGCGGCGGTATGCTCAATGCCGTAGGTCTGCAGAATCCGGGTGTGGATAAGGTCATCTCCGAGGAGCTTCCGGCGCTGAAAAAGATTTTCAACAAGCCGGTGATGGCGAACGTCAGCGGCTTTTCCGAGGAAGAGTATGTCACCGTTGTGGAAAGAATGGACAAGGAAGAGCAGGTCGGCTGGATTGAAGTCAACATTTCCTGCCCGAATGTACACGGCGGCGGTTTAAGCTTCGGTACAAGTGCAGAAAGTGCGGCAAAGATTACAAAAGCGGTGCGTGCGGTAACGACCAAGCCGCTCTACATCAAGCTTTCACCGAATGTAACGGATATTGCATCCATTGCAAAGGCGTGTGAAGAAGCCGGGGCAGACGGTATCAGCCTGATTAACACACTCATGGGCATGCAGATTGATTTGAAAAAGAAAAAGCCGCTCTTAGCAAACAAGACGGGCGGTCTTTCCGGCGGTGCAATCAAGCCGGTGGCTGTGCGCATGGTATACCAGGTATACGAAGCCGTTAAAATTCCGATTATCGGTATGGGCGGCGTAATGAGCGCAGAAGATGTTTTGGAATTTATGCTTGCCGGTGCAACGGCGGTGCAGGTCGGTGCGGCAAATCTTGTCAATCCGTATGCGTGCCGTGATATTATCAATGATTTACCGGCAGCCATGGAGAAATACGGTATCACAAGCCTTTCCGAAATTATCGGTGCGGCACACTAAAACAGAAATTTATTGTAAGGGGAGATAAAAATGGGTAAGGATGTTATTATTGCATGTGACTTTTCCGGCAGAGATGAGGTGCTTGCGTTTTTAGACAAGTTCACCGGCAGAAAGCCGTTTGTGAAAATCGGTATGGAGCTGTTTTATGCGGCAGGTCCGGAAATCGTGCGTGAAATCAAGGCGCGCGGTCACAAGATTTTCCTGGATTTAAAATTACACGACATTCCGAACACGGTAAAAAAGAGTATGGCAGTGCTTTCTAAACTGGATGTGGATATGACAAACCTGCACGCATCCGGCGCAAGCGCAATGATGAAGGCGGCGCTGGAGGGTCTTACCCGTCCGGATGGTACACGTCCGATTTTGATTGCGGTAACACAGCTGACCAGTACCAGCGAAGAAGCGATGCACGAAGAGCTGTTGATTGAAAAGAGTATGCCGGAAACGGTTATGCACTATGCAAAGAATGCGGCGGCTTCGGGTCTGGACGGCGTTGTATGTTCTCCGTTGGAAGCAAAGGTTGTACATGACAGCTGCGGCAAGGATTTTGTAACCGTAACACCGGGCATCCGTTTTGCGGATTCCGATGTGGGTGACCAGGTGCGTGTGATGACACCGGCAAAGGCAAAGGAAATCGGTTCGGACTACATTGTAGTCGGCAGACCGGTGACGGCGGCAGAGGATCCGGTTGCGGCATATCTGCGCTGTGTGGAAGAATTTGTAGATTAATTTAAGGAGATAGAGAAAATGGAAAAGACAATTGCAAAGCATCTTTTGAGAATTAAAGCTGTATTTTTAAGACCGGACGATCCGTTTACCTGGGCAAGCGGTATCAAAAGTCCGATTTACTGCGACAACCGTCTTACACTGACAGACGTGGAAGCGCGTAACGCTGTGGAAAACGGTTTGGCAGAGCTGATTAAAAAGCACTATCCGGAAGCAGAAGTTCTGATGGGTACATCGACCGCAGGTATTGCGCATGCCGCGATCACAGGTCATCTGCTCGGTATGCCGATGGGCTATGTGCGCTCTGGTGCAAAGGACCACGGCAGACAGAATCAGATTGAAGGCAGACTCGAAAAGGGGCAGAAGGTGGTTGTTGTCGAGGACTTGATTTCCACCGGCGGCAGCTGCATCGATGTTGTAAATGTACTGCGTGAAGCAGGTGCAGAGGTGCTCGGTATTGTCAGCATCTTTACTTATGGTATGCAAAAAGGTCTTGACCGCCTGACGGCTGCAAATGTAAAGAACATCAGCCTTTCTAATTTTGATGCGGTTGTAGAAGCGGCTGCAGAAGAAGGCTACATTCAGGCTGACGACAAGGCAAGATTGATTGCGTTTAGAAACAATCCGTCCGACGAAAGTTGGATTTCCAAATAATTTGCGAAGGGAAGAAGTATCATGGAGCACTTGATTGATATTGCGCAGCTTTCGACTGCTGAAGTGGATAAAGTCATTCGCAGAGCGGAAGATATTATTGACCATCCGGAAAAGTATGCGCACAAATGTCAGGGTAAGATTTTAGCTACGCTGTTTTTTGAACCGTCGACCAGAACACGCTTAAGCTTCGAGTCCGCTATGTACGGTCTCGGTGGTAACGTGCTCGGCTTCTCCGAAGCGCAGAGTTCGTCTGCATCCAAGGGTGAAAGTGTAGCGGATACGGCAAAGACAGTTTCCTGCTATGCAGATATTATTGCAATGCGTCATCCGAAGGAGGGTGCGCCGCTTGTCGCTTCCATGGCGGCAAGCGTGCCGGTCATCAATGCCGGTGACGGCGGTCACAACCATCCGACACAGACGCTGACCGACCTTTTGACTATTCACCGTGAAAAGGGCAGACTCGATAACCTGACCATCGGTTTTTGCGGCGACTTAAAGTTTGGCAGAACGGTGCATTCTCTGCTGACGGCAATTTCGCGTTATAAAAACATCCGCGTTATTCTGATTTCGCCGGATGAATTGAAATTACCGAGCTACATTAAAAAAGACGTTTTGAAAAAGAACGGCATCGAATATGTACAAACAACCGACCTGGAAGCGGTAATGCCGGAGTTGGATATTCTGTACATGACCCGTGTACAGGGGGAGCGTTTCTTTAATGAAGAAGATTATCTGCGTTTGAGAGACAGCTATATTCTGACTACGGAAAAAATGGCATTGGCAAAGCCGGATATGGCTGTATTGCATCCGCTGCCGCGTGTAAATGAAATCAGTGTGGCAATTGACAGCGACCCGCGCGCGTGCTATTTCAAGCAGGTGCGCAACGGTAAATTTGTACGCATGGCGCTGATTCTGAGGCTGTTGGGTTTGGAGGAGGATGTGTAATGAATATAGATTCGATTAAAAACGGTATTGTAATTGATCACATCACCGCCGGTAAGGGCATGCGCATTTATCAGCTTTTAAAGCTCGATAATCTGGATTGCTCCGTGGCGATCATTAAAAATGTACAGAGCCGTAAAATGGGCAGAAAAGACATTATCAAAATTGATGCGGACATTCAGATTAATATGGATATTTTAGGCTATGTAGATCCGGGCGTAACGGTAGATATTATCAGAGACAGCAAGCTCGTTGAAAAGCGTTCGATTGAGCTTCCGGAGCGCCTGACTAATGTACTGAAGTGCAAAAATCCGCGTTGCATCACAACGACGGAGCAGGAGCTTGAACATATCTTCCGTCTGACGGACAGAGAAAATCAGGTTTACAGATGCATTTACTGTGAAACAAAGGCATCGGAGCAGAATTAAGGGTGAAACAAATGGAAAAGAAAAATCATTATGCACTTGGCGTAGCGTTTACGCTTTTGGGTGGCATATTTTGGGGCTTTTCCGGAACGTGTGGGCAGTTTTTAATGCAAATTTACAAAATGGACACTGATTTTTTGGTGTCCGTTCGCCTTTTGGTTGCCGGTGTGATTTTGGTAGCGTACGGTTTTATTCGAGAAGGCAGAGAAATGCTTACTGTCTGGAAAAAACCGAAAAGCGTGGTGCGGTTGTTGGCATATGCTTTTTTGGGTATTGTTTTTTGCCAGTATACATATCTGGAAGCTATTCGGTATACCAATGCCGGTACGGCGACGGTGTTGCAATATACAGCGCCGGTTATGATTGTGATTTATACTTGTATTGTCATGCAGAAGCGGCCGGATAAAATTAAGGTGTTATGTGTGTTTTTAGCTGTTGTCGGTACATTTGTTATTGCGACGCACGGCGACCCGACCTCGATGGAAATTACGCCGGCGGGGCTTGGCTGGGGATTGGTATCCGCCGTGGCGATGGCGGCGTATTCGCTTTTGCCGGTGGATTTGCTTAAGCGGCACAGCGGCACGATGATTTCCGGTTGGGGCATGCTGGTGGCAGGCATCGTTTTTATGGGAATTACACAAAGCTGGAATAATGCACCTGTTTTGGATTTGAGCGGCATTCTTGCGCTTGCGGGCATCTGCCTTTTCGGCACGGTGTTTGCCTACACGCTGTATATGTGCGGCGTGCAGCTGGTCGGTGCGGAGCGGGCGAGTATGCTTGCCAGCGTAGAGCCGGTTTCGGCGACACTCTTTTCATTCTTCTGGCTCAAGACGCCGTTTATGTGGATTGATATTTTAGGCTTTGCCTGCATTTTTATAACTGTATTTTTATTAGCCAAAAAGGAATAGACTATGAAAAAGATTTCAAAAATGAATGAATTGGCATGGATTGCCGGCATTCTTTTGTGCTCGCTTGGCGTGGCACTGTGTACGAAAGCGGATTTCGGGCTTTCGATGATAGCGGCACCGCCGTATATTTTACATCTGAAAATGAGCGAATATTTTCTATGGTGGACGCAGGGCACGAGCGAATACATATGGCAGGGGTTTTTGCTGGTTGTGATGTGCGTATTGCTGCGTCGTTTTAAGGTGAAATACCTTTTGTGTTTTGCAACGGCGGTGCTGTTTGGCTTTGCGCTGGATGGGTGGTTTTTACTGCTCGGTGGCAACGGCGCTTGCACAACGTGGGCAATGCGCATTGTTTGCTTTGTGCTTGGGGAAACGATTACGGCACTGGCGATTGCATTTTACTTTAAAACGACGCTGCCGTTGCAGATTTACGAGCTTTTGGTGACGCAAACAGCGGAAAAATGGAAGCAGACGACTGCACGCGTAAAGCAAATCAATGATATTGTGATGTTTGTGCTGTCGGTTGTGCTTGCACTTGTGCTGACCGGCGGTTTTCACGGGGTCGGTATCGGTACGGTTGTCATCACGGTCATCAACGCACCGCTTATCAAGCTCTTTTCGGCACTGCTGGACAGAATGTTTACTTTTGAGGCATGTTTCCCGACATTGACGAAAAAACTGGAGCTTTAAAAAAATATACAAAAAATTGTATAAAACCTATTGACATTACAAAAAAACTGTGCTAAAATTCCTTCAACAAACCAGTGAAAGACTGTGATGGAGAACAAGTAGGCATGCGTTTTACCTTCCAGAGAGCTGTCGGGTGGTGTGAGACAGTAAGGCGGCGCAAGGCTGAATACATTTCCGGAGTCGGGCACCGAACGAAGCGATTTTAGTAGGCTGTCACGGGGGCGCCCGTTATAGCGCAGGGGTATAGCGTAGATGAGGCGTCGTACTCTAAAAGGCTGTTTCCGTGAGAAAACAGTGAACTGAGGTGGTACCGCGGGATTGGAATTCTCGCCCTCTGATTGATTTCAGAGGGCGATTTTTTATTGCTCTCTGAAGACTTATCAAAAAAAGGAGACGGTAAAAATGTTAATTAAAGTTTCACTCCTCATCGTATTTTTTTCTATCATGATCGGCGTCGGCATTGTCTGTCGCCGGCGGGCAACGGACGTAAACGGATTTGTGCTCGGCGGCAGAAATGTCGGACCGTGGCTGACGGCGTTTGCGTACGGCACAAGTTACTTTTCTGCAGTTATCTTTGTCGGATACGCAGGACAGTTCGGTTGGAAGTTCGGTGTTGCCGCCACATGGATTGGCATCGGCAACGCAGTGCTCGGCTCTCTTCTGGCATGGAAGGTGCTCGGCAGACGAACAAGGCTGATGACGCAGCATTTGCAAAGTGCGACCATGCCGGAATTTTTTGGAAAACGCTACGAAAGCACGGCACTGAAAATTGCGGCGTCTGTGATTGTGTTTATTTTTTTGATTCCGTACACAGCGTCGCTCTACAACGGATTGTCCCGATTGTTTTCCATGGCGTTTCCGGGCATTGACTATTCGGTATGCGTCATTATTATGGCGGTACTGACAGGTATCTATGTGATTGCCGGCGGTTACATGGCAACGGCAATCAATGATTTTATTCAGGGTTTGATTATGATTGGCGGCATCATCGCAGTCATTGCAGCGGTACTGCACGGACAGGGCGGTTTTACGCAGGCGCTGAACAAGCTTGCGGAGGTTCATGTGGAAGGCATGGTGCCGGGTGCGTTTAACTCCTTCTTCGGTCCCGACCCGCTCGGACTTTTGTTTGTGGTGATTTTAACCTCGCTTGGCACTTGGGGTCTTCCGCAGATGGTGCAGAAGTTCTACTCGATTAAGAGTGAGCAGAACATTCAGAAGGGGACAATTATTTCGACGGTATTTGCCATTATTGTTGCCGGCGGATGCTACTTCCTCGGCGGTTTCGGCAGACTGTTGACCGGCACAAGCGAAGCAATGCAGCTTACGGCGGCAGGAACGCCGGTCGGCGGATTTGATGCCATTGTTCCGGCGATGCTTTCGAATCTTCCGGATGTTTTGATTGGCATTGTGATTGTATTGGTGCTTTCGGCGTCCATGTCCACACTTTCGTCTTTGGTGCTTACATCTTCGTCTACATTGACGCTGGATATGATCAAAGACCACCTTGTAAAGGGCATGCGTGAGAAAAAACAGGTCTTGGTTATGCGCGTACTCATTGTGGTATTTGTTGCGATTTCGGCATTTATTGCGCTCAACCAGTCCAGCCTCGGCTTTATCGCAGATATGATGGGTATATCCTGGGGCGCACTTGCCGGTGCGTTTTTAGCGCCTTTCCTGTTTGGTTTGTACTGGAAGCGTGCGACAAAATCGGCAGTGTGGGTAAGCTTTGTATTCGGTGGCGGACTGATGCTTGCAAATATGTTTTTCAGACCGATCTTTCCGGCAATTCTCCAGTCGCCGGTAAACTGCGGCGCGATTGCAATGCTTGGCGGACTTATATTGGTACCGGTTGTCAGCTTGCTGACGAAAAAGCCGGATAAAGAATGCGTTAATGCAATGTTTGCTTGCTACAATAAAGAGGTCATTGTGGAAAGTAAAAAATCTCTTGGCAAGTGACGAATTTTGTAGTATAATACAAAGATAGGTTTGTGTTTGCTCCGACAGGCGGGTGCCTGTCGGGGTAGAACCGCATTTCAAGGAGATTGATTTTAAGTGCGTATTGACTTTCATACACATTGTTTTCCGGAAAAAATTGCGGCAAGAGCGATTGAAAATCTTTCAAAAACGGCGGCAATTTTCCCAGTAACGGACGGCACGGTTTCCGGTCTACTCCGTATGATGGAAGAAGACGGGGTAGACAAATCCGTTGTACTGTCCATTGCAACGAATGCAAAACAGCAAAAAGCGGTCAACGATTTTGCTGCATCAATTCAAAGTGATAAAATCTATGCTTTCGGTTCCGTGTTTCCGGATGCGCCGGACGCGCTTGAAGAACTGGAGCGCATCAAAGCACTCGGGATGCGCGGCGTAAAGCTGCATCCGGAGTATCAGCAGTTTTATGTAGATGACGAAAAAATGAAGCCGATTTATAAAAAAATTTCGCAGCTTGGCTTGATTACGGTGTTTCATGCCGGTGTGGACAACGGATATATGCCGCCGTACCACTGTATGCCGGAGCGTCTGCAAAGGGCGCTTTCGTGGATGGATACGCCTGTAGTTGCTGCGCACTGGGGCGGACAAAATTGCGGGGAGCAGGTTTTGGATAAGCTTTGCGGTATAGAGCATCTGTATATGGATACGGCTTACGGATACGGCACGGTAGCCCCGTCTATAGTTGAGAAAATAATTGAAACACACGGTGCGGATAAAATTTTATTTGCTTCGGACGCACCGTGGAACAGACCTTCGCAGGATGCGTATGTTGTGGAGTGTTTGCGATTAACCGAAGAGGAAAAAGAAAAAATTTACTGGAAAAATGCTTTAAAGCTCTTGGGAGGAAACTAAAATGGTTATTTCGGAGTTTTTGGAACGCAATGCCAAAGAATTCGGTGAGGATACGGCATTGGTGGAAATTGCACCGAGTATGATGGAAGCAACGCGCGTAACCTGGAAGGAATATGCGCTTATTCAGCCGAATCCGGAGGAGAGCGGACGCCGCGAGATGACCTGGTCGCAATTTGACCGCAAAGCCAACCGATTTGCAAACTTGCTCTTAAGCCGTGGGATCAAGAAGGGCGACAAGGTTGCCATTCTTTTGATGAACTGCTTGGAGTGGTTGCCGATTTATTTCGGTGCGCTCAAAACCGGTGCTTTGGCAGTACCGCTTAATTACAGATATACCTCTGCGGAAATTAAGTATTGTTTGGAACTGGCGGAGGCGGATGTGCTGATTTTCGGGCCGGAATTTATCGGTCGTGTCGAAGAAATCTGTGATGTGATTCCGAATATAAAGCAGTGCTTTTACGTGGGCAAGACTTGTCCGTCCTTTGCGGAGAGCTATGACAAGCTGATTGGTTACTGCTCGTCGCACTCGCCGGAAATTGCATTGACGGCGGAGGATGATGCAGCCATTTATTTCTCTTCGGGCACAACGGGCTTCCCGAAAGCGATTCTGCACAACCACGAAAGTCTGGTGCATGCGTGCCGCACAGAGCAGGCGCACCACGGACAGACCAAGGACGATGTGTTTTTGTGCATCCCGCCGCTGTATCACACCGGTGCGAAGATGCATTGGTTCGGTTCTTTGATGGTCGGCGGTAAAGCGGTGCTCCTAAAGGGCATTAAACCGGAATGGATTTTGCAGGCGGCAAGCGAGGAAAAATGTTCTATTGTATGGCTTTTGGTGCCGTGGGCGCAGGATATCTTAGATGCGATTGACCGCGGCGAAATTGATTTGAGCCAGTATGATTTGTCGGCGTGGAGACTGATGCACATCGGTGCACAGCCGGTGCCGCCGAGTCTGATTAAGCGTTGGAAGAAAATCTTCCCGCACCATCAGTATGACACAAACTACGGACTTTCCGAGTCCATCGGACCGGGGTGCGTGCACCTCGGTGTAGAAAACATCCACAAGGTAGGCGCCATCGGTAAAGCGGGCTTTGGCTGGCAGGTGAAAATCTGCGATGAGCGCGGTGAAGAAGTGCCGCAGGGCGAAGTTGGTGAGCTTGCAGTTTATGGTCCGGGCGTGATGAGCTGCTATTACAGAGATGAAAAGGCAACGGAGGAAGTGTTGCGTGATGGTTGGCTATATACAGGAGATATGGCGCAGATGGATAGTGACGGCTTTATCTTCTTAGTTGACCGCAAAAAAGACGTTATCATTTCCGGCGGTGAGAATTTATATCCGGTGCAGATTGAAGATTTTATCCGCGCACATGCGGCGGTTAAGGATGTTGCCGTGATCGGTCTTCCGGATGCGCGTCTCGGTGAAATTGCCGCTGCAATTATTGAACTGAAGGAAGGCGCAAGCTGCACGCAAGAGGAAATGGATACGTTCTGTAAGGCAATGCCGAAATATAAGCGTCCGCGAAAGATTATTTTTGCAGACGTGCCGAGAAATCCGACCGGTAAAATAGAGAAACCGAAATTAAGAGACATTTACTGTGGCGAAAGTTTAGTCGCAGCGCAGATTAAATAAGGAGTGAGCAAGCTTGAAAAAGTTATTGATTGGTAATGATGCGGTTGCAAGAGGTGCCTGGGAAGCAGGCGTTCGCGTGGTTGCATCCTATCCGGGCACACCGAGTACCGAAATTACGGAATGTATGGCAAAATATGAAGAGCCGCACGTAGAGTGGTCCACCAACGAAAAGGTTGCCGCGGAAGTGGCAATTGGTGCGTCCATCGCAGGTGCGAGAAGCATGTCCTGCATGAAGCATGTCGGCATGAATGTAATGGCTGACCCGATGTTTACGGTAAGCTACATCGGCGCAAACGCAGGTCTTGTATTTTGCGTGGCAGATGACCCGGGTATGCATTCTTCCCAGAATGAGCAGGATTCCAGACATTATGCAAAAGCATCGAAGATTATGATGCTGGAGCCGTCGGACAGTCCGGAATGTAAGGCATATACAAAGGCTGCGTTTGAATTGAGTGAAAAGTTCGACACGCCAGTGATTATCCGCTTGTCGACGCGCGTATCGCACTCGCAGGGTCTGGTAGAGCTTTGCGACAGAGAAGAGCAGCCACTTAAGGATTATGAAAAGAATCCGGCAAAGAATGTTATGATGCCGGGCAATGCGATTAAGCGCCACGTGGTTGTCGAGGAGAGAATGGCGGCACTTGCGGCATTTGCGGAAAACTGCCCGTTTAATACTACGGAAATCAACACGAACAAAATCGGTGTGATCACCTCCGGCGTTGCGCATATGTATGCAAAAGAAGCGCTTGGAGATAAGGTGAGCTACTTAAAGCTTGGTATGGTATATCCGCTGCCGGAAAAATTGATTAAGGACTTTGCGGCAAAGCACGAAAAGGTTGTTGTCATCGAAGAACTCGATCCGGTGATTGAAAACCATTGCCGCGCGCTCGGTATTGATGTTGTCGGCAAAGAAAGCTTTACGCTTTTAGGCGAGTATACACCGACGATGATTAAGAAGGTTGTACTGGGCGAAGACGGTGCGTCTTTTGAAGAAATCGGCGAAACGATTCCGGTGCGTCCGCCGGTTATGTGTGCCGGCTGTCCGCACAGAGGTACATTCTATGTACTCAAAAAGCTCGGTCTTACCGTTTCCGGTGACATCGGCTGATACACACTCGGTGCGGTTGCGCCGCTTGCAAGTGTGGACACAACGGTTTGCATGGGTGCCAGCGTCAGCGGTGCACACGGTATGGCAAAGGCGCGCGGCGCAGAGTTTAACAAAAAGCTCGTTGCCGTTATCGGTGATTCGACCTTTATGCATTCCGGTATCACGGGGCTTATTGATATTGTATATAATAAAGGAAACAACACAGTTATTATTTTAGATAACTCCATCACGGGTATGACAGGTCATCAGGACAACCCGACCACGGGCTTTACCATCCGCAAGGAGCCGACCAAGCAGGTAGATTTGATGCTGCTTGCCAAGGCAGTCGGCGTAGAGAGAGTCGTTGTGGCAGACCCGTTTGATTTAAAGAACTTTGAACGTATTGTAAAAGAAGAAACAGAGGCGGATGAACCGAGCGTAATTATCGCACAGCGTCCGTGTGCGCTCTTGAAAACCGTGAAATACACAGGACATTGCAAGATTGGCGACAACTGTAAAAAGTGCAAGCTTTGCATGAAGCTTGGTTGTCCGGCAATTTCCGTGCGCGGTGATGAAGTGGTTATTGATGAAACGCAGTGTAACGGTTGCGGACTTTGCGTAAATGTCTGCCCGTTCGGTGCAATTACAAAGGAGGACTGAGTTATGACAAAGAATATTATGATTGTCGGTGTCGGCGGACAGGGTACACTGCTCGCAAGCCGTATTATCGGTAACGCAGTTATCTCCGAAGGACACGACGTTAAAATTTCCGAAGTGCACGGTATGAGTCAGCGTGGTGGCAGCGTAGTTACCTATGTTAAATTCGGTGACGCTGTATATTCCCCAGTTATTGATCGCGGCGAAGCAGATATTATTCTTGCCTTTGAAACCTTGGAAGCATACAGAGCACTTCCATACCTGAAAAAGGGCGGCAAGATGATTGTAAACAATCAGAGAATTGACCCGATGCCGGTCATCACGGGTGCGATGGAATATCCGGAAAATATTATAGAAAAGCTCTCTGCAAAGGTAGACATCACAACGGTTGATGCGCTTGCTCTTGCTAAAGAAGCGGGCAACACCAAGGCGGTCAATGTCGTATTGATCGGCGTTATGGCAAAGAATACCGACATTGCATACGATGTGTGGGAAAAGGTGCTCCGTGAAACCGTTCCTGAAAAATTCCTGGAAGTCAACTTAAAGGCATTTAAACTCGGTTATGATTTATAATTTTATATAGGAAGTGGAAAAAATGGCTTATTATCAGAAAGAAATTGAGTGCATGGACAGAGAAGCACTCAAAAAGCTGCAGAGTGAACGCCTTGTATGGCAGGTTAAGCGTATGTATGAAAACGTGGAGCTGTTCCGCAAGAGAATGGATGAAAAGGGCTTAAAGCCGGAAGACATCCATGGTGTTGAAGATTTGTATAAGCTGCCGTTTTCCTACAAGCAGGATTTAAGAGACTACTATCCGTACGGTTTGTTTGCGGTTCCGCTTAAAGACATTGTACGCGTGCATGCTTCTTCGGGTACGACCGGTAAGCAGATTGTTGTTGGTTATACCAGAAACGACCTGGAGATGTGGTCGGATTGTATGGCACGCCAGATTGTTGCAACCGGTGGTGACGATACTTCGGTTGTGCAGGTTTCTTACGGCTACGGTTTGTTTACGGGTGGTCTTGGTGCACATGGCGGTGCCGAACGTGTTGGTGCAACCGTAGTGCCGACATCCTCCGGCAACACGGCACGTCAGATTCAGACAATGGTTGATTTTGGCACGACCGTGCTTTGCTGTACACCTTCTTACGCAATGTATCTCGGTGAATCCATTGCAGAAATGGGCGTAAAGGATAAGCTTCAGCTTAAAGCAGGTATCTTCGGTGCAGAGCCGTGGACAGAAACCATGCGTAAAGAAATAGAGAAGAAATTGAACATCAAAGCATATGATGTATACGGTCTTTCCGAGATTATGGGACCGGGCGTATCCTATGAGTGCAGTGAGCAGCAAGGCATGCACGTTTGTGAAGATATGTTTATCCCCGAAATCATCGATCCGGATACCGGCGAGGTTCTCCCGGAAGGTGCATCCGGTGAGCTTGTGTTCACCACCATTACCAAAGAAGGATTCCCCCTCATCCGTTATCGCACCCGCGACATTTGTTCTTTAAACTATGAAAAATGTGCCTGCGGCAGAACGCACGTGCGCATGAACAAACCGAGCGGTCGCAGTGACGATATGATGATTATCCGCGGTGTAAACGTGTTCCCGTCCCAAATCGAAGAAGTGCTCTTAAAGTTCGGCGGCGGTATCACTCCGAACTACTTAATCGTCGTTGACCGTGTCAACAACACCGACACCCTTGAAGTGCGCGTCGAAATGTCCGAAGAAATGTTCGCCGATGATGTTAAATCCATCGAGCGCATCGAAAAAGACATCCACGCGCGTCTGCAGAATGTTCTCGGTCTCTCTGCCAAGGTTACCCTTGTCGGTCCGAAGACTATCGCTCGAAGCGAAGGCAAGGCTAAGCGTGTTATCGACAACCGCAAACTGGTTTAAAAGGTAAATTTGGCGCAATACTTCGTCAAAATGCTCGCGCATACAAGAGTATAGCGCTGCGCTTTTTCCTCGTCTTGCATCCAAATTCCCACTTTTAAACGAGTTGGAGAAGAATTTGGCACAATGCTTGGTCAAAATGCTTGTGTATACAAGAGTACAGAGCGGGGCTTTTGTCTTGTTGTACATCTGAAATCCCGTTTTTAAACGAGCGGGAGGGGTAGTGCTATATAGTGTCAAAATACGCGCTTTTAAAGGAAGCGGGTCAATTCGGTTTTAATAAAGAATAGGAGGATGACCTATGTTTATCAAACAAGTATCTGTTTTTGTGGAAAACAAATCCGGCAAAATGGCGGATGTACTGAATATTTTAGCGGAGCATCATATCGGTATCAGTGCACTTTCCATTGCCGACACATCCGATTTCGGCGTGTTGCGTTTGATTGTAGAAGATGCAGACGGTGCAAAGCAGATTTTGCGCGAAAACGGTATGATTGTAAAAGTAACTGAAGTTATTGCCATTGGTATTGAGCATAAGCCGGGCGGACTGGCAACCGCACTGACGGCACTGCGCGAAAATGACATTGCGCTGGATTATCTGTATGCGTTCATCGGTCGCGGCAGCGCAGGCGCTTATGTGATTTTAAAAACAGAAGCACAGGATAAGGCAGTTGAAGTGCTGGAAGCAAAGGGCTTTGCTACGGCAGATAATAAAGAAATTTTCGGCGCATAAATGGATAGAATAAGCGGGCGGACTTTGAAAGTCTCGCCCGCTTTATTGCTGTCAGATATAGATTTTGCTTTACAAAATGCAAAAAACGTGATAATATATACTTGCATTAGTGTGAAGTGCTGCCAAAAAAGCGGTGGTGCAGTATTCTAGTCAGATCTACCTGTTCCCAGGGCGGGCCTAAAAATCCGCTGAAGGGCATATCGATGAAGTTTCTGGTGCTTGCGTGGAACGCCCAGTTCTGGGTGGGTGCTGGAAGTTAAGGTTTTGGGGCGATCCGCAATGGCATGCGGGCGTCGATCCCCTTTACCGTGGAGACCTAAACTCGTGGTTGCCGCTGCAAAAGGCTTAAGCCTTCTGTAAGCTTCTACGACTTAGGATGAAACCTGTATTTCGGTGCTTTTTGCGCTGGGTGCAGTGTAGCCTGCCTTGAGCGGGTTGCGCAGGGATAACGGACAGACCGATTTGTGTTGGCCGATGCAAAGCGGTTATCGCTGTTTGAAACGCAACTTGCAAAAGAGGCTAAGGTTCAGGTGTGACTGTCGGGGAAATCCCCTAGACTGTTGCTTCGCTGATTTGCAATGGATTGAGGTACGGACTCAGTGGTAGTCAGGTCGCATATGCGGTAACGTATGTGTATGCTGCTTTAATGGGAAACCGCTTTTCCGGCGACGGAAGAGCAGTGGCATGGGAAAGCCTACCTGACCTTAAGCCGTAAAATTAACATTGCAGATTACCACCGTTTTTCTGGCCGCATTTTATAGAACTTTAAGAATTAATGGAGTGATTATTTCTTGGACAGGGAAAGGCGAAGACTGAAAGTAAAAAGCTCGGCGGAGAATTTGAAAATTAACCATAAGTGGACCGTTTTGGTGACGGTACTTGCATTTGTTTTAAGTGTGCTGTTTTCGGTTTTAACAGCAAGTGCAGAGGAAATGGGCACGGTGTTGGCGTTTGCTGTGTTGATTTTGATTGTGCTTTTGAGCATTTTATTTGATATGCTTGGCATGGCAATTTCCACGGCGAGTGAGGCGCCGTTTCACGCGATGGCTACAAGAAGAATCAAGGGCGCCAAGGAAAGCATTTGGATTATTCGTAATGCGCAGCAGCTTTCCAGCCTGTGCAATGACGTGATCGGTGATATTGCCGGTATTGTTTCCGGTGCGATGACGGGCGCGATTGTTGTGAGTCTATCGGTGCTTCTGCATATGAACAGTGATTTGTTAAATCTGCTTTTGGCAGGTGTGGTTGCGGCGTTGATGATTGGCGGCAAAGCTGCCGGCAAAGGCATTGCGATGCTCAACAACAATACGATTGTATTTATTTTAGGAAAGATTGTTTATTACGTTACGGCGCCTTTTGGGCGCAGATAAGAAACGAGTGTAGTCTATGTACGAAATTTTAGACACGATAAATGGTCCCGCGGATGTGAAGGCTCTCAATTCCGGGCAGCTTAAGCAGCTGGCCGCGGAAATCAGGGCCTTTTTAATCGAGTCCGTTTCCAAAACGGGCGGACATCTGGCGTCCAACCTCGGCGTAGTGGAATTGACGTTGGCATTGCATCGTGTATTTGATTTATCCGAGGACAAGCTGGTTTTTGATGTGGGACATCAAAGCTATATTCATAAAATATTGACCGGACGCAGAGAACAGTTTCCTACGCTCAGAAAAGAAGGTGGTCTTGCGGGGTTTCCAAAGACAGAGGAAAGCGAATACGACAGCTTTAATACCGGTCATAGCTCGACTTCGGTTTCGGCGGCGCTCGGTATGGCGCGTGCGCGTGATCTGGCGCAGGAAAAGCATCACGTGCTGGCGCTGATTGGCGATGGAGCGTTGACGGGCGGTCTTGCCTATGAAGCCTTATGTGATGCAGGAAGAGAAAAGGGTAATCTGATTGTGGTTTTAAATGATAATCAGATGTCTATCTCAGGTAATGTCGGCGGTATGTCGGCATACTTATCCAAAATCCGCACACAGCCATCTTATTTGAATGCAAAGAGCAGAACGGAACGCTTCCTTTCTAAAAATGCAGTCGGCAAGGGAATTGCGGCCGGTTTGCGTGCAGTAAAAAATGCGGTAAAGAAGGTTGTTTTGCCGGCAAATATATTTGACGAGCTTGGGTTTACGTATTTAGGACCGGTGGACGGGCATAATTTACCAAAGCTCGAAATGATGCTTAAGCGTGCGAAACAAACGCAGGGTCCGGTGTTGGTGCACGTGTGTACAGTAAAAGGAAAAGGATACACGCCGGCTGAAAATGCGCCGCAGCATTTCCATGGCGTATCGAAATTTGATATGGATAATTGTGAGGCTTGTATGCAGCCTGTGAAGAGGGATTATTCGGCGACGTTTGGTGAAAGCCTGCTGCAGCTTGCAGAGGAAGAGCCGCGCTTGGTAGCTATCAGCCCGGCGATGACGCTCGGTAGCGGCATGGGAGAGTTTGCACAAAAGTATCCGAAGCGTTTTTGCGATGTCGGTATTGCTGAAGCGCATGCGGTTACATCCGCGGCGGGCATGGCGATTTCAGGGGATATTCCGGTCGTTTCCGTTTACTCCACGTTTTTGCAGCGCGCGTATGATCAGATTATTCATGATGTAGCACTGCAAAATTTGCATGTAGTCCTTGCTGTAGACCGTGCCGGCGTTGTCGGCGCGGACGGCGAAACACATCAGGGTATATTTGATTTGGCATTTTTAAGGCAGATACCGAGCATACAGGTGCTTGCACCGGCGAACTTTGAAGATATGGATGCGATGCTGCGTTATGCGGTGCGGGACATGAACGGACCGATTGCCTTGCGCTATCCGCGCGGGGATATGCAGGCAAAAATGCTGCACGATTTTTGCCCGGGCAAGACGGATTGGGTGCTTCAGGGCACAGATGCAACGGTGATTGCAGTGGGGGTTCTTGCGCGCGAAGCGATGCGGGCGGCAGAAACGGCAGCGGTTGCCGGTAAGTCAGCCGATGTATTGGTACTGCGTCAGGTATGGCCGTTAGAAATAGAATCCATCTTAGAAAGTGCCCGTAAGACCGGCAGAGTCCTGGTGGTAGAAGACGGTATTGTCTCCGGCGGTATTGGAGAGGCGATTGGCGCGCAGCTGCTCAAAAATGGTGTGCAGGCTACTTTTGTCAGTCGCGGATATGATGCGTTTGTACCGCAGGCGGATGTAGCATCTATCTATAAGCGTTATGGTCTGGATGCGGACGGCATCTGTGCATGGATTTGTGAAGGGAAGAACTGATTTGGCAAAAAAAATGCGTTTGGATATGTATCTGGTTGAGCACGGCTTCGCGGCGGATGTGAAAACGGCGCAGGCTTTGGTGCTTGCCGGTTTGGTGTATAATAAAGAGGTGCGTCTGGATACTGCCGGTCATATGCTGGGGGAAAAAGACGTGATTGAAGTGCGCGAAAAGGGGTTGAAATTCGTCAGTCGCGGTGGACTGAAGCTTGAAAAAGCGATGCAGGTTTTTCGGGTGGACTTAAAGGATAAAATTTCAATGGATATCGGCGCGTCCACGGGCGGTTTTACGGATTGTATGCTGCAAAACGGCGCGGTGCGTGTGTTTTCCGTGGACGTCGGCTACGGACAACTGGCTTGGAAGCTACGCAGTGACAAACGTGTTGTAAATATGGAACGTACGAATATTCGTTTTGTTACGCCGGAGATGCTTGGCTGTAGCCCGAGCTTTGCCTCCATTGATGTTTCGTTTATTTCGCTCGGGTTAGTATTGCCGGTATTACGGCAGTTGCTTTCGGCTGATGCGGATATTGTTGCACTGATTAAGCCGCAGTTTGAAGCGGAGAAGTATCAGGTGGAAAACAAAGGTATTGTGACAGACCCGGCGGTGCACGAAAGTGTGATTTTACGCGTGCTTTCTTTTGCACGGGATAACGGTATGGGTATTTGCGGTCTGGATTACTCGCCGGTCAAGGGACCGGAGGGCAATATTGAATATTTACTGCATTTGAAAATTGACGCCGCGGATACAGCGGTGGATGCGGCGGCGGTTGTGCGTGCTGCGCATGCAATGCTGGATTGAAAATGGAGGTAGAACATGGCACAGCAGTGGACAACGGTGATTACACCGAAAAAAACAAAGTCTGTCGGTGGCTTTGCGGCTTGGAAACGGGCAGCGGAGCTGACACGGCTTTTTGTTGTGCGCGATTGTAAAACGTTGTATACGCAGACGGTGCTCGGACCGCTTTGGTTCGTGTTGTCTGCGCTTTTGACTTCTACGGTGCTTACGGTTGTATTCGGCGGTATTGCAAAACTGTCTACCGATGGCGTGCCACAGTTTGTGTTTTATATGGCAGGCAGTATTTTGTGGACATATTTTTCGTCCTGTCTTGCAAAAATTTCTGAAACGTTCCGGAACAATGCGCGTTTATTTGGCAAGGTGTATTTTCAGCGCCTGACAGTGCCGGTTTCGGTTGTATTTTCAAAAATGGTTATTTTTGGTGTACAATTTGCTATCTTTCTTGTATTCTCTATTGTTTATGCGGCAAATGGTGCAGTGCAAATCAATGCGGCGTGCCTGCTCTTGCCGGTGGTGCTTTTGCAAAGTGCGGTACTGGCGTTGGGCTGCGGACTGATTTTGACAAGTTTGACGGCAAAATATAGAGATTTTTCTGTGATGATTGGATTTTTGCTGCAGGCATGGATGTATATTACGCCGGTGGTTTATCCGGCTTCGGCAGTAGGCGAGACATACCGCTGGGTATATATGCTTAATCCGGTAACACCGTTTATGGAAGCCTTTCGATATGGCTTTTTGGGTGTAGGCGCACTGTCCTGGGGACATATGGTGATTTCGATTGCTGTTACTTTGTTATTGCTTTGGGTAGGTATTGTATTCTTCAGACGAACGGAACGTACCTTTATTGATATTGTGTGAGGCGGAATATATGGAAACTGTAATTCGTGTGGAAAAATTACATAAAACATATACGCGCGGCAAAATCGGCGGCGGAACATTGTCGCGTGATTTGCAGAGCCTTTGGGCGCGCCTTCGCGGACGCGAGAATCCGAACAGCCGTCTCGGCGGAAAAAAGAGCGATGCTTTTGAAGCGTTGCGAAATTTGAACTTTGAAATCAAGCGTGGAGAAGTGGTCGGTATTGTCGGCAGAAACGGCGCAGGCAAATCGACTCTGCTCAAGATTATTTCTCGTATTACTGCGCCGAGTGCCGGTGCGGTTTATATTCGCGGTAGCGTTTCGAGCATGCTGGAAATCGGAACGGGCTTTCATGGGGAGCTGACCGGCAGGGAGAATATTTATTTAAACGGTGCCATCTTGGGGATGACGCGCGCGGAAATTGATAAGAAAATAGAAGATATCATTGCATTTTCCGAATGCAGTGAATTTATCGATACGCCGGTAAAGCGATATTCTTCGGGCATGTATGTTAAATTGGCGTTCGCTGTGGCTTCGCATTTGGATTCGGATATTTTGATTTTAGATGAGGTGTTAGCCGTCGGTGATGCGCATTTCAGACAAAAGTGTCTGGAAAAAATTATGCAGTTGGCAAGCGAAGGGAATAAGACCGTGCTCTATGTCAGTCATAATATGACAATGGTACGGCAGATTTGCAATCGCGTGCTCGTGCTTTCCCATGGACAGCTGATGTTTGATGGAGATACGGAAAGTGGTATTCGGGCGTATTTATGTACAGAGAAAAGGGAAGGTAAGTTAGACTATAGCCAGCCAAAGATGATTTTGCGGCGCAAGGATGTGCTTGTGCGACCGGTTTCGGCGCATTATCCAAACGGGAGCAGCGTGCTGCAGGATACTTTGCGCGTGGAGCTTGTGTGGAAAAATCTAGTGCCGGCGCAGGGACTTGGTGTGCGTCTGACGGTATATGATGCTGAGCAAAGACCGGTGGCAACGGGTATGGTGGGTGAAATTGCGGAAAATATGCAGGTGGATGCAGTGTGCAGTTATGTTTTGGAACTGGATATTTCCGCCTTGGCAGAAGGGAATTATGACACAAGGTATACATTTTTTACAGCAGGAACACGCGTTGCAGATGGCGTGTGTGTGCAGGGCTTGTCTTTTGTAAAGGCGGCGCAAAGCGAACCTTGGAACACGCGTTTGTATGGCAGCTGTCGGTTGCAGAAAAAGCTGGAATTGGATATATGATTTTGTCAAACAAAAAGTACTTGACGTAACAAAAAGTTTGTATTATAATAATATAAGTTATAATAGTGTTTTTTGTGCATACAACGAAAAATATAGGAAACACGGGATTAAAGGGAGACTTGACGCGTGAACAGCAAGCTAAATATAGTCGATTTATTACATATTGCATACAGATGGGTGTATTTATTGATTGCCATCACCATTTTGGGCGGTGGCATCGGTTATGCATACAGTTATTATTTGGTGGAACCTACATATACCTCGACAGGTAATATGTATGTTACGTCTGTTTCGGTTGAGGAATTGGAAGAAAACCTGAATAATTTACCTATAGGCGTTATTAATGCTTCTGTACGTTTGGCAACGGACTATGTTGAGATTATTGAATACGATAGTGTTTTAGGAGAAGTTGCAAAGGCGTGCAACAGTGATGTGACGCCGAGAGAGATTGCATCGATGCTGAAGGCATCGATGGTTTCTGTGGATTCTCCGTTGATTAAGATCGACGTAACGGCGCCAGATCCGTATACGGCGCACGATGTCGCTGCCGCCGTTTTGAAGGTTGCATCGAAAAGATTACCAATTGTAGCAGACGTGCCCGGTGCCATAAAAGTGGTGGAGGAAGCATCGCAAGCGGTATACGCCAAGACGAATCCGATTATGCACGCTATCGTTGGTTTGTTTGCCGGATTCATTTTGGGCGTTTTGTTGGTTTTGTTTATTGAGTTAATGGATAACCGTTTGAAACAGACGGATGATATATCTGCTAAGTATAATTTGCCGGTCATCGGTGTTGTGCCGACGATTCACGGTTCGCATAGTTCTGAGGAGTGATAGGTTATGCGATGGCTTTCTAACAGAGAAAAAGACATACAACAGCATAAAAACAGAAATGAAAGCATTGTCTCTGAACAATCGCCCTTTGCGGTTTCAGAAGCGTATCGTACGCTTCGTACCAATATTATATTTTCTTTGCCGGCAGAAACGGAAGGGCAATGCAGGGTTATTTTATTTACCAGCGCAGTGCCGCGAGAGGGTAAAAGCATAACCTGTACCAATGTGGCGATTACTTTTGCAATGACAGGACAACGCGTGGTCGTTGTGGATGCTGATTTGAGAAAGCCGAGAATTTCAGAATGTCTCGGTATAGAGACGCAAGAGGGATTAAGTGAATGTCTGGTAGGCTTAAAGGAGCTGGATGAAGTGATTCAGTCTTCAAAAAACTATGGTATTGACTTTATCCCATCCGGCAATATTCCGCCGAATCCTTCAGAACTTTTAGGCTTTCCGAGTATGAAGAAGTTGATTGAAAAATTGCGTGAGCGTTACGATTATGTCTTTATCGATATGCCGCCAGTTACCGTGGTTACGGACGTTTCGGTTGTATCGAAATACACAGACGGTGTTGTGTTGGTAGCGCGCGAAAAATATACCAAGCACGATATGATTGAGGCTGCTATCGGTGCGCTCCAATTTGCGAAGGCAAGAATCATCGGTATGATTATTAACGACGTGCATGTATCGAGACACGCAGGCTACAGTGGCGGTCATTATGGTCGTTATGGCTATGGTTACGGCTATGGTTACGGCTATGCCGACAAATATGGATATGGCTCAGGATGCAATGCAATCGCAGGACAAAAGAAAAAAGAAAAGCAAGACAGACAAAATGAACAAACGGACAACAAAAAAGGTGGATGACAAGGAAAAGACAGAGGCTTAAACTGTATTATTTTAAAGTGAATTGGCAAAGAAATAGGGAGGCAAGATGCTATGAGGCCATATACGAAGCAATTTCTTCGTTGTGCATTATGTCTAATAGACGGTGCCATTGTGTTTTTTGCTTATCTTTTTATAGACTTCCTGTTTATACATCACACAGCGCAAACGAGTATATTTAGTGGGTTGGATTACAGATTTTTAGCCGTGTTTATTGCAGCTATTGTATATATAGGAGCACAAAGGTTGGTTGGCGGTTACCGTGTTTTGTGGCGCGTTTCCGGTATGCGAGACTATTTTGTTTGCGCTTACGGCATTGGTATTGCAATGCTTGCCTTGATTGCCGGAAGCCTTGTTGTGCCCAATTCGTCGTTTTTCTACACATGGGACGTACAGATTTTGGTTGCGTTAGTTAATGTCATTGCTTTTGTGGCAGCTAGGGTTGCGCTTAAATATATTATCAGGGGTTATACATGCAGTGCACAGTATACACAGGGCGGTATTCGTCTTTTAATTGTCGGCGCGGGCGGAGGCGGTACTCGTATTATTTCTGAAGTGCTTGCCGGCGGAACCAATTATACGATTGTTGGTTTGGTTGACGATGATTTAAATAAGCAGAAAATGCTGATTCGTGGCTTTAAAGTATTGGGTATGCGCAATGATATACCTAAGCTTTGTGAGAAGTATGGCGTAGACGAGGTTTTGCTTGCCATCCCGTCGCTGGACCACCGAAACAGAGCAGAAATTCTGGATATTATCCGTCGGACGAATTGCAAGGTGCGTGTTTTGCCGACATTAGATGAAATCGTGAATTATGGCAAAGTGACCTCGGGCATCCGTGATGTGCAAATTGAAGACTTGTTGCCCAGAGACAGCATAAAATTGGACAATCAGAAAATTACGGATTATATTTGTGATAAGGTTGTGCTCGTGACAGGTGGCGGTGGCAGTATTGGAAGCGAGCTTTGCCGTCAGATTTTAAAGTTTGCGCCGAAGAAATTATATATTTTAGATATTTATGAAAATAATGCGTATGATTTGCAGATGGATTTGATAAGAAAAATGCCGAATGCTTCGTTTGAAGTGTTGATTGCAAGTGTACGCGATAAAGAAAGAATTGATTCGCTTTTTGAAGCGATTCGTCCGCAAATCGTATTCCATGCAGCAGCGCACAAGCATGTGCCGCTGATGGAGCATGACCCGTCGGAAGCCATTAAAAATAATGTGATGGGCACGTATAATGTTGCTACAGCAGCCGATAAATACGGCACAGAGCGTTTTGTGCTGGTATCTACAGATAAGGCCGTTAATCCGACCAATGTCATGGGTGCGACAAAGCGTGTATGTGAAATGATTATTCAGTCCATTAGCTCGATAAGCAAGACAGAATTTGTTGCGGTGCGTTTTGGTAATGTGCTTGGCTCAAATGGTAGCGTTGTACCATTGTTTAAAAAACAGATTGCTGAACGCAGCCCGATTACACTGACCCATAAAGAAGTTACAAGATTTTTTATGACCATACCGGAGGCAGTGAGTTTGATATTAGAGGCTGCATCTTACGCGAAGGGTGGAGAGATTTTTATTCTGGATATGGGGCAGCCGGTAAAGATTTATGATTTGGCTGTGAATTTGATACAGCTTTCCGGCTTGGAAGTCGGTCGCGATATTCCGATTATTATCACGGGCCTTCGTCCGGGTGAGAAGTTGTATGAAGAGCTTTTGATGAATGAAGAGGGGCTTCGTGCTACTGTGAATGAGAAAATATTTGTAGCAAAGCCGATGACGATGGATTGGAAAAATCTGTGTGCACAATTGGATAGCCTGCAAACAAGTGCTTACCAGGGAGATGCACAACAAATTAAGGATAAATTGGCAGAAGTGGTACCAACGTATAAAAATATGCCGCTTAAGGATACCAAAGAGGAGACAGTATCTGAAAAAGACGTTGCAAATCCGGAAGCGGGCAGTAAGGTTTATGCGTAAAATATTATTAAAAACATATATATTTAAAGGAGATGGGAATATGACGAAAAAAATAATTGCCGTTATGTTAAGCCTTTTGATGTTGCTGAGTTGCTGTTGCATGGGTGTAAGTGCAAATGTGACTGTATCCGACGCAGGTTTCAAAGACACTTTGGACAGTGTAAAAGTCTTTATGGACAGCAAAACACAGGAGCAGAGAAAAATTATTTATGATTTCATCGAGGTGTATGTTTCTACGGATGCCGGTATGGATACCTTAATTGGTTTGGTGGATAACCAAAGTGGAGTCAGCGAGCTTATCCGTGACTTCATCGATGCTTACGGTGTTTCTGATACGGAGAAGCAGGCACTTAAGTTTTATCTTACTATGCTGAAATGTGTTCCGACGGATATAAGAAGAACTGCCGTTGAAAATTGGCATGATCGTGTGGGCTTTGCAGGTTATGATGCGGGAGCAGTTTATGCAGCCGGCAATGCAGCTCTTTGCAGCTATCTGTTTGGTGGAGAAGGTTCTGTTTATGTGACCGATGGTTTAACAGATGCAGTATTCTATCAGATGTTGTATAACCTTCGCGATTTGGTTGTATTTACTGCAGATCCAGCAGACCCGAATTATGACTATAAGTTCTATGGTTTTACAAATACAACCTTCAAGAACAACCTTCAAGAATGGATAGTTGAGTCTGAAGATTTTGAGGAAATCAATGGCACAACAGTAACTTCGGCAGAAGACGTTATGGCACGCTTCTGTGAGATTATCAATGCGGATGACAACATTGATAAGCGCGATTTTGCTGAAACGTTAAAATCAATCAATTCGTTTAAGCTTAAGCAGCAGGGTACAATTGTCGTTCCGGATCCGGACGAAGGCGGTACAGGCACCGGTACAGGTACTGGTACAGGCACAGGTGCCGGAACTGGCGCAGGCGCGGGCACAGGTACGTTCCCGCCGCCGACACCGAATAAGTATCCGGACATTCCGGCACCGAGCAAGACAGGTTTCGTAACTGTGAATGGCACGACAACCGCAATTCCTGCGCAGAAAACCACTTTTGACGATGTGACAGACCACTGGGCAAAGGACTATGTAGATGTTCTTGCAACAGCAGGTTTCCTGCGCGGACACAGTGCAACAAATTACGAGCCGGATTTTGGCGTAACTCGTGAGGAAATGGCAGTTATTTTGGCAAGAGTGCTTGGCGTAGAGGGTCAGAAAGCAGAAAACCCTGCAGTGTTTAGCGACCATAATACAATCCAGCCGTACGCAGTAGATGCAGTGTATAAGCTTGCAGAGATGGGCGTCTACAAAGGTTATGGCGAAGGCCATTTTGCTCCGCAGCAGATTTTGACACGTGAGGAAATTTCTGCACTGTTCTCCAGAATTATGGGCACTGCCGGCTTAAAGAAGGATGCAGCTTTTGACGACCATCATACGATTGCTGATTGGTTTATCGCAGATGTTGAAAATCTTGTAAATTATGGCATTATCAACGGCTATCCGGATGAAACTTTCCGTCCGCAAAATGATGTTACCAGAGCGGAAGCTGCGGTTATGCTGTATAACACGCTTTACAGATTGGGCATTTTGAAATGATTTAACATATTTGTTAATAAAATAGGTTTTGGGCATAGCTCAAAACCTATTTTTCAACAGGAGTAATAGAAAGGGGAAAAGCGCGTGAAGAAAAGTATTTGTATTTTGTTGTGTTTTGTGCTTGCTTTCGGTATAGTTGGCGGTTGTGCTTTTGAAAAAAAAGCGCAGTCGGCCATAGATAGTCTACTTACCTACACAGCAGCGGATCGTGAGAATTTAGTTTCCATTGCGTTACCACTGCTTTTGACAGACAGTGGTTTGGATTTGGCAAGGGATTTAATTTTAAATTATGATCCGCACTCAAATTCATTTTATAATACGTTGCTACATCCGGTATTTCGGATGATCGACCAGGAAACGGCACTGACCTTGGTTGCCCAAATGCGTAAAGTACCGGAAAAATTGCGCAGTCAGTATTTAGAGGGATTTCAGAAGCGAGAAGGTATGGCGTTGACTGCAGAAACGGAACGAACCTTGTCCTTGCTTTTGCAGGATGCGTTTGAGACATATCCCGGATTAGAACAACTTTGCTGCGAAGATAAAATCACGGTGCCGGTTTTGGCGCGTTTTGTGGGTATTTTACCGGCGCTCAACGGTGGGGCGCTTTTGACGGATGCGAATGCCACTGATTTTAAACAGGGGAAAATCAGCCCGCTGCTTTCCGGTATGATACAGGCGTTTCCGGATGCGCCGGAAGAAATGCTACCGGAAAAGCTGGCAAAGGACTTAAATGAAAAATTTACATCTGCGGAAAAACAGTCGCTAAAACGTGCATTGAAGGAGATTGGGCTTTATGCAACCAATGGTATGTCGGGTGTAGAAACTGGTTCGGGAACTGCAAGTGGCCCTGGTGCAGAAAAAGAAGAAGCAACTGATTTACGGAATGGCTATGCTTTTACCGTGCTGCAGACAGATGCAGCTTCCGGCGACATTATAGAGGTTGCATATTATAAAAACGGCGTTTTGGCACCGGATAAAGCACCAGGCGGACAAATAAAAATTGCGATTCCGGTTCATGCGGAAAATGCTATGCTGTATGCCGAAGGCATACCGGTGAAGTATACAACCTATGCAGACGGTTATTTGTATTGCCGTCTGGAGCAGATGGGAACATATAATCTACATGCGGTGCCGGCGTATTTTACAGATGCAAACGGTTGGGGAAAGCAGTATATTGAGTCTTTGTATCATCGCGGCATTATTTCTGGTAAGGCAGAGGGTATTTTTGATCCGGAAGCGAAGATTACACGCGAAGAATTTGTCAAGTTGGTTGTAGAGCTGTTTGGTTTAACGGACAAAACGCTGCAATCCGGGTTTGCCGATGTAGCGGCAGATGCGTGGTATGCACCGTATGTTGCCACTGCAAAGCAGCACGGTATTGTGAATGGCGTAAGTGCTGTACGCTTTGGCGTAGGCGAGCCGATTACACGCCAGGATATGTGCAAAATTTTGTATGAAATGCTTGTCAAGATGCACTTGCCGCAGCAAGGCGATGCGCAGGAGATTTTGTTTAATGATGCGCAAACAATTGCAGAATATGCGCAGTCGGCAGTGCGTGCGCTTGTGTCTTTGCGCATTATTCAGGGTGACAATTTGGGCAATTTCCATCCGAACAACCACGCAACACGCCAGGAGGCAGCAAAGCTGATTTACGGTATGCTTTCGCTATATGTACGATGAGAAGGCTTGAGAAAAAAAGGCTTTTGCTCTGGGGTCTTACGGTGGGCATTATGTTGGTTATATTTTTCCTTTCGGCGCAGAGCAAAGCGGCATCTTCCGATTTGAGTATGAATGTGCGTGGATGGTTTTCGTCTGTATTGCGGTGCCTTGGCTTGCATCGCTATGCGGAATCTGCGCTGCTGCACAAATTTGTACGCAAGTGCGCTCACGCATTTTTATATGCTTGCCTGGGTCTTTCCACTGCTTGCTCTATGCGAAGCAGTGTGAGGCGAAAACCGGCGCTTTGGGCAATTCTTTTTTGCTTTTTCTATGCCGTTAGCGATGAAGTGCATCAGGCATTTGTTCCGGGACGCGGACCGCTTTGGACAGATGTGGTTTTAGATACGCTGAGTTCTATGACGGGTATTGGATTTGTTTGGTGTTTGCGGAAAAAATTTGCCGGAAAAAGGCATCTGAAAGCAGATTGACAGATTGCAGAAGAAAATATATAATAATAGTATAAGGAGGCGAATGAAATGATTTTTGAAAAGAAGTTTCAAGAGTTTAAAGATAAGTTTGCAGATGCGAATTTGAAAGAGCTTTCCGGACAATTTGCAATGCAGGTAAATATGACGGATGAAGATTGTGGCGGCATTTTTTATATTGCCAATATAGATGGTGTTTTTTCCGTGGAGCCGTATGACTATATAGACCGGACATCGGAAATTATCGGTCTTTCGACGGAAATCAAGAAAGTGTTTTCATCCAGAATTGGCTTGGAAAAGGCAATCAATGAAGGCAAGGTAACCGTTTATGGCAATCCGGCGGATGTTGCAGCGGTGCAGGCAATTTTAAAGAAGCCTGTGGCAAAGAAAGCGGAGAAAAAAGCTGAAAAGAAAGATACAGCAAAGGTTACAACGGAGAAAAAGGCAGAAGAAAAGAAACCTGCCAAAAAGACAACAAAGAAAAAATAGCTAAGAAAGAACGGTAGTTGAAATTAACTACCGTTCTTTTTTGTTCAATATCTCTATAGGCTCAAATTCTTGCAGAGGGGCTAAAAAACCAGCAGCATGCAATGCACTTTCTATTTCGTCGAGTGCAGTTTCGTTGTCGGCAACGATGGTATGATAGTGATAGCCCGCGGTTACGTTCTTGAGAAGGCTGGAGTTGCCCTCCGCTATATTTTTCAAAAAGTGAGCCACATCGCGACGTGTCTTGATGTGCATTGGTGCGCGTAGCTGATTATAAAATTTGTGGCATATGAATACATCCTGTATCTCACCGCCTAAATCTACAATTAAATGTAGTTCTTTTTCCACATCTTCATCGGTGTGCAACACTTTAAATACACGCGTACATAGCGGGCGCTCTGAAAGTACATAGCCGCGTGCCAACGAGGCGATGGTATAGCCTTGAGCGCGTAATTGCGCGATATCTTTTACAATAATTTGTCGGCTGACACCGAAGATTTGCGCCAAAAGGGAGGCGCTTGTAACGCCGTTGGCTGTAGCGAGAAAATTTAGAATTTTTTGACGCCTGTTTTCTACTTTCATAATGTCCTCCGCATTTCTTTTTTATCAGTATAGCATTTTGTATGTACTTTTTCAATAGTTTACATATTTTATATATGTAAAGTTTTGTGTAAACTTTTTGTTGACAAGTGCAGAAAAAGTGCGTATAATAGTGCATTGTGGGAGGGAGAAAGATGAATAAATTTAAAGCATTTTTAAAAAGAAAAGATATTGAGTTTTCTGCGAAGCGATATTTTATTGATGCGCTGAGTGCAATGGCACAGGGCTTGTTTGCTTCGCTCTTAATCGGTACGATATTGTCCACAGTTGGTCAACAATTCGGGATTACCGTGTTGGATGAAATCGGTACATATGCAAAAAGCGTGCAGGGCAGTGCGATGGCGATTGCGATTGGCTATGCTTTAAAGTGTCCGCCACTTGTTTTGTTTTCCTTAACGGCGGTTGGTTATGCATCCAATGCGCTTGGCGGCGCGGGCGGTGCACTTGCGGTTTTGGTAATTGTCATTGTGGCGGCTGAGCTTGGTAAAATGGTCAGCAAGGAAACAAAACTGGATATTTTGGTGACGCCGATTGTGACGATTTGCTCTGGTATACTGCTTGCAATGCTGATTGCAGCGCCGATTGGCAAAGCAGCTGGGGCAGTGGGTGATTTTATTGAATGGGCAACAGTTTTACAGCCATTCTGGATGGGTATTATCATTTCTGTCGTGGTTGGTATTGCGCTTACTTTGCCGATTTCCAGTGCGGCAATTTGTGCGGCAATTGGTTTGACCGGATTAGCAGGCGGTGCGGCGCTTGCGGGGTGCTGTGCGCAGATGGTTGGCTTTGCCGTTATGAGTTTTAAGGAAAACCGCTGGGGTGGCTTGTTGGCGCAGGGTATAGGCACAAGTATGTTGCAGATGGGAAACATTGTCAAAAATCCGTGCATTTGGATTGCGCCGATTCTGACATCGGCGATTACGGGTCCGGTATCGACCTGTATTTTCAAATTAGAAATGAACGGCGTGCCGGTTTCTTCCGGTATGGGTACTTGTGGGCTTGTCGGTCAAATCGGCATGTATACCGGTTGGGTTAGTGACGGGATTGCCATTACGTCGATGCATTGGGTTGGTATGTTGGTGACCCATATTCTTTTGCCGGCTGTTTTATGTTGTATATTCGGTCAGTTGAGCCGCAAAATCGGTTGGATTAAAGAAAACGATTTGAAATTGGATTTATAAGAGGGAATTATGGAACAGTTACTTTCAAAAATCAGCGCTTTGGTAAAGACGTGCGGCTGCATTGTGTTGCAAGCAGACAGAGATGGTATGGATATAGACAGCAAAGTTGGTATTGCTAACTTTGTGACCGAGTATGACAGAATGGTGCAGGAGCGTTTGCGCATCGGGCTTCTGCATATTTGTCCGAAGGCGAGCTTTGTTGGCGAAGAAGGAGAGCAAAGTGCGTTTCGCGAGCAGGGGAAATGCTTTATCGTTGATCCGATTGATGGCACGACAAACTTTATTAAGGATTACCATATGAGTGCGATTTCTGTTGCGATGACAGAGGATGGAGAGCTGCAGCTTGCGGTGATTTATAACCCGTATACGGATGAGCTATTTACGGCGCAGCGCGGTAAAGGGGCATTTTGTAATGGGAAGCGCATTTTTGTCTCTAAGCAGCCTTTGGAGAATGGAATTGTGCTGTTTGGGACTTCGCCGTACAATGCGACGCTTTCAAAGCAGTCCTTTGAGATGGCATACGATTACTGTCAAAAGGCGCTGGATATTCGCAGAAGCGGTGCCGCTGTCATTGATTTTACCTCCATTGCCTGCGGTAGAGCGGAATTGTTTTTTGAGTTGGAGCTCTCACCGTGGGATTATGCGGCGGGCACGCTTTTGGTGCGCGAGGCCGGCGGTATTGTTACGACGGTCGACGGCGGAGAAATTACGCTCGATAAACCGTGCTCCATTTTAGCAAGAAATTTCTAAAATATTTTCAGAATTTTAAAAGACGATACAATTTATGAACAAAATTAGTAAAAACGGACAATAGACAGAGAATTGAAAAAGGAAGGAGATCGGATATGAAAATAGCAGAAGATTTCAGAAGAATCGCAAGAAATGCTTTAAAAAACAGATGGCTTATTGCAATTGCAGTCGGTCTTGTTGTCTCCATTCTCGGTGGAATTGCAGGCAATGGTCCCGAATTCAAGGTAAACATTGACGCGTCAAATATAAGCATGAATTTCAATTTGGCCGGACAGACGATATATCAGCTCGGAACAAATGATGGCATAAATTCAAGTGTCGGTGCATTTATCATAGGAAGCCTTGGCTTTATAATGATTGCAGCACTCTTTATGGCTGTAGTCTATTTCGTATTGGGTAGTATTATAGGCATTGGCTATGCCAAGTTTAATCTTAACCTTGTGGATCAGAAAAACGCTGCATTTGAAACCGTATTTGCATATTTTGCATACTGGAAAACAACAACGCTTGCAAGGTTCCTTCGTACGTTCTATGTTTTCCTTTGGTCGCTTTTATTTATCCTTCCGGGCATCGTTGCAGGGTTTAGTTATGCAATGACAGATTACATACTCGCAGAGCATCCTGAACTTACTGCAGACGAGGCAATAACACAATCAAAATCAATGATGGTGGGCAACCGCTTCAGATTCTTCTGTTTGCAGTTCAGCTTCATCGGTTGGGATATTCTTGCAACGCTTGCTTTGGGTATCGGTCATTTGTGGCTGACACCATATAAGCAGGCAGCGTATGCGGCATTTTATCGCGAAGTGTCGGGAACAGAATTCTACCCTGAAGATGAATTTGAATTATAATAAAAGAGCTAACTGACATCAAAATCAGTTAGCTCTTCATTATTAGTATTTAATGTTGCCAAATCGTTGCCATTTTCATTTGAAAACGCCCGAAAACGGCGTGGTTATGCTGTTTTCACTCCGCAATTCGTCATTCCCACTCGATCGTGCCGATTGGCTTTGGTGTCAAATCAAGCAGCACGCGGTTGATGCCCGGTACTTCTTTGGTGATTCTGTCAGTAATGCGGTGGAGCACCTCGTACGGGATTTCTTCGATGGTTGCGCTCATGGCGTCTACAGTGTTGACTGCGCGGATGATTGCCGGCCAGCCCATGTAACGCTTGTCATCCTTTACGCCCACGGAAGTGAAATCCGGCACGGCGATGAAGTACTGCCATACTTTGCCTGCAAGACCGCAGTTGTCAAACTCTTCGCGCAGGATTGCATCCGCTTCGCGCAGTGCTGCAAGTCTGTCGCGTGTGATTGCGCCGAGGCAACGAACGCCGAGACCCGGACCCGGGAACGGCTGACGGTATACCATTTCATCCGGCAAACCGAGTGCGCTGCCGACAACGCGAACTTCGTCTTTGTATAAAAGCTTAATCGGCTCTACGAGCTCCATTTCCATATCTTCCGGCAGACCGCCTACGTTGTGATGCGCTTTTACGCCGTGGCTTTCCAGAATATCCGGATAAATTGTGCCCTGCGCGAGGAAGGAAACGTCTGTCAGCTTTGCGGCCTCTTCATCAAACACTTTGATAAATTCTCCGCCGATGATTTTTCTTTTCTTTTCCGGATCAGCTTCGCCTGCTAAGAGGTCTAAGAAACGGTCAGTTGCATCGACATAAATGAGGTTTGCATCTAATTCTTTACCAAATACTTCAATTACCTGTTCGCTTTCGCCCTTGCGCATCAAACCGTGGTTTACATGCACGCAAACGAGCTGTTTGCCGATGGCTTTAATCAAAAGCGCTGCAACAACCGACGAGTCTACACCGCCGGAGAGCGCGAGTAATACTTTTTTATCGCCAACCTGCGCACGCACTTCAGCTACCTGCTCTTCGATAAAAGCTTCCGCAAGTGCTTTGGTTGTAATTCTTTCCATTGTTTCAGGACGTACGTTGTTCATTTGTTTATCCCCCTCAGATTACATTGTATAGTTGTCAAAATAACCCTGTACTAAAACGACCGGAGTACCCTTATCGCCGGAGCCGCTGGTCAGGTCACAGAGAGAACCGATTAAGTCGGTCAACTGACGCGGGGTTGTACCCTGGGACGCCATGTTGCCTACCAGATTGTCGCCCTTTTTACGGATACTTTCGGAAATGGCATTTTTGAGTGCTTCGCCGGAAAGGTCTTTAAAGTCATTGTCTGCAAGATACTTCAGCTTCAATTCGTTCGGTGTGCCGATCAAACCGTCGGTAAATGCCGGCGAAACTACAGGGTCAGCCAGCTCCCAGATTTTGCCCTGCGGGTCTTTGAATGCACCGTCGCCGTAAACCATAACTTCCACGTGCTTGCCGGTTGCATCCATGATGCGCTTCTGAATATCCAGTACAAGCGGCTTACACTCGCGCGGGAACAGCTTGACGGTATCTTCGGTCGATTTATTCGAACCGAGCAGACCGTACTTTTCGTTACAGCCGCTGTCGTTAATCGGTGCGTTCATGATATCATCCAGGCTGCAAACCACTTTTGCGCCTGCGGCGAGCAGAATACGCTTTGTGCGTGCGCGTGTGTGGATATCACAGTTGATGACGTGGTCTGTGTAATCTAAAATTGCCTTCGGCTGATTTGCAAAAATGATTTCTGCTTCTGCGCCGCATTCGCGGATGAGGTCACCGTAGTATTTCACATAGTCAACACCGGTGAATTCATGCACATTTTCGCCGAACAGCTCGCGGTATTTTGCTTCGGAAAGCACATCGGAGAACGGATTTACGCCGGACTCGTCGATTTTATCCATACTGATGAGTGCGTTACCAACCTCATCGGACGGATAGCTGAGCATCAAAACAATTTTCTTTGCGCCCTTTGCAATACCACGAAGGCAAATTGCAAAACGGTTACGGGAAAGAATCGGGAAGATAACACCCACAGTGCCGCCACCGAGCTTGGTGCGGACGTCTTCAGCGATGTTGTTTACCGATGCATAGTTACCTTGTGCACGCGCAACGATGGATTCTGTTACGGAAATTACATCGCGGTCACGCAGTTCAAATCCTTCGTACTGCGCAGCTTCCAATACGCTGTCTGCAACGATTTTAGCCAGGTCATCTCCCTCGCGGATGATAGGGCAGCGAATACCTCTCGATACCGTGCCGACTCTTCTTTCATTTTTATTCATAGGTCAGCGCTTCTTTCTATAATAAATTAAAAAATAAATCCATGCTATATTTTAGCACTTTTTGGCAAAATATTCAATAGTGCAAATGCAAAAAATTTAAATTCCGCAAAAAAATATTTTTGTATAAGACGCTAAAAAGCTTTCGCAGGTATAGCGTTCCCGCGAAAGCTTAAAATTATCCGAATAACGGTGTGGAGAAATAACGTTCTGCCGTATCCGGTAAAACGGTAACGACGGTTTTGCCCTTGCCGAGTTTTTTGGCAAGCTTGATTGCCGCCGCAACATTTGTACCGCTGCTGATGCCGCACAAAATGCCTTCCTTGGAGGCGAGCGCTTTGGATGTAGAGATGGCTTCTTCATCCTTGATGATGCAAATGTCATTGTAAATTTCGCAATTCAAGATTTCCGGAATCAGACCGTCGCCGATACCCATTTGCAGATGCGTACCGATGGAGCCGCCGGACAAAATGGCCGCATCCTCCGGCTCTACTGCCCAGATGGTAATGTCCGGATTCTTTTCTTTGAGTGCCTCACCGATGCCGGTGATGGTACCGCCCGTGCCGATGCCGGAGCAGAACCCATGAATCGGACCGTCAACCGCGTCTAAAATTTCCTTGGCGGTCTGGCTTCTTTGAATTGCCGGGTTTGCGGGATTTTCAAACTGCTGTGGCACAAATACGTTTTTGTCTTCTGCCTTCATCTTCAGCGCCAAGCTTACACATTCTTCGATACAGGCACCGATATTGCCGGCATCGTGCACTAAAATAACTTCTGCACCATAGTGGTTTACAAGCTTTCTGCGCTCTTCGCTGACAGAGTCGGGCATAATGATTTTTGTTTTATAACCGCGCACAGCACCTACAAGGGCAAGACCAATGCCCTGATTGCCGCTGGTCGGTTCTACAATGATAGTATCTTTATGTATGATGCCCTGCTTCTCCGCTTCACAAATCATATTGTAAGCGGTGCGGGTTTTGATTGAGCCGCCGACATTGAGACCCTCGAACTTCACATAAATATCTGCGCCGTCCGGGTCTGCCATATGTTGCAGTTTAATCATCGGCGTGTTGCCGATGGCTTCTAAAATATTATTATAAACCATAATATCAGTCCTTACTTCTTAAAAATCCATACGCTATATTTTACCAGGAACAAAAATGCTTGCTTGCAAGGGCATTTTTGCGACGCCGTCCATAGGCATATGCAGTCGAAAGACTGCGATAGCGCCAAGGGCGCTATGGAGTTTTTCCTGAAAAATCCATATGCTATATTATATTCCAAAATAGTGTTAAAAGCAACATAAAATTATTAAAATTATATTTTCTGCTAAGTGGTTGACAATTTTTTTTTGTTATGCTTACAATATAAGTAGCAAAAAATTGGGCTAAAGTCGTATAGAGTGATTGAAGCTATAAAAGTAAGGTTTGAAAATGGTTTGTCTTGTAGGGGTATTATAAAGGATACAATTTTTATAGCAGCTGCAGGCGCACATTTTCAATTTTAGCTATGCTACCTGTGAAATTATCAGGTAGTATGCAAATCGGTGAAATTTGCTTTTACGAGCGCCCCAAAAGGCAGAAGTGTCAAGTGTAAACAGGGAGCCTGCGGTTTGTCTGTCTTTTGCGCAGACTGCGACTTAAAAACTTCTTTGTTTTTTATTATATTTTTTAATAGAAATCCGGTATTGATAGCTTTGCGGAGTATCGAATAAAAAATCGAAGCCTTCCGGGGAGTGGAAAGCGCGGTATAATAGGATTGCAAGGTGATTTTATGCGAATTTTAATTGATGCGGATGGTTGTCCAGTGGTACGACTTGCTGCCGCGATTGCAAAGGCGCACAACATAATATGTGTTGTCTACTGCGACAGCGCGCATCAGTTTTCCTTAGATGGCGTAGAGACTGTAACGGTTTCTACCGGCGCAGACAGTGTGGATTTTTATATGGTCAATCAGCTGCAGCGCGGCGATATTGTAATTACGCAGGACTATGGTCTGGCGGCGATGTGTCTAGGTAAGGGTGCACATGTTTTGCACCAGAGCGGTATGGTGTATACAGCGGAAAATATAGATGCACTTTTGTATTCCCGCTACAGTGCGAAAAAAGCGCGTATGGCAGGGGAGCGCGTCCGCGGTCCGAAAAAACGCGCAAAGTCAGAGGATTCGGCATTTGAAAATGCATTACAAGGGTTGATAAAAGGGAAAATTGAGATATAAATATATCGTTCCGTCGGGGGACGCTGTCTTTCGCGATGTAGAATAGGCGATAAAAAGGACTGAAAAACATTTGTTTTTACAGTCCTTTTTGTGTTCTTATAAAGGAAGTAGCAAAATCAGGTTTTGCAGTCCACTTTTATTTATCCAAGTCGTACATATACGACCCCTTATCACGCAATACGTGTAGGTTATCGAGCGATGCGCCTGTGCCTTTTGCTACGCAGGAGAGCGGGTCATCGGCGAGATATACGTGAATGCCGGTTTTTTCCATCAAAAGCTTGTCGAGCCCTTCAATCATTGCGCCGCCGCCGGTCATCACAATACCGTTTTCGGCAATATCGCCGACCAGTTCCGGCGGTGTACGCTCAAGCACGGAGTGCACGGCATCTACAATTTGTACAGCCACTTCGTCCAACGCATCGCGAATGTCTTCGCTCGATACGTTGATGCTCTGTGGAAGACCGGTCAAAAGCGAACGACCGCGGACTTCCATAAAGGTTTCCTTGCCCTGCGGATATACGCTACCGATTTCCTTTTTGAGCTCTTCAGCTGTGCGGTCACCGATAACGGCATTGAACTTTTTACGGATGAAGCGCACAATTGCATCGTCAAATTTGTCACCCGCCACCTTAATAGAGGTGCTTACCACAATACCGCCAAGAGAAATCACGGCAATGTCACTTGTACCGCCGCCGATATCTACAATCATACTGCCACAGGCACGGGAAATATCGATGCCGGCACCAATGGCTGCCGCAATCGGTTCTTCGATTAAGTATACCTGTCTGCCGCCTGCCTGCATTGCAGCGTCAATGACAGCCCTTTCTTCTACTTCCGTTACGCCGCTCGGTACACAAATCATAACCCTCGGTTTGAAGAGACGATTTTTCGTTACCTTGCGGATGAAGTATTTTAGCATCATTTCTGTTGTGGAGTAGTCCGAAATCACGCCTTCGCGCATTGGGCGCACGGCGGTGATGTTGCCTGGTGTACGACCAAGCATTTTCTGTGCTTCTGTACCAACGGCATAAAGCTTGCCGGTGCCTTTGTCAATGGCAACTACGCTCGGCTCGCACAGTACAATACCCTTGTCCTTCACGTGCACCAAAACGGAAGCGGTACCTAAGTCAATACCAATATCCGTGGACATACCGAACATATTTTTAAATTTAGACAGAAAGAAATTTGCCATTCTATATCCTCCAATACTGATAATAAACCTATTGTTTCGGACAATAATCCTAATCTATCATATACTATTATATACCAATTTTGCGTTTTGTCAAGGGTTAGTGTGTCCGGATTTTTACACGATATTGGTTTACATAAAAATGAATATTTGGGAAAAAGTAAAATGCGCCTATACACTTATCCACGAGGTTTTACACAAAAAACATATGTTCTACATACGGATTTTGCGAAGTTTATCACATTTGCACATAGTTTTCCACATAAAATCTCCAAAACAACAAAAAGTTATCCACACACGAATGGTTTACATAAAACTTCAAAATGCAAGTGATTTGCTTTACACTTTCGGGAAAAAGGGCTGTAATTAAAATGTTAGAATACCTGTAAAGTCAACGGACGCAAGGGGTTTGCCGTTTTGTGCCTAATAAACCACTTTTCACAGCTGAGAATGTATGTTATACTATAATTGGAGGTGTCTACTATGAAAAAAAGGTTTTTTGCGAATCAAACCCTACGGGGATTTATCATAGGATTACTTTGCGCTTCGTTATTTTTTGCAGTGCCGGCGTTTGCCGATACGTTGACGACGAGCATTGATGTACTTTGGGGACAGCTGACGCTTATGTTAAACGGCGAAGCGACGCCGATGGACCATTTTGTATACAACGGCAGAACCTATGTGCCGTTGCGCAAATATTCGGAAAAGCTCGGGATGCACGTCGATTACGATGATGTGACCAAGACTGTCACCGTGCAGGATTTGGAGCAGTCGCTTTTGATGAGCAAGGAGGTTGCGTTTCTTGTCAACGGCGAGGCGGTGCGCGTGAGCACGTTTAAGCAGATGATGAATTGGTTTAAATACAATCTCGAACTCGACGAAATGGACGAAGCGACCTATGCGGAATTTAAAGAATTCGTCAAGCAGGAAACCATTGCCAATGTGATTGTACATCAGTATGCGCTTGATGCCGGCATTCGTGTAGACGGTGTGGATAAAAACAAGATTGAGGAAAAAATTGCAATTTATGCCAACAATTTTGGCGGAATGGACAGCTTTGTGAAAAAGCTGGCCTCCATCGGTATTACATACGATTTTTATTACTGGATGCAGGAAACGGCGTACTTAAAGGACAAACTGACGGATATTATTATCGACCCGGTAACGGAAATGGATATTATTGATTATTATTATCAAAATATTGTGTTGTATTCCACGCCGAAGGTGACTGCAAAGCAGATTTTCTTTGCCACCACGGATGACAGTGGTTATCCGCTTGCACAAAGCGTGCAAAAAGAGAAAAAGGAAACGGCGGAGGACGTGCTGTGTGCCATAGAGCGCGGCGATGCGGATTTTGATACCTTGATGCACCAATATTCCGAGGATATGGGGCTAAAAGAATTCCCAGAGGGGTACACCTTTACGCTCGGCGAAATGGTAAACGCTTTTGAAAAGGCGTCGTTTGCGCTCCAACCAGACGAGATGAGCGGCATTGTGGAAAGCGAGCTTGGGTATCACATTATCCTGGTGACTGACCGCTTTACGGAGTATGTGCCGCTTGAGGAGGTCAGTCAGAGTATTGCCAACGCTCTGCGTAACGAGCGCTATTATAAATTTGCTGACCCGCAGATTCAGAATGCGTATATTCTCTTAAATAAAGAGGTATACAATTTGCTTTGAGGTGAAAAACAATGGTACAAATCGGTAATGACTGGGACGAGGTTTTAGAAGGGGAATTTGAAAAAGAATATTATCAGAATCTGCGTGCATTTTTAGCGCAGGAATACAAGCGTGCCACGGTGTATCCGGATATGTATTCCATTTTCAATGCGCTCAAGCTGACAAGCTATGCCGACACCAAGATAGTGATTCTTGGACAGGACCCATATCATGGACCGGGGCAGGCGCACGGACTTGCCTTTTCCGTGCAGAAGGGCATTGCCATTCCACCGTCACTGCTCAATATGTATAAGGAACTGAAAAATGACCTCGGCTGTTATATACCGGACAACGGCTTTTTGGAAAAATGGGCAAAGCAGGGCGTACTTTTATTAAACACCTCGCTGACCGTGCGGCAGGGCGAGGCAAATTCGCATCAGAAAATTGGCTGGCAAATCCTGACGGATACGATTATTGCACATTTAAACAAAAAAGTGGCGCCCGTGGTGTATCTTTTGTGGGGTGCAAATGCACGTGCCAAGGCAGCACGTATCAACAATCCAATGCAGAAGGTGCTCGAAGCACCGCATCCGTCGCCGCTTTCGGCGAGCCGCGGTTTTTTTGGTTGTAAGCATTTTTCCAAAGCCAATGCGTTTTTGGCGCAAAACGGTCTTGCGCCGATTGATTGGCAAATTGAAAATCTGCAGTAAAAGACCAATCGTCCTTGCGTGCGCTTATATGGTACTATAGGATATGGACTTGCGCCATGAGAAGATGTGTGAAAACGAGTTTGTGTTATGCACATAAATACAATGTTTTGTAGGGGATGTTTATAAACGTCCCGTTTTTTTCTATATGTAAGAAAATAGGTCGTGGCATATTTATAGCTAAAGCGGAAAGCAAGCTGTACTTGCGACTCTGGTTGAGGTCTGAATTTTGCGGAGCCAAAGACCATGGGCTTCTAAAAATAATATATGCAGCAATTTGTATACAAGGGAAAGGTTTTATTCTGTTCTATTTTCCCAAAATCCATTGACTTTTTCAAAAAAAGATGTATAATGATATTTGTCGTATTCTGCGGAGTACGCGCGAATATACAGCCTGCGAAAAAATGGTTAAACACAAACGCCATGCAGGCAGTAAGACAGGGGATTGATAAATGTCTAAGATTATACGTCTCGAAAACGTATCTAAAAATTTCGGAAATACCGAAGTATTGAATAATCTGAGCCTCTCAATCGACGGCAGCTCTTTTGTGACGCTGCTTGGTCCGTCCGGTTGCGGCAAAACAACGACGCTGCGCATCATCGGCGGTTTTGAGACGCCTTCATCAGGAAGAGTGTATTATAATGACACGGATATTACGGATTTGCCGCCCTATAAGCGCAGTCTCAATACCGTGTTTCAAAAGTACGCTCTTTTTCCGCATATGAATGTTTTTGATAACATTGCCTTCGGTCTGCATTTAAAGAAAATGAAGGAGAGCGAAATCACGGAAAAGGTGACCCGTATGCTCAAAATGATTAACCTTTCCGGCTATGAAAAGCGCGACATCAACTCGCTTTCCGGCGGTCAGCAGCAACGTGTTGCGATTGCGCGCGCCCTCGTTAACGAGCCGAAGGTGCTTTTATTAGATGAGCCGCTCGGCGCATTGGATTTAAAGCTGCGCAAGGAAATGCAGATTGAGCTTAAGAATATACAAAAATCTCTGGGCATCACGTTTGTGTATGTAACGCATGACCAGGAAGAAGCGCTGACGATGTCGGATACGATTATCGTTATGAAGGATGGCAATATCCTGCAAAACGGTACACCGCAGGATATTTATAATGAGCCGGAGTGTGCTTTTGTTGCCGATTTTATCGGGGAATCGAATATTATTGACGGTGTGATGCACGAAGATAAGCTTGTCAGCTTCTGCGGCGTGAAATTCGAGTGCGTGGACACCGGTTTTGCCAAGGATGAGCCGGTGGATGTTGTCATCCGTCCGGAGGACTTAAAGGTCGTGTCTGCCGGTGAAGGGCAGCTTTCCGGCGTTGTAAAATCCTGCATTTTCAAGGGCGTACACTATGAAATGGTGATTGAAGCCAACGGCTTTGATTTCCTTGTACAGTCGACGCTTGCCTCCAACGTGGGCGAGACGGTTGGCTTAAAGGTTGTGCCTTTTGATATCCATATTATGCACAAGGAGGGATAAGCATGAAAAAGACGCTTACTGCCTATCCGTACCTTGTGTGGGCCGTGCTTTTTATTGTCGTGCCGCTCTTTTTGGTGGCGTACTTTGGCTTTACCGTGGAGCAAGCGGACGGCTCGGTGCGGTTTTCACTTGAAAATTTTGCTGACTTTTTTACAAACGAAATCTATCTGCAGGCGCTTTGGCGCTCCATATGGATGGCGGCGCTGGCGACTGTGATTTGTCTGCTTTTGGGTTACCCTGTGGCATATTATCTGTCGGGCAGCTTGTTTAAAAACAAGGGCTTTCTGATTTTGCTTTTAGTCATCCCGATGTGGATGAATTTGCTTTTGCGTACGTATGCCTGGCTGATTTTGCTCGATACGAAGGGCATCATCAACACGCTCCTCGGCTTTATCGGTCTCGGACCGTTCGAGTTTTTGTACGGCACGCATTCCATCATTTTCGGTATGGTGTATAACTTTTTGCCGTTTATGATTCTGCCGATTCATTCGGTGCTGATGAAAATGGACCACTCGCTCATTGAGGCGGCGCACGATTTGGGCGCACCGCCGGCGCGTGTGTTTTTTAAGGTGACGCTACCGCTGTCTATGCCGGGCGTGTATTCCGGCATTTCGATGGTGTTTATGCCGGCAGTCACCACCTTTGCGATTTCCGATATCTTAAGCGGACGCAAAATTCAGCTGATGGGTAACGTGATTGAAAATCAGTTCCTGCGCGCCGACAACTGGAACTACGGCTCCACAATGTCGCTGATTTTAATGGTGCTGATTTTGATTACGATGTTTATTTCCGCCAAGGCGGACAAGGAAAGTGAAGGAGGCGGTCTTTTGTGAGTAAGGCGCTCAAAAAGCTTTATGTTTCCCTGATTTTCCTGTTTATGTACGCGCCGATTGTGGTGCTGGCGATTTATTCGTTTAATGACTCCAAATTCCGTACGGCGCAGTGGAAGGGCTTTACGTTTAAATGGTATGAAAAGCTCTTTGAAAATGAGCAGATGCTTGGCGCACTGCAGACCACGCTGTATATCGCACTGGTTTCCGCCGTGGTGGCAACCATCATTGGTACGCTTGCGGCAATCGGTATTCACGCGATGGGCAAGCGCACGAAGGGCATCGTGATGGCGGTAACAAATCTGCCGGTGCTCAATCCGGATATCGTCACTGGTATCGCGTTGATGCTGTTATATGTGTTTATCGGCATCCCGCTCGGCAGAACATCGCTTTTGCTTTCACACATAACGTTTAATATCCCGTACGTGATTATTTCCGTGCTGCCCAAGCTCGGACAGCTCAATAAAAATATGTATGAGGCGGCGCTCGATTTGGGCGCGGGTCCGTTTTATGCGTACCGTAAGGTGATTTTGCCGGAAATTCTGCCCGGCATCGTGACCGGATTTCTGTTTGCCGTGACACTGTCGATTGACGATTTTGTCATCAGCTTCTTTACCTCGCGTACGGAAAATCTGTCGGTGTATATCTACAATGCGGTCAGCAAAAAGTACGACCCGTCCATCAACGCGCTTTCGACCTTGATGTTTGCCGTGATTTTCATTTTGCTGCTCATTGTAAACAAGCGCAGTGTAAAACAGAAAGAGGGGGAGAAATAAATGAAAAGGATTATAGCTGTAGTTTTAATGCTGACGCTTGTGGCTTGCCTGTTTGCCGGCTGCGGTAACGATGGTAAGGTTACCATCCGCGTCTATAACTGGGGGGAGTATATTGACGAGGATATGATTGATTTGTTCGAAGAGGAAACGGGTATCCGCGTGGATTACACAACCTTTAACGACAATGAAAGTATGTATGCCAAGGTGAAAAATGCCGGCGATGCGTCCTATGATGTCATTGTACCGTCGGATTATATGATTAAAAAGATGATTGCAGAGGATATGCTTGCGGAGCTGGATTTTGCAAACATCCCGAACTTTAAAAATGTAGACCCGATTTACGTGAATCCGAGCTATGACCCGGAAAGTAAGTATTCTGTGCCGTATTTGGCAGGTTTGGTGGGTATTTTGTATAATACCGATGAGACCGGCGGCGCTGAAATCGACAGCTGGCGTGCCCTCTTTGACGAGAAGTATGCCGGCAAGGTATGTATGCTCGATTCTATGCGCGACTCCATTGGTTTGACGCTGAAAATGCTCGGCTATTCCATGAATGACACCGACCCGACGCATATTGAAGAAGCAAAGAATCTCTTGCTCGCACAAAAGCCAAACGTGCTTGCCTATGGTACAGACGAGCTGACTGAAAAGGTGATGAGCGGCACGGCGGCGATGGCGATGGTGTATCCTGGTGAGGGCATCGGCGCTGTAGCAGAGCAACCGGAGAATTTAAAATTTGTCATTCCGAAGGAAGGCAGTAATCTTGCGGTGGACTCGTTCGTTATTCCGAAGAATTCCGTGCACAAGGCAGAAGCGGAAGCGTTCATTAACTTTATGCTACGCCCGGATGTAGCTGCGGCAAATGCCATTGCAAGTGCTTACGCTACCACAAATGCCGAAGCGAAAAAGCAGTTACCGCCTGAGGTGGCCAATGACCTGTGTCTGTACCCGAGTGCTGACGTAATGGCGAAGTGTGAGGAGTTTACCTCTGACAACGAGCCGTATGTTGAAGCGTGGAATATCATTAAAGCGAAATAAATTAAATAACACAAAAACCGGAACACTCGTTCAAGTGTTCCGGTTTTTGTGTGCGTTTGCGGATGATATATATAATACGTTTCTCTTATGGTTCTTGTAGCAAAAAAAGGGGTGCGCTACTATCAGTCTATAAGATGAAAGCTAATTTTCTTGCGTTTTTTGCATTTTTACTTGACAACGCGGGTAAAATATGTTAAACTAATTCCTGCGGTTGCGAAGAAGAGTTTAAACTGCGTAGATCTGGAGAGGTGTCCGAGTGGTTTAAGGAGCTGGTCTTGAAAACCAGTGATACGCAAGTACCAAGAGTTCGAATCTCTTCCTCTCCGCCACATTTTTTATACTTTTTTATAATTCGGTTTGGAGAAGTACTCAAGTAGGCCGAAGAGGCGCCCCTGCTAAGGGTGTAGGTCGGGAAACCGGCGCGAGGGTTCGAATCCCTCCTTCTCCGCCAACAACAAAAGGCATCCACTTTGTGGATGCCTTTTGTTGTTGCAGGATATTTTTTAGGATGGGATTCGAAGGAGCGGAAG